>CAYRIT010000004.1:0-71408 GCA_964424415.1 uncultured Hydrogenophaga sp.
TGGTGCCGCTTGTCTGACTCGAACAGACGACCTATCGCTTACAAGGCGATTGCTCTACCAACTGAGCTAAAGCGGCGATCAAAGCCCATCATTTTACTTGACGCGACGCAGAGCTGGACCGCGCTTGGGGCTCGGTGGCACCGGTGGAGGTTCGACTGAATCGGTTGAGATCTGCCCGGTCTCGCCCTCGCTGGGCACAGCGTGCAAGACGGCTCCAGGACCCGGTACATGACCATCATCACCTGGCCCCAAAGCTGTCTCGTCATCGAGAGCTCCCGCCCCGTTGGCGGACGGCGCGGGGAAAGCCATACCCTGACCATTTTCACGGGCGTAGATAGCGATCACATGGTCGATGGGCACCACAATCTCGCGCGCCACACCTCCGAAACGGGCCTTGAACTCGACAAAATCGTTGCCCAGCCGCAGCGAGCTCGTCGCATCGAAACTCACGTTGAGCACGATTTCGCCATTCTTCACAAACTCCATCGGCACCCGAACCGCCCCGTCCACGTGTACCGCGATGTAAGGCGAAAACCCGTTGTCCGAGCACCATTCGTGCAAGGCCCGTATCAGATACGGCCGGGTGGATGGCGTGTCATGGGCGTTGCCGGTCATCGGTGCACGGGATTTTTTCGGAGGCCGACCAACCATGTTGGCAGGGCGTCGTGTCTTACTTTCGCATCACCTTTTCCGAGGGCGTGAGTGCCTCAATGTAGGCCGGACGCGAGAAAATGCGCTCGGCATACTTCAACAGCGGCGCGGCGTTTTTGCTGAGCTCGATGCCATAAAAGTCCAGCCGCCACAGCAGCGGTGCGATCGCCACGTCAAGCATCGAGAAATTGTCCCCCAGCATGAACTTGTTTTTCAGGAACACGGGCGCTAGCTGCGTGAGCCGATCGCGAATGTGCGAGCGCGCCTTTTCCAGCGCTTTCTCGTTGCCCTTGGCGCTGCGCGACTCCAGCAAAGAGACGTGCACAAACAGCTCTTTCTCGAAATTCAGCAGGAACAGACGGACACGGGCGCGATCCACCGGGTCGCCCGGCATGAGTTGCGGGTGGGGAAAGCGCTCGTCAATGTACTCGTTGATGATGTTGGACTCGTAAAGGATGAGGTCGCGCTCGACCAAGATCGGCACCTGTCCGTACGGGTTCATCACACTGATGTCCTCGGGCTTGTTGTAGAGATCCACATCGCGAATCTCGAAATCCATTCCCTTCTCGAACAACACAAAGCGGCAACGGTGCGAATAGGGGCAGGTGGTACCCGAGTACAAAACCATCATAAAGTGATCTCCTTGAATGCAAAAACAGTGGACGGCAACAAACCCCAAGGGTGCTGCCAACCACTGTGGATCTGCGGCAGCCGGATGACGGGCGCGCCGTCATCGCGTCGCCGAAGCGATTATTTGATGTCTTTCCAGAAGGCGGCGTTGAGGCGCCACGCAACCACGGTGAACACCGCGAGGAAGAGCAACACCCAGACGCCGATGCGAATCCTGCCGTTCTGTGCGGGTTCACCCATCCACTGCATGTAGGCCACCAGATCACCGACGTTCTGGTCGAACTGGGCCGGCGTCATGGTGCCGGGCTTGACCTGCTCCCAGCCCTTGAGTACCTCGACCTCGTGGCCGTGGCTCTCCACCTTGGCATAGACAGGGCGCTGCTCGCCCTGCAGCTGCCACAGCGGATTGGGCATGCCAATGGCCGGGAACGCTTTGTTGTTCCAACCGGTCAGCGCCACCGGGTCGCGGTAGTAGCTGCGCAACAGGGTGTAGATGTAGTCTGCCCCCGAATACGACAGCGATGCTCGTGAGCGCGCCACCAGTGTCAGATCGGGTGGATTGGCACCAAAGTAGGCTTTGGCATCGGTCGGGCTCATCGCCACTTTCATGGTGTCGCCGATTTTTTCGGTGGTGAACACCAGGTTTTCGGCAATCTGCTTGTCGGTCAAGCCGATGTCACGCAACCGATTGAAGCGCATGAACGAGGCCGAGTGGCAGCTCAGGCAATAGTTGACGAACAGCTTGGCGCCGTTCTGCAAGGCAGCCATGTCGTTGGTGCGCTGCGGCGCCTTGTCCATGACAATGCCGGCGTCAGACGCCCAAACAGCACCCGACAGGCCCAGGGCCAGCGCAAAGCCCAGAATGATCTTCTTCATTGGATTGACTCTCCGGATTGACTTTTGAGTGCTCAGTGGGGCTTGAAGGTGACGCGAGCGGGAACGGTCTTGAACTCGCCCAGACGGCTCCACCACGGCATGAGCAAGAAGAAGCCAAAGTAGAACAAGGTGCCTGCCTGAGAAACGCGCTCACCGATCGGAGACGGTGGCAGGACGCCCAAGTAGCCCAGGATCAGGAAATTGATCACGAACACCAGGTACAGCCATTTATTCCAGGTCGGGCGGTAGCGAATCGACTTCACCGGGCTGTTGTCCAGCCAAGGCAAGAAGAACAGAACCACCACACCACCACCCATGCCGACCACACCCCAGAACTTGGGATCGATGCTGAGCATCAGGGCGATCAAAACCACGGCACCACCCACCACCGCCGCCTTCATCGTGGCACCAAGGCGCATCCTGAGCGTTGCGACCAGCGCGCCGAGCACCACACAGACAATTAGCGCGTACATCATTTCGCTGGTGACGGCACGCAGCATGGAATAGAACGGCGTGAAATACCAGACGGGCGCGATGTGCAGCGGCGTCACCAGCGGATCGGCCGGGATGAAGTTGTTGAACTCCAGGAAGAACCCACCCAGTTCGGGCGCGAAGAACACGATAGCCGAGAAAGCCATCAGGAACACCGATACCCCAAAGATGTCATGCACCGTGTAGAAGGGGTGGAAAGGGATGCCGTCGAGCGGGACACCTTTTTCATTCTTGGTTGCCTTGATCTCCACGCCGTCGGGGTTGTTGGACCCCACATCGTGCAAAGCCAGCAAGTGCGCCACCACCAGACCCAGCAGCACCAGTGGCACAGCGATCACGTGGAAGCTGAAGAAGCGGTTGAGCGTGGCGTCGCCAACGACGTAATCGCCGCGGATCAGCAAGGCCAGATCGGGTCCGACGAAAGGAATGGCCGAAAACAGGTTCACGATCACCTGAGCGCCCCAATAAGACATCTGGCCCCAAGGCAACAGGTAGCCCATGAAAGCCTCGGCCATCAGGACCAGGAAAATGGCGCAACCAAAGATCCAGACCAGTTCGCGCGGCTTGCGGTAAGAACCGTAAAGCAGGCCCCGGAACATGTGGAGATACACCACCACAAAAAACGCCGACGCACCGGTGGAGTGCATGTAACGGATCAGCCAGCCCCAGGGCACATCGCGCATGATGTACTCAACCGAGGCAAACGCCACGGGAATGCCTGCGCCGTTGAGCGTGGCATCGGGCTTGTAGTGCATGACCAGAAAGATGCCGGTCACGATCTGTATCACCAGCACCAGCAGCGCCAGCGAACCGAAGATGTACCAGAAGTTGAAATTTTTGGGCGCGTAGTACTCCGACATGTGGACACGGTAGGCGTCAAACGCTGTCGGGAAGCGATTTTCAAACCAGTTGGTGACCTGCGCCGTGACGGGTGCGCCGGGGGGAAGTTCTTTGAATTCAGCCATGGATGCCTCGTGCGGGGTGATCAGGCGGCCTTGTCTTCACCCACCAGCAAGGTGGTGTCGGACAGGTAGTAATGCGGCGGCACCTCTAGGTTGTCGGGTGCCGGCTTGTTCTTGAACACGCGGCCCGCAAGATCGAAGGTGGAACCATGGCAAGCGCAGAGAAAACCGCCTGGCCAGTCATTGGGAAGCGACGGCTGCGGACCTGGCGTGAATTTGTCGCCGGGCGAGCAACCCAGGTGGGTGCAGATACCCACGGCCACCAGCACCTCCGGCTTGATCGAGCGGTGCTCGTTTTTCGCGTATGCGGGTGTGGGGTAGGCGGTGCGTTCGGAATTCGGATCTGCGAGCTCGGCATCGTGCTTGGGCAATTCAGCAAGCTGCTCAGGCGTGCGGCGCATGATCCATACGGGCTTGCCGCGCCACTCCACCACGCGCTTTTCGCCGGGCTGCAACGTCGAGATGTCGACCTGCACAGCGGCACCGGCGGCCTTGGCCTTCTCGGATGGCTGAAAACTGCTCACGAACGGCACGGCGACTGCGGCTGCGCCGACGCCGCCCATGGCGGCGGAGGTAATCAGCCACGTGCGACGGCTGTTATCGACGTTGGCACCGACGGTTGCTTCACTCATGGGGGACTTTCTGAAACGGGGCGTGTACGGGGGACAGCACACGATTCTAACGGACCGCGTAACACGGTTTTGTGGATATCGCGGGAATCAGCGGAGCCACGATCCGCCTTTTGCTCAAAGCCGGGACAGAGGCCGAGCCGCCATCGACGCCATGCGTTACATGGCGCAGGTTTCCGGTGTGTCAGAATGCCGCACACCATCCAAGTGAAGCCTTCCGCTGATCAGCCTACCAGCGCGTCGGACACCAGATACGAAGCGCGGGACACGCTGGCCAAGCACTCGGATACCCGCGGGCACCCCATTCGCAACAGGAGAAAATCCATGGGCATGATGCAAGAGTTCAAGGAGTTTGCTGTCAAAGGCAACGTGATCGATCTGGCAGTCGGTGTGATCATCGGCGGCGCCTTTGGCAAGATCGTGACCTCGATGGTGGAAGACATCATCATGCCCATCGTGGGGGCCATTTTTGGCAACCTCGACTTCACCAACCTCTTCATCGCGCTGGGGAAGGTGCCCGAAGGTACGGCACACACACTGGCAGCGCTCAAGCAAGCGGGTGTGCCCACCCTCGCCTATGGCAATTTCATCACCGTGGCAATCAACTTCACCATCCTGGCCTTCATCATTTTCATGATGATCAAACAGGTGAACCGCCTCAAGCGCGAAGTGCCGCCCGCACCACCTGCCGCGCCGCCGGAGGATGTGGTGCTGCTGCGTGAAATTCGCGACAGCCTGCGCAAGTAAAACCACCCTCTCGCTGTCGCGGGCGAATCAGACCTTGAGCGGCACGCGGATCGCGACTCTTTTTTTACACGCCCCCAGGCGCCTGAGTTGCGGTCATGGCGAGGGCGGCGTCAATCGCTGCCAGCAGACTGTCCGGGCTGGCCCGTCCGGTGCCCGCCAGATCGAAAGCGGTGCCATGGTCCGGACTGGTGCGCACCAGCGGCAAACCCAGCGTGGTGTTCACACCATGCTCCAGACCCATGAGCTTGACGGGGATCAGGCCCTGGTCGTGGTACATGGCCAGCACCAGGTCGAACTCGCCTTGGCGGGCACGCATGAACACCGTGTCGGGCGCGTGTGGCCCGGTGGCATCGATGCCTTGCAGCCGCGCCAGCGCCACCGCAGGCGCGATCGCCTCGATTTCCTCGCGGCCGAACAATCCGCCCTCTCCCGCGTGCGGGTTGAGCCCCGCCACGCCGATGCGCACGCCAGGCCAGCCACAGCGCTCGAAATGGCGTGCGGTGATGCGCAGCGTCTCCAGCACCTGCGCCTCGCTCACACAAGCGATGGCATCGCGCAATGACAGGTGGATGCTCACCAGCACCGTTCGCAGCTCCGGACAACTGAGCATCATGCGCACCGGCATCTGCTTGATGGACACCCCGTGGTGCTCGGCCGCCAGCGCCTGCAACATCTCGGTATGGCCCGGATAGGGTTCACCCGCAGCCGCCAAGGCTTCTTTGTGGATCGGCGCGGTCACCATCGCACTGCAGCGTCCGTCCAGAACCGAAGCCGCTGCCCAGCGGATCGTATCGGCAGCCACCCGGCCAGCGACCTCGCTGACGCGCCCGAGCGGCACGGTCGGATGGGGTGAGCAGGCCTGCACCACCGCCAGACAGCCGGTCGGCACGCTATCCAGCGCATCGCAGCCACCGACCTCTGCCAGCATCACCGGCGGCACACCGCTGCTCAGAAAACCCGCCGCACGGCGCAGCGTAGGCACGTCCCCCGCCACCAGCAAACGGGGCAGCAGGTCGGGACGCTGCTGCACCGCCTTGAGCACGATCTCCGGCCCGATGCCGGCCGGGTCTCCCTGGGTCACCACCAGCGGCCGGATGGATCGCTGTGTGGCTCCGGCGTGGGCGGCTATTGGTATCGAGGTCATGCCGGATTGGGGATGTCGATGAATTCGTGCGCGAGCCCCAGCTGCTCGGCCATCGCAGCCCCCACCGCCCGGACGCCGTAGCGCTCGGAGGCATGGTGTCCGCAGGCGATGTAGGCCACGCCACACTCCCGCGCGTAGTGGACCTGCGGCTCGGATATTTCGCCGGTGATGAACACGTCAGCACCCGCGGCAATCGCTGACTCGAAATAACTCTGGGCACCGCCGGTGCACAAAGCGATGCGCTCCATGCGCCGATCGGCCCCAGCCACCAGCGTGACCGGTCGCCCCAGCACCGACGCCACATGATCCGCGAGTGCCTGCGCGGAGTCCATCGATCGCCGTCCCAGGAAACCCAGGGATTGGTCGCCAAAACGGCCCGATTCCGGTGGCAGCAGCGCAATGCCCAGCACGCGGGCCAGTTGCGCGTTGTTGCCCAGCACCGGATGGGCATCGAGCGGCAGGTGGTAGGCGAAGAGGTTGACGTCGCGGGCCAGCAGGCGCGAGAGGCGCTGCTTCATCCATCCGGTCACCCGGCCATCCTGACCGCGCCAGAACAGCCCGTGGTGCACCAGGATCGCGTCGGCACGCGCGGCGATCGCGGCCTCGATCAGCGCCAGGCTGGCGGTCACCCCCGTGACCAGCTTGCGCACCAAGGGGCCCCCTTCCACCTGCAGGCCATTGGGTCCGTAATCCCGATACTCGGCCGGCTGAAGCAAGCCATCAAGCGCTGCGAGCAGCGCCTGGCGAGAAACCGGCGGATCCACTGGATTGGGCAGAGAGGATGGGTGGGTCATGACGTTACCGACACAGGCGGCGAAACAGGCAAAGCAACAGCACGCCCACACGCGTCTGCCATTCTGACAGCCACGACACCCGTCCTGTGCCGTTGACGCCGCAATGCAGCACAAGCGCTGCCTGCGGCAGGCGGCTCAGCCTTGCTGGCGCTCCGACTCGTCCATCTTCCGGTTGAAAAAACGGTAGTACCACACCCCCATACCCAGCATGAAGACGATCACGCCGATGCTGAACAACCCGTAGTCGGTCGAAAACAGATCCACAAACAACTTCATGACCCACACCTTCTTTTGATGGTTTATTGACAGATCCATTGCAACCGCTGGAAGCCAATCGTGCATTGACTTGTGTCAACCGGCTTGAAGGCGGCGGCATCGCAACCATATGCAGGACAATTGCGCCTGGGTCAAACCTTGAACCCTACCCGATACCACTCGCCTCACAAGATGAAACGACTCTGGCTTGTATTTGCCCAATCCGTGACCGTGCTGCTCGCCGCGTTTTTTGTGGTCGCCACGCTCAAACCCGACTGGCTCAACCGCAAACCGGTGATGGCTTCGGTGGTGCCGGTGCTGGAGTCCAGCGGGCCTGCTCATACCAGTGGGCCGGGCCTGCAGAGCTTCAGTTCGGCCGCGCGGGTCGCCTCGCCAGCGGTGGTGAGCATCAACACCAGCAAGGCCGTCGCCAACAACCCGGCCACCGCCGACCCCTGGTTTCGCTTCTTTTTTGGCGAACAGGACTCTTCGCAGCCGCAGGCCGGACTGGGTTCGGGCGTGATCGTGAGCCCGGCCGGCTACATCCTCACCAACAACCATGTGGTTGAGGAAGCCGACGAAATCGAGGTATTCCTCAATGACGGGCGCAAGGGCGCGGCCAAGGTGATCGGGACCGACCCGGAAACCGATCTCGCGATCCTGAAGGTCGACCTGGGCGACCTGCCGGTGATCACGCTGGGCGATTCTGACGCGCTCGCCATCGGCGACCTGGTGCTGGCCATCGGCAACCCGTTTGGCGTCGGGCAGACGGTGACCAGTGGCATCGTGAGTGCGCTGGGTCGCACCGAGCTGGGCATCAACACGTTTGAAAATTTCATACAGACCGATGCCGCCATCAACCCGGGCAATTCGGGCGGTGCGCTGGTGGACATCCAGGGCCACCTCATGGGGATCAACACCGCAATTTATTCGCGCTCGGGTGGCTCCATGGGCATCGGATTTGCCATCCCCACGTCCACTGCGAAGAATGTGCTGGAGTCCATCGTGCGCGATGGTCAGGTGACCCGTGGCTGGATCGGCGTGGAACCGCAGGACCTCTCGCCCGAACTGGCAGAGAGTTTTGGCATCCCCGCGGGCCAGGGCGTGATCATCACCGGTGTGCTGCAAAACGGCCCGGCCGCGAAGGCGGGCATCCAGCCTGGAGACGTGATCACCGAGGTGGCGGGCCGCCCGGTGGGCAATGTGGCTCAGCTGCTCTCTGCGGTTGCCGCACTGAAACCGGGGGAGGCGGCCACTCTGGCCGTCACCCGGCGCGACGGCAACCAGAGCCTGAGCGTCACGCCCGGTCGCCGGCCTGCCTCCACCCCACCGTCTCGCTGAACCAACCCACGGGCGGCGGTGCCGCGCAACGGTCTACTGGCTGGCTTCTCCGGTTTCCGTCGGTGCGGCAGTGTTCTTCACGAACCACTGCGAGCCCCAGATACCGATCTCATAGAGCAGGCACATGGGCAGTGCCAGCGCGAGCTGGGAAATCACATCGGGCGGCGTGACGATGGCGGCAACAACAAAAGCCACCACGATGAAGTAGCCGCGAAATTCCTTCAGCTGCTTGGGCGTCACCAGATTCATCTTGACTGCCAATACCACCACGATCGGCACCTGAAACGCCAGGCCAAACGCGAGATACAGCGAAAGAATGGCCTCGACGTAGGAGGCGATATCGGGTGTCGCCGCCACACTGGCGGGCGTGAACTTCTGGATGAAGCCAAACATCTTGTCGAGCACAAAGAACTGCACGAATCCGATGCCCGTATAGGCCAGCAAACTCCCGAGCGTGATCAGCGGGATCGCAAATTTCTTTTCGTGGCTGTAAAGTCCCGGCGCCACAAAAGCCCAGATCTGGTACATCCACCACGGCAGCGACAGCAGCAGCGCGGCCATCGCCAGCACCTTGATGGGCACAAAGAACGGTGAAAAAACGCCCACCGCGATCAGTTTTGCGTCGGGCGGCATGTGGGCCCGAATCGGGACGGCGATCAGGTCGATGAGCCCACTGGGTCCAGGCCAAAAAGCCAGGATAGCCATGCAGATCGCCAGGCCCACGACGCCGTAGATCAGCCGGTCGCGCAGCTCCATCAGGTGCTGCACGAACGGCTGCTCACTGCCGGCGAGTTCGTCGGGGGAATTATTGGGATCGGGCATCAGCGAGGCACGTTGGGGGAGCGGGGCCGAAAGCGCGCAACACGCGCCGCCCCCGACTGGGTACGGGTGCGCACGCCGGTGCGCGCCTTGAACCACTGGGGCATGGCCTTTTGCTTAACGCGCCAGTTCTTCTTGGGGTGTTTGTAGACCGGCGGCGCATCGCTACCGATGTTCTGCAGGGCGTCCGCGCCATAGCCGCTGCCTTCCAGCTCCGCGGTGGCCTCGGACCAGGATTTTTCGAAATCGGATGCGGTGTTTTTCACCGAGCCCTCCACGTCGCGGGCGGCCGACTCCATCGACTCTTTCATTTTCTTGAGCTCTTCAAGCTCCATCGAGCGGCTGACCTCGGCCTTGACGTCGGACACGTAGCGTTGGGCCTTGCCCAACAAGGCGCCCACCGTGCGTGCCACCCGCGGCAACTTCTCCGGCCCAATGACGATGAGCGCCACCGCCCCGATCAGGGCGAGCTTGGAAATGCCCAAGTCAATCATGTGTCAGCGATCCAGGGGTCAGGCGAACGGTAAGCGACTTGACAGGCCCGCGCATTGAGCGGGGCCACACGCCGCTCCTGCGGCAGCTTCAGCTTTTCTGCTTGGCTTCGACGTCGATGGTGTTTTTGTCCAGGCGCGTGTCCTGCGCGACCTGACCGGCCGGCGCAGCAGCGCTTTCGGCCGGGTCCTGTCCGCCCTCCTTCATGCCGTCCTTGAAGCCCTTGACCGCGCCGCCGAGGTCCGAGCCGATGTTCTTGAGTTTTTTGGTGCCAAAAACCATCACCACAATGAGCAGCACGATGAGCCAGTGCCAGATCGAAAAGGAACCCATGATGTTCTCCAGAGAAGGTGGTCGGCGCGTGGCGCCAAGTGTGGGATTCTAAGCCGCGAGCAGAGTTCACCGGCACCGCAGCGGGTTTTCCCGTGCCCGTCGGTGGTGGGGCGGCACTGGCGCTCAGCCGCGCAGCCAAGGCCGCGGACCGCCCATGACATGCCAGTGCAGATGCTCCACTTCTTGCCCACCTTCGGCGCCGGTGTTGCACACCATGCGAAAGCCGCCCTCGGGATACGGATTGCACCCTTGCTCCAGCGCGAGCCGCGGAGCAAGCAGCATCATTCGGCCCATCAGCGCAGCGTCGTCTGGAGACAAATGGGCCATAGAGACGATGTGCCGCTTGGGCACCATGAGAAAGTGCACCGGCGCCCAGGGATGGATATCGTGAAAGACAAACAGCTCATCGTCCTCGTGGATCTTGTTGGACGGGATCTGACCGGCGATGATCTTGCAGAAAATACAGTTCGGGTCGTGTGTGCTCATGGAAAAACAGACGGATAAAAGGCCCGGCGGAATCAGTCGGGCATGGCCTGGCTGGCGTTCATGCGCACCATGCCTTTGACGATGCGGTAGAGAAACCAGAGGGAAATCACGGCCCATGCCAACCAGCCGGGCAGAACAAACAGCAGCCACAGCGGGATGGTGACGACATACAGCACCCCCGCCCAGATCACGGTGCGGATGCGCCAGGAGAAATGGCTGGCCTGCCAGGTGCCCTGGGCATCGGATTTTTTCACCAGATCGATGATGAGCGCGACGACCAGCAGGCCCGCACCGACCTGCGCACCAGGCAACACCGCAGCCACCGCCACGATCAGATGCAGCAGATAACTGATCCAGCCCACCGTTTTGAGCGACTGGGCCTTTTCGCTGTCGGTCGCCGCCACGTCGATGATGTCGTTCACCGCGTTCTCCCGTTGCTCACTCGCCGCTCTCGCGCGCCACCGCCTTGCGCAGCGCCTTTTCTTCCAGCCCGCTGAGGCCTTCTCGGCGCTCCAGTTCGGCCACCACATCGGCCGGTGTCCTGCCGTGATGGGCCAGCGCGATCAGGCAGTGGAACCAGAGATCGGCCACCTCGTTGACCAGCTTCTGGGTGTCGCCGCCGTGGTCACAGTCTTTGGCCGCGAGCACCACCTCGGTCGCTTCCTCGCCGATCTTTTTCAGGAAAGCGTCCGGGCCTTTGTGCAGCAACCGCGCCACGTAGCTTTTGTCGGGATCACCGCCATGGGCCGGCTTGCGGCTCTCGATCACGGCGGCAAGGCGGTCAAGCTTGTCTTGGGACGGTAAGGACGCGTTCATTTGTAGATGGTTCCGGGGTCTTTGAGCACCGGATCAACCGCCCGCCACTCGCCGTTCTCATGGCGTTGGTAGAAGCAGCTGTGGCGCCCGGTGTGGCAGGCGATGCCAGGTTCGTGGCCAAGCTGGGTGACCTTGAGCAGCACCACGTCGTTGTCGCAGTCCAGGCGGATGTCGTGCACGGTCTGCACATGGCCGGACTCTTCGCCCTTGAACCAGAGTTTGCCGCGCGATCGGCTGAAGTAGACCGCGCGCCCAAGCTCAGCGGTCTTGGCCAGCGCCTCGC
Organism: uncultured Hydrogenophaga sp.; assembly: GCA_964424415.1. GTDB lineage: Bacteria > Pseudomonadota > Gammaproteobacteria > Burkholderiales > Burkholderiaceae_C > Hydrogenophaga. The sequence continues at coordinate 11,751 of CAYRIT010000004.1, forward strand.
GGTTCATCCACGCGAACATCAGCACATCGCCGCTGTCCGCTTCCTGCGCGATCACCGGCACCAAGCCTTGTGCATCCCATTTCACCCCATCGAGCCAATTCATGCCGACGAATCTACCATGCGCGTCACACCGCACCACGGCCAACCGGTGCCGGCCAATCGGGGTAGCATGGCCGCCATGCCGCTGGGTCCTGACGACCTCTGCGGCGCACATCCAGGAGGCCCCATGCGTTTTCGTACCCTGTTGCTGATTGCCATGATTTTGCTGATCGCCGCTTTCGTGGCGCTCAATTTCGAGGCCATCCTCCAGCCCACCCGCCTCAACCTCGGTCTGTCGGAGGTACAGGCGCCGCTGGGTCTGGTGATGCTGGGCATGCTGGTGGCGGTGCTGGTGGTGTTTTTGTTGGCGCTTGTGTTTTTTCAGACCAGCCATCTGATGGAGGTGCGCCGCATCACCCGCGAGGCCGCCGAGCAGCGCAACCTGGCCGACAAGGCCGAGGCTTCGCGCTTCACCGAACTGCGCGAATTCCTGCGCGCCGAGCTGCAGGCCGCCGCCACGCGCGAAAGCGAGTTGTCGGAAAAGCAACTGCAGCGGATGGACAGCGTGAAAACCGCTCTCACCCAGACCATCGAACACACCGGCAATGGACTGAATGCCAGTGTGGGCGAGCTGGAAGACCGCTTTGTTCGGCAGTTCCCCCCCGGGCTGGACCGGCCCTGACGGAACCGCCACCGGCTTTGGCCGAGCCTAGCGGCGAACCGGGATGCCGCGCTCGGCCATGCGCGCCTTGGCCTGGCCCACGGTGAATTCGCCGTAGTGAAAAATGCTTGCGGCCAGCACCGCGTCTGCGTGGCCTTGCTGCACGCCGTCGGCCAGGTGGTCCAGCGTGCCCACGCCGCCCGAGGCGATCACGGGGATCCCCACCGCATCGGCCACGGTGCGGGTGAGCTCCAGGTCGAACCCGGACTTGGTGCCGTCGCGGTCCATGCTGGTCAGCAGGATTTCGCCGGCGCCATAGTCAGCCATCTGCCGGGCCCAGGCCACCGCATCCAGCCCGGTGTTCTTGCGTCCGCCGTGGCTGTAGACGTCCCAGCCCTCGCCGCGTTCAAGCATGTCGTCACCGAAGCGGCGCTTGGCGTCGATCGCGACCACGATGCATTGCGCACCGTATTTGTCGGAAGCGTCGCGGATCACCTGCGGGTTGGCGATCGCGGCCGAGTTGAAGCTGGTCTTGTCGGCGCCCGCATTGAGCAGGCGCCGCACGTCGTCCACCGTGCGCACACCGCCGCCCACGGTGAGCGGAATGAACACCTGCGCGGCCACGGCCTCGATGATGTGCAGGATGACATCGCGACCGTCGCTGGTGGCGGTGATGTCCAGGAAGGTGAGTTCGTCGGCACCCTGCTCGTTGTAGCGCGCGGCGATTTCCACCGGATCGCCCGCGTCGCGCAGCTCGACAAAGTTGACGCCCTTGACGACACGTCCACCGGTGACGTCCAGGCAGGGGATGATGCGTTTGGCCAGCATCGGGTTAACCGTTCAAGTCGTCGGCCAGCTGCTGCGCTACCTCGAAATCGAGATCGCCGCTGTAGATGGAACGGCCGCAGATCACCCCCTCGACCCCTTCGTCTTCCACCGCGCAGAGCTGGCGGATGTCTTCCAGGTTCGACAGGCCACCGGAGGCAATGACGGGGATGGACAGGGCTTGCGCGAGCTTCACGGTGGCTTCGATATTGATGCCACTCAACATGCCGTCGCGCCCGATGTCGGTGTAGATGATGCCTTCGACGCCGTAGTCTTCGAACTTCTTGCCCAGGTCCACCACCTCATGGCCGGTGAGCTTGCTCCAGCCGTCGGTGGCCACCTTGCCATCCTTGGCGTCCAGGCCCACGATGATGTGGCCACCGAACGCGGTGCAGGCGTCCTGCAGGAACCCCGGGTTCTTGACCGCCGCGGTGCCGATGATCACGTAGCGCAGACCGGCATCGAGATACCGCTCGATGGTGTCGAGGTCGCGAATGCCGCCGCCCAGCTGCACGTCCACCTCCGCGCCGACCTCCTTCAGGATCGCTCGGATCGCTTGCTCGTTTTTGGGCTTACCAGCGAAGGCACCGTTCAGATCCACCAGGTGCACGCGGCGTGCGCCCTTGTCGACCCAGTTGCGCGCCATGGCCGCAGGGTCTTCACCGAACACGGTGGATTGGTCCATGTCGCCTTGCTTGAGGCGCACACACTGTCCGTCTTTGAGGTCAATGGCAGGAATCAGCAGCATGATGGTCTGAGGGAGCTCACGGTTGCCAGGACAGGAAGTTGCGATAAAGCGCCAGGCCCTGGTCGGCGCTTTTTTCGGGGTGAAACTGGGTGGCAAAAATGTTATCGCGGGCCACTGCGGCGGCAAAGCGGCCGCCATAGTCGGCCTCGCCCACACAATGCTGCGGATCCCGTGGCCGGGCGTAGTAGCTGTGCACAAAATAGAAATAGGCACCGTCATCGATGCCGTCCCACAGCGCGTGGGCGGGCCCCCGACCCAGCGCATGAAAGACCCGGTTCCAGCCCATCTGGGGCACCTTGAAACGGCTGCCATCGGCCTGAAGCCGGCCATCGAGCCGGAAACGCAGCACCTCGCCGGGAATCAGCCTCAGACCGGCGGTGTCGCCCTCCTCGCTGCGGTCGAGCAGCATCTGCATGCCGACACACACACCAAACAGCGGTTTGTTGGCCGCTGCATGCAGCACCGCGTCAAGCAAGCCGGAGGCGCTCAGGCTGCGGGTGCAATCGCCCATGTGCCCCTGGCCGGGCAGCACCACACGCTGGGCATCAAGCACCGCCTGGGGGTCGGACGTCACGATCACCTCCAGGCCACGGCCCGCAGCGACACGGGTCACCGCCTGCGACACCGAACGCAGATTGCCACTGCCGTAATCCACCACGGCCACTGTCTTGCGTGTCATGAGCGACCGGGGTAGGGCTACAAAGAACCTTTGGTCGAAGGAATGGTGTCGCCCATACGCGGGTCGCGCTCCAGCGCCATGCGCAGTGCACGGGCGAAAGCCTTGAACACCGTTTCGGCCTGGTGGTGGGCATTTTCGCCATGCAGGTTGTCGATGTGCAGGGTGACGCCGGCGTGGTTGACAAAGCCCTGAAAAAACTCGAACGCCAGCTGGGTGTCGAACGCCCCCACCATGCCACTCTTGAATGGCACGCGCATGTGCAAGCCGGGGCGGCCGGAAAAATCGATCACCACCCGCGACAAGGCCTCGTCCAGCGGCACGTAGGCATGGCCGTAGCGGCGCAGGCCTCTTTTGTCGCCCACCGCTTTGGCAAAAGCCTGGCCCAGCGTGATGCCCACGTCTTCCACCGTGTGGTGGCCGTCGATGTGCAGATCGCCCTTGGCCTGGATATCGAGATCGATCAGCCCATGGCGCGCGATCTGGTCAAGCATGTGGTCAAAAAACCCGATGCCGGTCGACAAGCTGGCAACACCGTTGCCATCGAGGTTGATGCGCACCGAAATCTGCGTTTCCGCGGTGTTGCGCTGAACGTCGGCCACGCGGTCGGTGGCGATGGAGGATGAAGTGGTCATAAACAATCGGGCAAAGCGCTGATCAACAAGGCGTTTTCGGTCGGGGTGCCGACCGTCAGACGCAGACATTGGCCCAGCAATGCATGCATTTTAGAAACATTCTTCACCAGCAGGCCGCGCGCCCTGAGCGCGTCGAAGCAACGTTGTGCATCGGGCACCCGGGCCAGCACCATGTTGGCGTCGCTGGGGAAGGGATGAACACCGGGGATTCGGGCCAGCGCCTCGATAAGCACCGTGCGCTGCTCACAGATCTGCGCTGCCTGGGCCGCGAACACCTCGGCGTGGTCCAGGGCGAACAAGGCACATTCGGCGTTGAGCACACTCACGTTGTAAGGTGGTCGCAGCTTGTCCACCTCGTGCACCAGCGTCTGGGGGCCCAGCAGGTAACCCAGGCGCACACCGGCCAGTCCGAACTTGGAGAGCGTGCGCATCAGCAGCACGTTGGCGTTGGCCGCCGGGTTCTCACGCATCTCGGCCAGCCAGCTGCGGCTCGAAAACGGCTGGTAGGCCTCGTCCATCACCACCAGACCACCGAAGCCGGCGGCCTCGGCGATCAGCCGCCGGATCACCCCCGCATCCCACAGGTTGGCGGTGGGGTTGTTCGGATAGGCCAGGTAGGTGATCGCCGGCTGGTGCGCGCGCATCGCGTTCAGCATGGCGGACTCGTCGAGCTCGAAGCTGGCGGTGAGCGGCACGCCATGGAACGCCAGCCCTTGCAGCTGCGCGCTCATGGCGTACATGACAAAGCCCGGCAGTGGTGCAAGGATGGAAGCGCCCGGCGTGTCGCAGGCCATGGCGAGCAACGCGATCAGCTCGTCCGATCCGTTGCCCAGCATGAGTCCGCAGCCTGCGGGCAGATCGACGTGGGCGGCCAAGGCCTGCTTCAGCTCCTCGATCCGTGCGCCGGGGTATCGGTTGATGGCCACTGCGCGCAGGCGCTCGCCCAGCGCACGCTGCAAGTCGGGCGGCAGCGGATAGGGGTTCTCCATCGCGTCGAGCTTGACCATGCCCACCGAATCCTGGATGGCGTAGGCGTGCATCGACTGGATGTCCTGCCGGATGAAGCGCAGGGGGGAGATGGCGGTGGTGGTGCTCATGTCGGGACTCGCATCGGGGGCACGTCGTTCAGGCGCATTTCAGCGGCGCGCGCGTGCGCCTGCAGGCCTTCGCCGTAGGCCATTTCGGCGGCGATGACACCCAGGTTTTGTGCGCCCGCGGCGCTGACCTCGATCAGGCTGCTGCGCTTCTGGAAGTCGTACACGCCCAGGGGCGAGGAAAAGCGGGCGGTGCCGCTGGTGGGCAAGACGTGGTTGGGGCCGGCGCAGTAGTCGCCCAGACTTTCGCTGGTGTAGGCCCCGAGAAAGATGGCACCGGCGTGTTTGAGCAGCGGCTCCCAGCGATGCGGCTCCGCGCTGGAGACTTCCAGGTGCTCGGGCGCGATGCGGTTGCTGATGGCACAGGCCTCTTCCATGTCGCGCGTGTGGATCAGCGCACCGCGGTCGTTCAGGCTTTTGGCAATGATGGCCGCGCGCGGCATGGTGGGCAGCAGGCGGTCAATCTCGGCTTGCACGGCATCGATGTAGGCGGCGTCCGGGCACAGCAGAATGCTTTGTGCCAGCTCGTCGTGTTCGGCCTGGGAGAACAGGTCCATCGCCACCCATTCGGCGGGCGTGCTGCCATCGGCCAGCACCAGGATCTCGCTCGGGCCAGCGATCATGTCGATGCCCACGGTGCCGAACACGTGCTTCTTGGCGCTGGCCACGTAGGCATTGCCCGGACCGGTGATCTTGTCGACCCGGGGCACGGTGGTCGTTCCGTAGGCCAGGGCGCCAATCGCCTGTGCACCGCCGATGGTGAAGGCGCGCGTGACACCGGCCACAAACGCGGCTGCCAGCACCAGCTCGTTGCGCTCGCCGCGCGCTGCGGTGGCCGCGCCGCTGCCACCAGTGGCCAGGCTGCCGCGCACCGGGGTCGGCACCACCATGATGATTTCCTGCACACCGGCCACGTGGGCCGGCACCGCGTTCATGATCAGGCTCGATGGGTAGGCGGCTTTGCCCCCCGGCACGTAAATGCCCACGCGGTCCAGCGGCGTGACTTTCTGGCCCAGCAGGGTGCCGTCTTCGTCGCGGTAGCTCCAGCTCTCGCCGCCGGCCTTCTTCTGCGCCTCGTGGTAGCTGCGGACGCGCCGGGCCGCCGCTTGCAGCGCGTCTTTCTGAGCCTGCGGCAGGCCGTCGAAGGCGCGCCGGAAATCGGCCTGCGTGAGTTCGAGTTCGGCCATGCTGGCCACCTGCAGACCGTCGAAGCGCGCGGTGTAATCCAGCACGGCCGCGTCGCCGCGCCGCTTCACATCGGCCAGGATGTCTGCCACCCGCTGCTCGATCGCGCCGTCGGTCTCGGCCGACCAGTGCAGCCGGGCGGCGAACTGCGCCTCGAAGTCGGCGGCCGTGGTGGAAAGGCGGACGGGTTGGGCGATAAGGCTCATGGCGTGGCGGAGGCGCTGATGGCGTTGGCGAAGGCGTCGATGATGGGGCGGATGGTGGCTTGCTTGAGCTTGAGCGCGGCCTGGTTGACCACCAGCCGCGAACTGATCTCCATGATGCGCTCGACCTCGACCAGCTGGTTGGCCTGCAAGGTCTTGCCGGTGGAGACCAGGTCGACGATGGCGTCGGCCAGGCCCGTCAGCGGCGCAAGTTCCATGCTGCCGTAAAGCTTGATCAGGTCCACGTGCACACCCTTGCCGGCGAAGAACTCGCGCGCTATGGCTGTGTATTTTGTGGCCACGCGCAGGCGCGAACCCTGGCGCACGGCCGAGGCATAGTCGAAATCGGCCGGCACCGCCACGCTCATGCGGCAGGCCGCGATGTGCAGGTCCAGCGGCTGGTACAGGCCCTGGCCACCGTGCTCGATCAGCGTGTCCTTGCCGGTCACACCCAGGTCGGCACCGCCGTATTCCACATAAGTGGGCACATCGGAGGCCCGCACCAGCACCACACGCACGTCCGGGTGGCTGGTGGGCAGGATGAGCTTGCGGGACTTTTCTGGATCTTCCAGCACCTCGATGCCCGCGGCAGCGAGCAGCGGCAGGGTTTCGTCGAAGATCCGGCCTTTGGAGAGGGCGAGTGTGATCACGGGCAGTTCCCTTTCACTTGAAGCGCTGGATGTCTGCGCCAATGCCGCGCAGTTTCTCTTCCATCTGGTCGTAACCGCGATCCAGGTGGTAGATGCGATCGACCACCGTCTCGCCCTCGGCCACCAGGCCGGCAATCACCAGACTGGCCGAGGCGCGCAGATCGGTGGCCATGACCGTGGCGCCAGAAAGTCGCCCCACGCCTTCGACCACCGCGACCTTGCCTTCGGTCTGGATCAGCGCACCCAGGCGCACCAGTTCGTTCACATGCATGAAGCGGTTCTCGAAAATGGTCTCGGTGACCTTGGCCGTGCCCTCGGCGATGCAGTTGAGTGCCATGAACTGGGCCTGCATGTCGGTCGGGAATCCCGGGTACTCGGTGGTGCGGAAGCTCTGGGCCTTGAGCCGGCCGAAGGCGCGCACGCGGATGAAGCTACCCGCGGCATCTTCCCCAGCTTCGATTTCGGCGCCGGCTTCGAGCAGCTTGTCGATCACCGCGTCCAGGTGGTCCGAGCGGGCGTGGCGCAACACCACGTCGCCTCCCGCCGCAGCCACGGCGCACAAGAAGGTGCCGGCTTCGATGCGGTCGGCCACGACCTGGTGGGTGCAGCCATGCAGGCGCTCCACACCCTGGATGTGGATGCGGCTGGTGCCATGGCCCTCGATCTTGGCGCCCATGGCGATCAGCATCTCGGCCAGATCGGGAATCTCGGGCTCCTGCGCCGCGTTCTCCAGCAGGGTCTCGCCCTCGGCCAGCGCCGCGGCCATGAGAAAGTTCTCGGTGCCGGTCACGGTCACCATGTCGGTGGCGATGCGCGCGCCATGCAGGCGGCTGCGGCCTTGCGGCAGCCGCGCCACCATGTAGCCGTGTTCGACCACGATCTCGGCGCCCATGGCCTGCAGGCCCTTGATGTGCTGGTCCACCGGGCGCGAACCGATGGCGCAACCGCCCGGCAGCGACACCCTGGCGTGGCCAAAGCGCGCCAGCAGCGGCCCCAGCGCCAGCACCGAGGCGCGCATGGTCTTCACCAGTTCGTAGGGCGCCTCGGGCCGGATCGGTTCGGCGGCGTGAAACGACATGCCACCGCGCTCGCCATGGGTTTCCGATTTCACGCCCATGTTGTCGAGCAGTCGGCGCATGGTGGCCACGTCGTGCAGGCGCGGCACATTGAGCAGGTGTACCGGCTCGTCGGTCAGCAAGGTCGCACACATCTCTGGCAGGGCCGCGTTCTTGGCGCCCGAAATCGTGACCTCGCCGCGCAGGGTGCGGCCGCCGGTGATTCGCAGTTTGTCCATGGGGGAATCAATCTTTCAGCAATCAGCGGTAGGCGCCGCTTGAGGTGTCCCAGACCAGGGCCGCCGCAGAACCGGCTGCGCCAGGCTGCCAGCGACGTCCCCGGGAGGGTGAGGCGACGCGGCGCAGGGGGTCATTTTTTCTGCCACTCGGCCGGGGTGAGCGTTTTCATGGACAGCGCGTGCACCTCGTCGTTCTGGATGCGTGCACCCAGCGCGTCGTACACCCGCTTGTGGCGCGCGATCGGGCGCAGACCCTCGAAGGCTGGCGAGACGATCACGGCCGACCAGTGGCGGCCATCGCCCGAAACCTCCAGGTGTTCGCAGGGCAGGCCTGCGGCGATCAGTTGTTGCAGTTGTTCAGCGGTCATCTTGTCGGTTGGGCGTGAAGCGTGGGTGGAAGCAAGGTGCTCGCCCGGCGTCTGGCGCCAGGCGAACCCCCCTCACTGTCGGATTTTGTAGCCGGTGCGCAGCAGATGCAGCGCCACCGCACTCACGGCCAGCAGGGAGCCGCCCACCAGACCCAGACTGAGCCAGGGCGAGGTGTCGCTGACGCCGAAGAAACCGTAGCGAAAACCGTCGATCATGTAGAAAAACGGGTTCATATGGCTCACCCGCTGCCAGAAATCGGACAGGGAGCTGATCGAGTAGAACACGCCCGAGAGAAAGGTCATGGGCATGATGATGAAGTTCTGGAACGCAGCCATCTGGTCGAACTTCTCGGCCCACAGGCCGGCGATCAGCCCCAGCGTGCCCATCAGCCCGGCGCCCATGACCGCAAAGACCAGAATCCACAACGGCGCCACCAGCGGAGGTTTGGCAAACCACCAGGTGACCAGCATCACGCTCAAGCCCACCGCCAGACCCCGTACCACAGACGAGCCCACGTAGGCAAAAAACCAGGCGCGATGGGACAGCGGCGTGAGCATGAGAAACACCAGGTTGCCCATCACCTTGCTCTGAATCATCGAGGAGCTGCTGTTGGCAAAAGCGTTCTGCAACACGCTCATCATCACCAGCCCGGGGAGCAAAAAGGCGGTGTACGAGATCGAGTTGTAGACCTGCACCCGGTCTTCCAGCACGTGGCCGAAGATCATCAGGTAGAGGATGGCGGTGATCACCGGCGCGGCCACGGTCTGGAACCCCACCTTCCAGAAGCGCAGGATCTCCTTGTAAAACAGCGCCTGCCAGCCGCTCATGCGATCACCTCCGGCCTGGCGGTCCTGGGATGGGCGCTGGTCAGATCCAGGAACACGTCTTCCAGATCCGATTTGCGGATCTCGATGTCTTCGGGCGCCACGCCCGCCTCGCGCAGGCGCGCCAGGATGCGCTCGACCGCCAGCGCGTCCTGCGCCGGCAACTGCACCACACGCCCGGTCACCCGCGCCTGCGCGGCCAGGTCTTCGGGCAAGGGTGCGTCGGTCTTGAAGCGCAGCACGTTGGCTGCAGCGCGCGCGAGAAGTGCCGAGGTGGAGTCCAGCGCCACCACCTGGCCCTGCTTGAGCATGGCGATGCGGCCGCACAGGGCCTCGGCCTCTTCCAGGTAGTGGGTGGTCAGCAACACGGTGCTGCCCAGGCGCTTGTTCAGGTCGGAGACAAACTGCCACAGCGTCTGGCGCAGTTCCACGTCAACGCCGGCGGTGGGCTCGTCGAGCACGATCACCGCGGGTTTGTGCACCAGCGCCTGCGCGATCAGCACACGGCGCTTCATGCCACCCGAGAGCTGGCGCATGTTGGCATTGGCCTTGTCGGCCAGGCCCAGGCCATCGAGCAGCTCGTTGATCCAGGCATCGTTGCGGCGGATACCGAAGTAGCCCGACTGGAAGCGCAAGGCTTCGAGCACGTTGAAAAACGGGTCGAACACCAGCTCTTGCGGCACCACACCCAGCAGGCGGCGCGCGGCCTGGTATTCACTCTGCACGTTCTTGCCGTGCACCAGCACCTGCCCACTGCTGGCGCGGGTCAGGCCGGCGAGGATACTGATCAGCGTGGTCTTGCCGGCGCCGTTGGGCCCGAGCAGACCAAAAAATTCACCGGCCTCGATATCCAGCGTCACGTCGCGCAGCGCATGCAGGTCGCCGCGCGCGGAGGGGAAAACTTTGGAAACGTGCTGGAAAGAGATGGCGGGCATGACGTTGGGGAAACCCCAGGGTGGTGGCCAGGGGGCACGGGACATCCGTGGGCATCGGGCCAACCTGCCATTTTAAGCCGCCCCGCGCGCACCCGCCGAGCGGGCACCCCATACCGACCTCAGATCGGCAGCAATTCGCTCACGCCATAGAGCGACACGAGATCGAGCAGCCGCTGCGGCGGGTTGCGCAGGCTGAGCGTTCGGCCTGCGGCCTGCAATTCGCGCCGCAGCTCCAGCAACACCGCCACCGCCGAGCTGTCGAGCACACGCAAGGCCTGCGCGTCGATTTCCACCGCCGGCCCCGGCTGGCTGCCCAGCTCGCGCTTCAACAGGCTCAGCGCCTGGGCGGCGCTTTGCATCGTCAATTGCTCAGGCAGGACCAGGCGCGGCGAAGATTCGACAACGGCGTTCATCGTGGGTGTCAACCGGCCTTGGCCGTGCTGTTGCTCTTGTTGCGCTGGGTCAGGGACTCGATCAGGCCATCGATGCCTTTGGCGCCAATTTCCTGCGCAAACTGGGTCCGGTAGGTCTCCACCAGCCAGACGCCAAGCACGTTGAGGTCGTAGATCTTCCAGCCATCGGGCGTTTTTTCCAGCCGGTAATCGAGCTGGACCGGTTCGCCGCGGCCGCGCACCTCGGAGCGCACGACCACCTCGGTGTCCTCGGCGCGCGCCCGGTAAGGCTTGAAGCTCACCGTCTGGTCCTTGATCTCGCCCAAGGCACCCGAATAGGTGCGCACCAGCAGGGTCTTGAACTCGTCCTGCAGCTGTTTCTGCTGCACCGGTGTCGCCTGGCGCCAGAAGCGGCCCACCGCCGACGAGGTCATGCGCGTGAAATTCACGTTGGGCATGATCTTGGTGTCGACCAGCGTCACGATGCGGTTGATGTCCCCCGCCTGAATCGCCGGATCGGCCTTGATCGCAGCCATCACCTCGCCCGAGAGGCGCTTGATCAGCACGTCGGGGGCTTCATCTGACGCGTGGGCGGGCCAGACCAGCAGGCTCGCTGCGGACAGCAGCAGGCTGCCAAGCCAGGAACGTCGATTCAACATGAATTGCCTTTCTGGGCCAACAAGGCCCTGGATGCCGCGCCCGCTGGCGCCGCTTGCCGTTTTGGAGATGCCGAAGACCGGCCGGCTCCCGCAAGCATCGCGCACCCGCGTGAAGTTGCGGTGTTCATTTGCTGTTTTCTGTATCCGGGGCGGACGGCAGGCCGATACCCTGGTCGATGAGGGATTCGATCTGGCTCTCCCGGCGCTGCAGGTAGATGTCGCGGGTAAAGCTGTATTTGTCGAGCGCAGCCCCTTCGAGCATGGACGTGGCGCGCAGCAGGTTGGCGCGCGTGTCCACCAGGCGCAGCGCCGTGAACGAGTTGCGGGTGGGAATGTGGTCCAGGCTGAGCAACAGGTCACCCCGGGTTTCCACACCGAAACCGGCGGCATCGCGCAGCGTGGAGGGTCCAAAAATGGGCAGCACAAGGTACGGGCCCGATGGGATGCCCCAGCGCCCCAGCGTCTGGCCGAAGTCGAGTGTGGTGCGGTCGATACCTATCTCGGACGCGATGTCGAGCAGGCCGCCGAGGCCAAACACCGTGTTGACGCCAAAACGCATCGCGTTCTCGGTGGCTTCGCGCGGGCGCAGTTGCAGCGTGGCGTTGATGGCGGACCACACGTCGCGCAGGTTGCCAAAAAAATTGCTCACCCCGGTGCGCACCAGGTCGGGGGCGACATCGCGGTAAACAGTGGCAACCGGTTTGAGCAGAGCGCCATCCACCGCGTCGTTGAAGCCAGCGACACCGCGGTTGAAAGGCTCCAGCGGATCTCTGGGGTTGGCGTTGGGGCCGGTGGCACAGCCAGCGAGCAGACCGCCCAGCAGCAGGGCCGCCAGCAGCTTTCGCATTGGTGATGGGGTAGACATCAAAATCCCCTGAAAAACGGAATGAATATTGTGCCGCGCCGGGCTGCGGTCCACCGGATCTGGGGACACCAGCAGAGAACGAAATCGCTTTAGCCCGCGCTATTTGTCGCCACCAGGCGCCCCGCCGGCGGCGCGGCTGAAGAGGAGCTGACCGATCAGGTTCTCCAGCACCACCGCCGACTGCGTCTGGGTGATCAGGTCGCCGGCGGCCAGGTTTTTCTCGGAACCGCCCGGCTCCAGGCCAATGTACTGGTCACCCAGCAGGCCGGCAGTGAGGATCTTGGCCGAACTGTCCTTGGGAAACGTCACGTCGGCGTTGAGATCCATGGTCACCACACCCTGGTAGGTCTGGCGGTCCAGCTTGATGGCGGTGATCCGACCCACGTTGACCCCGGCCGAGCGCACCGGCGCGCGCACCTTGAGGCCACCGATGTTGTCAAAACGTGCCTGCACCGAGTAGGTGTTGCCGCCACCGGTGAAGCTGGCGAGGTTGGCCGCTTTCAGGGCCAGAAACAGCAGCGCCAGTGTTCCGAGGACGACAAACAGGCCGACCATCACTTCTGTGCTTTTTTTGTTCATGTGTACTCCGATCGAATTCAGGGGGTGGAGAACATCAGGGCGGTGAGGATGAAATCCATCGCGAGCACGCCCAGGGAAGCGGTCACCACCGTGCGGGTGGTGGCGTAGGCCACCCCTTCGGGTGTGGCCTCGGTCTCGTAGCCTTGGTAGAGCGCCACTGCGGTGCAGATGACGCCAAACACTATGCTCTTGACCACACCGTTGCCCACATCGCGCCAGACATCCACCCCACTTTGCTGGATCGACCAAAAATTGCCGGCGTCGATGCCGATCAGGCCAACCGCCACCACATAGGCGCCCAGGATGCCAATCGCCGAGAACAGCGCGGCAAGCAAGGGCATGGCAATGACGCCGGCCAGAAAACGTGGCGCAAGCACACGCGAGCGCGGGTCGATCGCCATCAGCTCCATCGCCGCGATCTGCTCACCGGCCTTCATCAGACCGATTTCGGCGGTGAGCGAGGTGCCGGCGCGCCCGGCAAACAGCAGCGCGGTGACCACCGGACCGAGCTCGCGCACCAGGGACAGGTTGACCACCAGGCCGAGCGACTCGGCGGCGCCGAAAGTGGTCAGGGTGTTGTAGAGCTGCAGCGCCAGCACAAAGCCGACCGCCAGGCCGGAGGCCAGGATGATGACCAGCGAGCGGTTGCCGATGGCGTGGATCTGGGTGATCACCAGGCCAAAGCGGCGCAGCGCGGTCGGCACCGCCTGCAGCAGCTCCAGAAAAAAAACCGCCCCGTGGCCCCAACGGGCGAGCAGATCGAGGACCTGGCGGCCCAGGCGTTGCAGCGCATTCATGCCGAGCGCTCCAGACCGAAGTCCTGCGCCACCGGCGGCGCGGGGTAGTGGAATTTGATCGGGCCGTCGGGCTCGCCGCGCACGAACTGGCGCACCTCGGGATCGGTGCTGGCCATGAGCTCGGCCGGTGTGCCCTGGGCCACCACACGCCCGCCGTTGGCCATGAGAACCACCCAGTCGCTGATGGCCATGCACTGCGGCACGTCGTGCGAGATCAGCAGCGCGGTGGCGCCGGTGACGTCGGTCAGGGTGCGGATCAGTTTCGCCGCCACACCCATGGACACCAGATCCAGGCCGGCGAACGGTTCGTCGTACATGATGAGCTCGGGGTCGAGGGCGATCGCACGCGCCAGCGCGATACGCCGCGCCATGCCACCCGAGACCTCGCTGATGCGCAGCCCCGCGGCACCGCGCAGGCCGACCGCGTTGAGCTTCATCAGCACGATGTCGCGGATCAGCACCTCCGGCAGATCGGTCATCTCGCGCAGCGGAAAAGCCACGTTGTCGAACACCGAGAGGTCGGTGAACAGCGCGCCGAACTGGAACAGCATGCCCAGGCGGCGGCGCAGACGAAACAGCTGCGCCTTGTCGCGCGTGTCGATCACTTCGCCATCGAACACCACCCGGCCGCTGTTGGCGGCGTGGACGCCACCAATCAGGCGCAGCAGCGTGGTCTTGCCGCAACCCGAGCTGCCAAGCACCGCCGTCACCTTGCCCCGCGCGAAGCGCAGCGAGATGTCGTTGAGGATGGTGCGCCGGCTGTCGTAGCCAAAGGTCACACGATCGATTTCGATGAAAGGGGCGTCGCTCATGGCTGGGGTAAAAGCAGCCGGCGATTGTCTCACGCCCTATCCATGAAGCCATTTCGAGAGCGACCAGTCCGCCCTGGATTGGACGCTCAGCGCTGGCCGCTGCGGGGTCTCAGCGTGGCAGGTCGGAGAAACCCATCAGAAACTCGTCGACCGACCGGGCGGCCTGGCGGCCTTCACGGATTGCCCACACCACCAGGCTCTGGCCGCGGCGCATGTCGCCGGCGGCAAACACCTTGGGCCGGTTCGTGGAGTAGCCACCTGCAAAATCGGTGGTGGCCCTGGCGTTGCCGCGTGTGTCCTTTTCCACACCAAAGCTCTCCAGCACGCTGGCCACCGGGTTCACAAAACCCATGGCCAGCAACACGAGGTCGGCCGGGTAGGTTTTTTCCGTGCCCGGCATCTCGACCAGCTTGCCTCCCCTGAACTCGACGTGCATGGTCTGAAGGCCGGTGACCTGGCCTTTTTCACCCAGGAAAGCTTTGGTGGAAATCGCGAACTCGCGCACGCAGCCCTCTTCGTGGCTGGAGCTGGTGCGCAGCTTGAGTGGCCAATAAGGCCACACCAGCGGCTTGTTCTCTTCTTCGGGTGGCTGGGGCATCACTTCGAACTGCGTCACGCTGGCCGCACCGTGGCGGTTGCTGGTGCCCACACAATCGCTGCCGGTGTCACCCCCGCCGATCACGATCACATGCTTGCCGGTGGCCATGATCTGCCCCTTCTGCTTGTCGCCGGCGTTCACCTTGTTCTGCTGCGGCAAGAACTCCATCGCAAAATGCACGCCCTTGAGATCGCGGCCCGGCACCGGCAGATCGCGGCTTTGCTCGGAACCGCCGGCGAGCAGCACGGCGTCAAATTCCGCTTGCAGCAGCTCCGGTGAAATCGATGCCTTGGCCCAGTTGGTGACCTTGCTGTCCTTGGGCCAGTCGCCCACCACCACGCCGGTGCGGAACACCACCCCCTCGGCCTCCATCTGCGCCACGCGGCGGTCGATGTGGGTCTTTTCCATTTTGAAATCGGGAATGCCGTAGCGCAGCAGGCCGCCGATCCGCTCGTTTTTCTCGAACACGGTCACGTCGTGACCGACACGCGCGAGCTGCTGCGCGGCGGCCAGGCCGGCCGGGCCGGAGCCGACGATGGCCACTTTTTTGCCGGTCCTGTGCTGCGGGGGTTGCGGCTGCACCCAGCCCTCGGCCCAGGCGCGATCAATGATGGCGTGCTCGATGCTCTTGATGCCGACCGCGTCGTCGTTCACATTGAGCGTGCAGGCGGCTTCGCAGGGCGCAGGACAGATGCGCCCCGTGAACTCGGGAAAGTTGTTGGTGCTGTGCAGCACGGTGATGGCGTTCTTCCAATCGCCCTGGTACACGAGGTCGTTGAAGTCCGGAATGATGTTGTTGACCGGGCAGCCGTTGCTGCAGAACGGTGTGCCGCAGTCCATGCAGCGTGCCGCCTGGATCCTCGCCTGCGGGTCATTGAGACCGATCACAAATTCCTTGTGGTGCTTCACGCGCTCGGGCACTGGCTTGTAGCCCTCCTCCAGACGCTCGTATTCCATGAAGCCGGTGACTTTTCCCATGATGTCTGCCTTGTTCGTGTTGCGTTGCGGTTCTGCGATGCCTTATTTGGCAGCCACCGCCACCTGCTTGGCCGAGTCCTGCGCCTTGTGGGTAACCGCGGCCGCCGATTGGCGGGCATGGATTTCGCCCAGCGCGCGCTTGTATTCGTTGGGGAATACCTTGACGAACTTGCTGCGCGCCTCGCTCCAGTGATCGAGCAACTCCCGGGCGCGCCGGCTGCCGGTCCAGCGATGGTGGTCTTCGAGCAGCTTGCGCAGCTGCGCCTCGTCGCTCTGGCCGCGGTGCCAGATCGCCAGCTCCATGGTCGCGGTTTGTTCGGTGGCGCTGAGCACCTTGTCCATGCTCACCATGGCTGTGTTGCAGCGCTCGGCAAAGCGGCCGTCTTCGTCGTAGACATAGGCCACGCCACCGCTCATGCCGGCGGCGAAGTTGCGCCCGGTTTTGCCAAGCACCGCCACCGTACCGCCCGTCATGTATTCGCAGCCATGGTCCCCCGTGCCTTCCACCACCGCGGTGGCACCTGAGAGGCGCACCGCAAAACGCTCGCCGGCCACACCACAGAAAAAGGCCTCGCCGGTGGTGGCGCCATACATCACGGTGTTGCCGACGATGATGTTCTTGGTCGCATCGCCGCGGAAGTCGATGCTGGGGCGCACCACCACGCGACCACCGGACAAGCCCTTGCCGGTGTAGTCGTTGGCGTCGCCAATCAGATACAGCGTGATGCCATTGGTGAGGAAGGCGCCGAAGGACTGGCCACCCGTGCCTTCGAGCTGGATGTGGATGGTGTCGTCGGGCAGCCCTTCAGGATGCACCTTCGTGACCGCGCCGGACAGCATGGCGCCGACCGAACGGTTCACGTTGCGCGCCACCTCCATGAATTTGACCCGCTCGCCCTTGTCGATGGCGGCGCGCGACTTGGCAATCAGCACATTGTCCAGCGCGCGCTCCAGGCCGTGCTCCTGCGTTTCCGTGTGCAAGCGCGGCACATCGGCCGGCACGGCGGGCATGGCCAGCAGGCGGCTGAAATCCAGGCCCTTGGCTTTCCAGTGGGCAATGCCCTGCTTCATGTCGAGCAGGTCGACACGACCGATCAGCTCGTCGAAGCTGCGCATGCCCAGCTGCGCCATGATCTGGCGCGCTTCTTCGGCGATGAAGAAGAAATAGTTCACCACGTGCTCGGGTTTGCCCGAGAACCTCTTGCGCAGCACCGGGTCCTGCGTGGCCACCCCCACCGGGCAGGTGTTGAGGTGGCATTTGCGCATCATGATGCAGCCTTCGACCACCAGCGGCGCGGTGGCAAAGCCGAACTCGTCGGCGCCCAGCAGAGCGCCGATCACCACGTCGCGCCCGGTCTTCATCTGGCCGTCGGCCTGGACACGGATGCGGCTGCGCAGGCGGTTGAGCACCAGGGTCTGCTGGGTCTCGGCCAGGCCAATTTCCCACGGGCTGCCCGCGTGTTTGATGGACGACCAGGGCGAGGCGCCGGTACCGCCATCGTGGCCGGCGATCACCACATGGTCGGCCTTGCACTTGGCCACACCGGTGGCGATGGTGCCAACGCCAATTTCGGACACCAGCTTGACGCTGATCGAGCTGTGTGGCGCCACGTTCTTCAGATCGTGAATCAGTTGCGCCAGGTCTTCGATGGAGTAAATGTCGTGGTGCGGCGGCGGGCTGATCAGGCCCACACCGGGCACGCTGTGGCGCAGCTTGCCGATGTAGTTGCTGACCTTGCCACCAGGGAGTTGCCCACCCTCGCCCGGTTTGGCGCCCTGTGCCATCTTGATCTGGATCTGGTCGGCGCTGTTGAGGTATTCGGCGGTGACACCAAAGCGGCCCGAGGCCACTTGCTTGATACGCGAGCGCATCGAATCGCCGTCTTGCAAGGTGCAGTCAACCTCGAACACGTCCTTGCCCAGCAGGTCGGACATGGTCTGTCCCTGCTTGATCGGGATGCCCTTGAGTTCGTTGCGGTAGCGCAGCGCGTCCTCGCCGCCTTCGCCAGTGTTGCTTTTGCCGCCGATGCGGTTCATGGCCACCGCCAGCGTGGCGTGGGCCTCGGTGGAGATGGATCCCAGCGACATGGCGCCGGTGGCAAAGCGTTTGACGATCTCGCTGGCGGGCTCGACCTCGTCGAGCGGGATCGCCTTGGCCGGATCGATCTTGAACTCAAACAGGCCGCGCAGCGTCATGTGGCGCCGGCTCTGGTCGTTGATGATTTCCGCGTATTCCTTGTAGGTCGACCAGTTGTTGGCGCGCGTGCTGTGCTGCAGCTTGGCGATGGCGTCGGGCGTCCACATGTGTTCCTCGCCACGCACGCGCCAAGCGTATTCACCGCCGGCGTCCAGCATGCTGGCGAGCACCGGATCGCCGCCATACGCGGCCGTGTGCATGCGGATCGCCTCCTCGGCGATCTCGAAAACCCCAATGCCCTGCACCCGGCTGGAGGTGCCGGTGAAATACTGGTTGATGGTGTCGCTGTTGAGGCCGATCGCTTCAAACAGCTGCGCACCACAGTAGCTCATGTAGGTGCTCACGCCCATCTTGGACATGATCTTGGACAGGCCCTTGCCGATGGCCTTGACATAGTTGTAGATCACCTGATCGGCGCTCAAATCGCCCGGCAGCTCTTTGTGCAGGGCCACCAGGGTTTCCATCGCCAGGTAGGGATGGACCGCTTCGGCGCCGTAGCCCGCGAGCACGGCGAAGTGGTGCACCTCACGCGCGGTGCCGGTCTCCACCACCAGGCCGGCGGTGGTGCGCAGTCCTTCACGCACCAAGTGCTGGTGAATGGCCGAGAGCGCCAGCAAGGCGGGGATGGCAATCTGCTCGGCGCTCACCGCGCGGTCGCTGATGATCAGGATGTTCTTGCCGCCCTTGATCGCGTCCACCGCCTCTGCACACAACGACGCCAGCTTGGCTTCCACCCCTTCCTTGCCCCAGGCCAGCGGGTAGACGATGTCCAGCGTGTGGCTGCGGAACTTGCCCTGGGTGCGTTCTTCAATGCCGCGCAGCTTGCCCATGTCCTGGAAGTCCAGGATGGGCTGGCCCACCTCCAGCCGCATCGGCGGGTTCACCTGGTTGATGTCGAGCAGATTGGGCTTGGGGCCGATGAACGACACCAGCGACATCACGATGGCCTCGCGGATCGGGTCGATCGGCGGGTTGGTCACCTGGGCAAACAGCTGCTTGAAGTAGTTGTAGAGCGGCTTGTTCTTGCTCGAGAGCACGGCCAGCGGGCTGTCGTTGCCCATGGATCCGATGGCTTCTTCGCCCGCGCTGGCCATGGGCGCGAGCAGGAATTTGATGTCTTCCTGCGTCATGCCAAAGGCCTGCTGCTGGTCGAGCAGCTGCGCGCTTTCAGTCAGCGGGATGTCGATTGCATTGGGCTCGACGTCATCGAGCTTGATGCGCAGGTACTCGATCCACTGCTTGTAGGGCTTGCTGTTGGCCAGGCTGGACTTGATTTCCTCGTCGTCGATCATGCGGCCCTGTTCCAGATCGATCAGGAACATCTTGCCGGGCTGCAGACGCCACTTGCGCACGATCTTGTTTTCCGGCACCGGCAGCACGCCGGACTCGGAACCCATGATGACGAAGTCGTCGTCGGTGATGCAATAGCGCGAAGGGCGCAGGCCGTTGCGGTCCAGCGTGGCGCCGATCTGGCGACCGTCGGTGAACACAATGGAGGCCGGGCCGTCCCAAGGCTCCATCATCGCCGCGTGGTATTCGTAGAAGGCCTTGCGGCGCTGGTCCATGCTGGTGTGCTGCTCCCACGGCTCGGGAATCATCATCATCACCGCCTGCGCCAGCGGGTAACCGGCCATGGTCATGAGTTCGAGCACGTTGTCGAAGGTCGCGGTGTCCGACTGACCGGCGAAGCTGATCGGGTAGAGCTTCTTCAGATCGTCACCCAGCACCGGCGAACTCATCACGCCCTCGCGTGCCTTCATCCAGTTGTAGTTGCCCTTGACGGTGTTGATCTCGCCGTTGTGCGCGACGTAGCGGTACGGGTGGGCCAGCGGCCACTCGGGGAAGGTGTTGGTGGAAAACCGCTGGTGCACCAGACCCAGGGCCGAGACGCAGCGCGGGTCCTGCAGATCCTTGAAGTAAGTGCCCACCTGATCGGCCAGCAGCAGGCCCTTGTAGACCACGGTGCGGCTGCTCATGCTCACCACGTAATACTCTTTGCTGTGGGTGAGCTTCAGGCGCTGGATGTTGGCGCTGCAGGTTTTGCGAATCACATAGAGCTTGCGCTCCAGCGCGTCCTGCACGATCACGTCGCTGCCGCGGCCGATGAAGACCTGCCGGATCACCGGCTCTTTCTCGCGCACCGTGGGCGACATCGGCATCTCCCGGTTTACCGGCACATCGCGCCAGCCCAGCAGCACCTGGCCCTCGGCCGCGATCGCGCGCTCCATCTCCTGCACGCAGGCCAGACGCGACGCATGCTCCTTGGGCAGGAACAACATGCCCACGCCGTATTCTCCGGGTGGTGGCAACGCGATGCCCTGAGCAGCGAACTCTTCGCGGTACAGCGCATCGGGCAGCTGCAGCAGCAGGCCAGCGCCATCGCCCATGAGCTTGTCGGCGCCCACCGCGCCCCGGTGGTCCAGGTTCTCCAGGATTTTGAGCGCCTGCGTCACGATGGCGTGGCTCTTCTCCCCTTTGATATGCGCCACAAAACCCACACCACAGGCATCGTGCTCGTGGGCCGGGTCGTACAGACCGTGTTGCTGGAGATGCTGCTGCTCGGCTGCCGTGGTCATGGCGCTTCCTTCAAGGTTCGGGTGGCGAAAAACTCGCAGGAACGGAGCATAGTGCAGCGCAGCAAAAATACCAATCAAATTAAATGGGGTCAGATTCCGATTTACTGAAGATGAAAGTCATTCAGATGTTATTGGGGACATATTAAAATTAACACAAATCTGTTGCGATCCAGGTCAGGAATCGGCCTGGGGTGGCTTGGCAAGCGGACGGCCCGCCTTCAGAGGCACCGCCCGGCGCTCGGTTCGGCGCCCGATATCTGCCAGAAAGTCGTCGCCACCCAGCGCCCAACCTTTCAACGTGGCATCCGTCAGGCTCTGCTGCGCCTGCTGCCTCAGCCCACCACGCACCACCTCCGCGTAGGCCGCTTCACGAGCAAACGGTGTGTTCCCCAGTGCCCAGACCAGGTCGTGCGGCGTGATGAGGGTGTCTTGCCGCTGGCCGGTGTAATGCCCATGGCTGGACCATGGATGGTCTTTTGCGGTGGCCGCCAGCCCGGCTCGCACCGGGTTGAGATCGATGTAGGCCATGCAGGCCAGCAGGTACGGCTCGGTTTCGATCACGGTCGAGCGGTAGCGCCCTTCCCACAACGTGCCGGTGCGGCCATGGGCGTCGTTGAAGTGCCGCACGTAGCGGCGCCCCACCGCCTGCATCATCTGAGGCAAACCATCGTCCGTGCTCGGGGTCACGAGCAGATGAAAATGGTTGTCCATCAGGACATAAGCGTGCACCGCCACCTGAAACTTCGCGGCGTATTCGGCCCACAGGCCCAGCAGCAGACGCCTGTCGGCATCGTTCAGAAATATGGCTTGGCGGTTGTTGCCGCGCTGGATCACATGGTGCGGGTAACCGGGGACGGTAAGACGGGGAAGTCGGGCCATGGCGAGCGGTTGGGGCGTTGAATGTGTGAACCGCTCAGTTTAATTGGAATCCGACCCCGAATATCCGAATATCGCCCTCCTCTATTTCACCCATATCCATTGCAACCGTGCTGCCACCAGCAAACCCAGCACGGAACACGATCCCGTCACCGCCCAGGTCCATTGCCATCCGCCCACCTGCAATGCCAGCCAGGCCACCAGTGGAGGGCCGATGAACTGACCCAGGGACGAGAGTTGCTGCATCCAGCCGACGGTGGTGGAGACGGTGTCGGCATCGGGCGCCAGACGCACGGCCACGCCAAACAGCGTGCCCGGGATGAGGCCGCCCACGGCGGAGAACACAAGCACCGCGAGGTATTGCACCCAAGACGGGCCGAGGCCGGCAAATGTCACAACCGCGCCTGCGGCCATGGCGAGGTAAGCGGCCTGAAGCACACGACCCGGCGCCGCGCCGCGGGCAAGGAGGCGCCCGGCGGCCACATTGCCCAGCAGATTGATGCCTGCTGCCAACGCGGTCAGCGCCCCCACGGCATTGGGCGCGTAACCGGCCTGCTGGTAGATGGTGGGCAGGAACCCGACCACGGCGAGCCACTGGCCGGAATAGAGAAAGAAAGCCATTGCGACCAGCCAGGGACCGGGGGCGGACAGGGTGCGGCGAAGGCGCGGACCCAGCGCAGCCACGGTGTGTCCATAGGCCAGCGCGGCCGGCGGCGGCACGCGTGCACTGAACACGGCACAGGCAAGCAGACTCGTCGCGGCCAGCGCCAGCCAGGTGCCGCGCCAGCCCAGCAGGGCAATCAGCGCGGCGCCCAGCAGCAGTGCCAACGCGGTGCCAAGCGGCATGTAAGCGCCCCACCATCCGAGGGCGCGGGACAGGGTGGGTGCATGGTGCACGCGCTGGCGCAGCAGACCCGGGGCTGGCAGTACGGTGAGCAGAAAACCCAGGCCCTCGATGCCCCGAGACGCAAGCAACCAGCCCGCGCCTGGTGCCAATGCGCCCAGCACACTGCCTGCCGCCAGCACCAGCAAGCCCATCTGCATGACGCGCCGCGGACCCAGTCGGTCGGCGGCCAGGCCAACAAACAGGCCGAGCGTCATGCCCGCCACCTGCACCACGGACAACAGAAAACCGGCCTGTACCAGCCCCACACCCAGCGCCTCGCGCAACACCGGAATCGCCACCGGCAACTTGCCAATATGCAGTGCCGCGGTCACGCCCACCACAAACACCAACGCCGCCAGCGCCCTCGCCTGGCGGGCTTCGGGGAGATCGGGTTTGGGGGCTGTTCGGTCCATGGGATCAGGGAAACAGGACACAACCGAACAGCCGCTCGTGCTCGCGGATGGCAAAGCGGTCGGTCATGCCGGCGATGTAGTCGGCCACGGCGCGGGCGCGTTGCTGCAGCGTGGCGCCGTGCCGGGCATGGGATTCGGGCAATTGCTCGGGCGCCTCGACATAGCGAGCAAAAAGATCACCCACCACGCGCCGCGCGCGGTCGGTGGTCTCCATCACCTGCGGGTGGCGGTAGAGGTTGCGCAACAAAAAGGTCTTGAGCACCTGAGACTGCATGCGCATCTCGGGTGAAAACGCCACCAGCGGCCGCGCGCCCCGCACCGCGTCTGGGCTGTCGACAGCAGCCACCTCGATGGCCGCACGGGTGGTGCGGATCACGTCGTACACCTGTTCGCTGAGCATGAGGCGAATGGATTCGAACAACAGACGCCGGCCTTCAAGATGCGGATGCCCGGCCAGCGCCTCGAGACGGAAGCGTTCAAACAGCGGCACCTCGGCCAGTTGCTCCCAAGACAGAAGACCCGAGCGCACACCATCGTCGATGTCGTGCGCGTTGTAGGCGATCTCGTCAGCCAGATTGCACAACTGAGCTTCCAGCGAAGGCGAACCCCCGTGCAGAAAACGCGCCGCCACGCCGCCGGGCTCCAGGGCTTCCAGCCGCTGCGCGTTGCTGCGAGAGCAATGCTTCAGAATGCCTTCGCGGGTCTCGAAACAGAGGTTGAGTCCGTCGAAATCGGGGTAACGCTCCTCCAGCTGATCGACCACCCGCAGGCTTTGCAAATTGTGTTCAAAGCTCCAGCCCGGCGTATCAAGGGCGACCGCGGTTGCGCCACCCAGCGCCTGCAGGCTCGCGTGGAGCGCATCCTGTCCGGCATGGCCGAAGGGGGTGTGGCCCAGATCGTGGGCAAGTGCAACCGCTTCCACCAAGTCTTCGTTGAGCCGCAGGGAGCGAGCGATGCTGCGTCCAAGTTGTGCCACCTCGAGCGAATGGGTCAGACGCGTGCGGAACAGGTCCCCCTCGTGATTCAGGAACACCTGGGTTTTGTAGACCAGACGCCGAAATGCGGTGGAATGAATAACACGATCGCGGTCGCGCTGAAATGCGGTGCGTGTCGGCGCCTCCGGCTGCGCAAACCGGCGGCCGCGGCTGCGCGCTGGATCGCTGGCGTAAGGCGCCAGGCCACTCACAACCGCCACAGGCTTCAGGCTCATGCTGCCGCGCAGCTGGCCGCGATCACCTGCCCCACCAGCGCATCGGGTGCTGGCCGCAGCGCAGCCAGGCCAGGGCCGTCGATCAACACAAAACGTATCTCGCCGGCCTCGCTTTTTTTGTCACCACGCATCCACTGGAGATAACAACCGGCGTTGTCATCCCCATCGAGCACCGGCGCCATCACCGGCAAGCCGGCTCTGCGCACCAGGGTGGTGAGGCGCTCGACAAAAGCCGCGTCCACCATCCCCATGGCCTGGGACAGCCGCGCCGCCATGACCATGCCGCAACCCACGGCCTCGCCGTGCAACCAACGACCGTAGCCCATGCCCGCCTCGATCGCATGGCCAAACGTGTGACCGAAGTTCAGGATGGCACGCAACCCGGTCTCGCGCTCATCCTGTCCAACGACCCAGGCCTTGATCTCGCAGCTGCGCTTGACTGCATGCGCCAGGGCTGCTGGATCCCGTGCCAGCAGATCGTCGAGGTGTGACTCGATCCATTCGAAGAACGCCATGTCGGCAATTGGCCCGTATTTGATAACTTCGGCCAACCCGGCGCTGAGCTCTCGCTCAGGCAAGGTCTTGATCGTGGCCAGATCGCAGATCACCCGCTGCGGCTGGTAGAACGCGCCAATCATGTTTTTGCCCAGTGGGTGGTTGATGGCGGTCTTGCCGCCAACCGACGAGTCCACCTGAGCCAGCAGCGTCGTCGGCACCTGGACAAAAGGGACACCGCGCATGTAACTGGCTGCCGCAAAGCCGGTCATGTCCCCCACCACGCCACCGCCCAAGGCAAACAACACCGTCTTGCGGTCACAGGCGCTGGCAAGCAAAGCATCAAAAATCTGGTTCAAAGTCTTCCAGTCCTTGAACGCCTCGCCGTCGGGCAGCTCCACCGTGTGCACCGTGGTGAATCGCTTGGACAACGCCGCCTGCAAATGCCGGGCGTAGAGTGGCGCCACCGTGGAGTTGGTGACGATCAGCGCAGCGGCTGCCTTCGGCAGACCGGCATAACTTTCCTCGCTGTCCAGCAGTCCGGATCCGATCAGGATGCCGTAGCTGCGGTCGGCCAGGTCGATGTCGACCTGCTGGAAACTGCTCGCGCTGTCACAGGGAATGGAGTGGGGCGTCATCCCCGAAGTTTAGGGCAGCATCGAATCGTCACCGCGAAGCGAGACGGCCAGCCGGGTGGCTATTGCCCTGCCGATGCTGGCGGTGGGGCCAGCCCGGCCAGCTCCACCTGCATCACAATCATGTTGACCAAGGTGTTCACAGAGGGCCGGCCTGTCTCGATGGTGAAATGTGCGGTTTCCCGGTACAACGGATCGCGTTGCTCGTACAGGTCGCGCAGGCGCTGCAAGGGATCGGCGACCTGCAGCAGGGGGCGTTTGTGGTCGTGTCGCAAACGGCGAAACAGCTCATCGGGGTGGGAGCGCAGATAGATCACCTGCCCCCGATCGTGCAAGCGCTGCCGGTTCACAGGCCGCAGGACCGACCCGCCGCCGGTGGAGATGACAGCCGATGCCTGACGCGTCAGTTCATCGATCACCTCCGCTTCGAGGTCGCGAAAGCGCTCTTCACCCTCGCGCTCGAAAAATTCACGGATCGAACAGCCCAGACGCTGTTCGATCACCTGGTCGGAGTCAAAAAAAGGCAGTGCCAGACGCCGTGAAAGCTGGCGGCCTACCGTCGACTTCCCCGAGCCGGGCAGGCCCACCAGAACCAGACACGTCACGGAACGCGAACCCCTGTCAGGGAAGCCGGAGCGATGTGATCACCGCGACACCCCACGGTCCGAGATCACACGTGGCGTGATGAAGATCAACGTTTCTGACTTGTTGGAAATCCGGTTTTTGTTCTTGAAAAGATTGCCAACCACCGGAATGTCACCCAGCAAAGGGACCTTGGTCACATCCTCGGATTCCGACAGCTCGAAGATGCCGCCGATCACGACGGTGCCGCCGTTTTCCACCAGCACCTGGGTTTCCACCCGTTTGGTGTTGATGGCAATACCTTGAAGGGTGGTCTCTCCACGGCTGTCCTTGCTCACCTTCACATCCAGAATGATGCTGCCCTCGGGCGTGATCTGAGGCGTCACTTCCAGTTTCAGATTGGCCTTTTTGAACTCCACCGCGGTGGCACCGCTGGAAGTTGCGTTCTGGTAAGGGAACTCGGTGCCCTGTTCAATCAACGCTTTCACCTGGTCAGCGGTGACCACGCGCGGACTGGAGACGACCTTGCCGCGACCGTCTGCCTCCAGAGCGGAGATCTCCAGGTTCAGGAAACGGCTGGTGTTGAGCGCATCAAAAAGAGAGACTGCAAAGGAGGCCGGTGCAAAGCCGCTTTGGCCACTGGAAGGTAAGTTCACGAAAGCGCCATTGCCCACACCCGGCGCGGCGGCACTGTAGGTGCTGCCAAAGCCCAGGCGGTTGCGTCCACCGCCTAAGTCACCGAGGTTGCTGCCTCCCAGGCGCACCCCCAGAGAGCGCCCAAAACGATCATCAGCCTCAACGATGCGTGCTTCGATCAGCACCTGACGGATCGGAATATCAAGCTTGGCAATCAGAACTTGCACTTGTTCCAACCTCGATGGAATGTCGGTCACGAACAACTGGTTGGTGCGCGGCTCGGAAATCACGCTGCCGCGGCTGGACAGCATGCGAGCGTTATTCACGGATCCACCAGTGGCATTGGTCGCAGTGAGCTGTGCGGCGATGTCTGCCGCCTTGGCGTAGTTCATCTGGAAGCCTTGCGTGCGCACAGATTCCAGGCTCTCAATCGTCACCTGGGATTCCAACGCCTGCTTGTCGCGTGCGGTCAGTTCATCCTTGGGCGCAATCCACAACACGTTGCCATTCTTGCGCTTGTCCAGACCCTTGGCCTGCAGGATGATTTCGAGCGCCTGATCCCAGGGCACGTCCTTGAGTCGCAGGGTGACCGAGCCGTTGACCGAGTCGGAGGTGACGATGTTGAAGCTTGTGAAATCGGCAATCACCTGCAACAGCGAGCGCACTTCGATGTTCTGAAAATTCAGCGACAGCTTTTCGCCTGAATAACCTGTTCCCTGCGTGAGCTTGGTGGGGTCGACCACACGTTCGCGCACTTCCAACACAAACTGGTTGTCGCTCTGGTATGCGGAGTGCTCCCAGCTGCCTTTGGGCGTGACAACCATGCGAACGCGGTCACCGCTTTGGCTGGTCTCGATCGTCTGCACCGGCGTACCAAAGTCGGTCACATCCAGCCGGCGCCGCAGACCCTCTGGCAGCGTCGTCTTCAAAAATTCGACCACCAGACCCTGCCCTTGCTGGCGGATGTCCACACCCACCTGGCTGTTGGCCAGATCAACCACCACCCGACCCGCACTGCCTGCGCCGCGGCGGAAGTCGATGTCGCGCAAGGCGGCCACGTCCCGGTTGCGACTTTCGGCAAATACTGCCGGAGCCGTCTGTACAGCGGCCATTCCCTCGCTCCGATCGAGCACCACAATGAGCGTCTTGCCCTCGGTACGGGCCTGGTAAGACGCGGCCTGCTTGAGGTTGATCACCACACGCGTGCGGTCACCGGCCTGCACCACATTGGCCGAGCGCAGGTTGCCCTGATTGATCTCAATCGCGCTACGGCCCACGTTGTTCACCACGCCGGGGAAATCCAGCGCAATCCGTGCAGGCGCCTGCACGGTGAATCCGGTCGGCACCGCAGCCAGCGGTTCAGTGGTCTGGATCCTTATGACCTCAACGCCCCCTTGCAACCCGCCGGTGACAGACTGAATGGCGTTTTGCGCATGCGCCCACACAGAGCAGAGCAACAAGCCGGAGACCAGCATAGATTTCGCGGCCACGCGACGCAACGAACCGAAGCTGTTGACCTTGTTATGTTTCATCATTTCGAAGCGTCCTCTTGTAGCTGCAAAGCAGCTGGCCTTTCGGTCCATTCCCCCGATGGGTCCTGCACGATCTCACGCAAAGTGATGTCGGTTTCGGTGATCTTGTTCACGCGGCCGTAGTTCTGGCCCAGGTAGCTGCCAGCGCGCACCTGATACAGCAAGCTGTCCACCTTGACCAGCGCCACCAGCTGGCCGTCGCGATTGAGGCTACCCACCATGCGCATGGTGTCCAATGGATAAGCTTCAAGCGGTTGCTTGCGGCGGTTGAGCTCGGGCTCAAGCAGCTTGGAATTGATCACCGTGGCCGCCAGGGAACCACTCACGCTGGCCATCTTCTCGCTGCTGAACGGTTCGATCAGCCGCTCACTGAGATAGACCTGCGGCTCAAATTTGGTTGGCTCAGGAATCGGCGTGATCTGCGGGCGGATGGCGTTGCGCTCCTCCTGCATCCACAGCGCCAGCTCATCCTCACCAGAAGAAGTGCACCCTGCAGCGAGCGCCATCAAAGATAGAGACAGCCCACAGGCCAGAATTCTGGACAGCATCACGGCTTGCCCCCCTTTTTCGCTTTCTGCTGCATAGCCACTTCCTCCAGATCCAGATAGCGGAAGGTCTTGGCCGTACCGTCCATGGTCAGGATTCCGTCTCGGCTGGCGACCGGCACCAGCGAGAGGTTGTTGAGCGTCACGATGCGCGAGAGGTCGGCAATGTCCGCAGCAAACAGCCCCATGTCGTGGTAGCTGCCGGTGACCTTGATGGCAATCGGCAGCTCGGCGTAGTACTCCTTGACCGTGACCTGCCCCGGGCGAAACAACTCGAACTGCAGGCTGCGGCCGAGGCCGGCCTGGTTGATGTCAGACAACAAGGCATCCATCTCGGCCTTGCTAGGCAGTTGCTTCTCCAGCTGGGCCACATACTGTTTGACCTGCTCCAGCTGTTTCTTGAGCGCATCCAGGTTCACCGCCTGTACCAATTTTTTGCGGTAGTCGTCGCGAAGCTGAACCTCCTTGGCTTTCTCGGCAATCAACTCTTCATCGGAATTTTTCAGCCAGGCAAACCACAGACCGGCAATCACCGCGACACACACGGCGATGTAGAGCAAATTGCGCGGCAACGCGGGCCACTGGGAGGGATCATTGGGATCCAGGCCAGAGAACTGGCTTTGAAGCTTGGACTGGATTTGTTTGAAATCCAGATTGACTGCGGGCATGGTGGCCATGGTGATTCGGTCCCTTGCTCAGACTTTGCCGGGCGGCGCCGGTACGGGGACAGGCACTGCAGCCGCCGCTGGCGCGGGGCGGGTCAGGGTCGCTCGGATAGTGAAGTTGGCCACCCGGCGTTGCCCTCGGTTCGATGCCGGGACCGTGGCCGCCACGATTTCAACGAGTTCGGGTTTTGTCAGCCACGGGCTGTTGTTGGCGAGATTGCGCAACAGCTCGGACACGCGCTCTTGTGACTGCGCAGTCCCCTGAAGCAACACACCCTGATTTTCCTGTTTCACGCTGCGCAGGTAGATGCCATCGGGCAACTGCTTGACCAGCTCATCAAGCATGTGCACCGGCAGGTTGCGGTTCGCCTGGAGGTCTTCCACCGCAGTCTGGCGCGCGCGCAAGGACGCAATTTCCCGCTGCAGGGAAGCGATGTCCTTGATCTCCGCTTCGAGCTTGGTGATTTCTGCCTTCAGAAAATTGTTGCGACCTTGCTGGCTTGAAATCTGACCCTGGTACCAGGTGAAGATCGCGCCGCAGATGATGCCGCCGAGCAAGGCTGAGAGCCCGAGCTGGCTGAAAAATTGCTCTTTCTGCTTCTTGCGCGCTGCCTCTCGGTGCGGCAGCAGGTTGATGAGAATCATTGGTGGAACCTCCGAAGCGCCAG
Organism: uncultured Hydrogenophaga sp.; assembly: GCA_964424415.1. Lineage (GTDB taxonomy): Bacteria > Pseudomonadota > Gammaproteobacteria > Burkholderiales > Burkholderiaceae_C > Hydrogenophaga. The sequence continues at coordinate 41,485 of CAYRIT010000004.1, forward strand.
ACCGGTCGACGTGAGGTAAGACGGCGCTTCGCGAGCGATCTTGCGAGCCTGAACCGTTGGGCCCATTTCCATGCCATCAAATGGGTTGATCACCATGCAGGCAAAAGATGTCTGCTGAGTGACCGCATCGGTCAACCCGGGCAGAGCAGCACTGCCTCCCGCGAGCAGGATGTGATCGACTTTGTTGTGGGGCGTGCTGGTGAAGAAGAACTGGAGGGCACGCCCGACTTCCTGGGCCATGGACTCGATGAACGGACCCAGCACCGCGGTCTTGTAATCGTCGGGCAGATCCCCCGAACGCTTCTTGGCCTCGGCCTCATCGGCCGAAAAACCGTACTGGCGCACGATGAGCTGGGTGAGTTGGGCGCCGCCAAACGCCTGATCGCGCTCATAAAGAACATCGTCATTGCGCATCACCTGCAAGCTGGTGGTGACAGCACCCACCTCGAACAGCGCCACCAGGGAATCCAGACCCTGGTTGGGCAATGTCTCGATCACCCGACCGGCGGCCATGCGGGACGCGTAAGACTCCACATCGATCACGACCGACTTCAAGCCCGCCGCCTCAGCCAACCCTTGGCGATCCGACACTTTTTCCTTGCGCGAAGCCGCGATCAACACCTCCACATCACCGACCGAGTTGGCACTCGGCCCGATCACACAGAAGTCCAGACTCACTTCATCCAAGGAAAATGGGATGTACTGGTTGGCTTCCGATTCCACCTGGGCTTCGAGCTCTTTGTCGGAGAGCCCACCGGGCAACACGATCTTCTTTGTGATCACGGCCGATGTGGGCAGCGCCATGGCCACGTTCTTGGTCTTGCTACCACTTTTGCGCACCACGCGGCGCACCGCCTCGGCCACCTCATCGAACTTCTCGATGTTGCCGTCGGTGATCCAGCCACGCTCCAGTGGCTCGATCGCGCAGCGCTCGAGGACGAGTTCGCCGGTGCGGTTGCGGCTCAACTCCACCAGCTTGACACTGGAAGAGCTGACATCAATGCCCAGCAATGGCGCCGTTTCTCGGCTGAATAAGGACCCCAATGAGATCAAGGCAAGCCCCAGAAAATGGTGACGCCGACAGGCGCCAAACTTAAGAAATCACTTCAATGCTAGCAGCAAGGTCTTTGAGCGGTAAAGATATTTTGCTTTTGAGACAAGTCGAAACGTTGTCAAAAGCATACGCAGTTAGGGCGACTCTCTCGGCTCAAATCACAGCGCGTCGGTACCGAATTCACAAGCACTGACAATATCGGGGTCGCCATGGACATTTGCGCAACAGACCCGCTTTTTATAATTCGCCTTCCCCTCCACGATCGCACGCATGTCCAAGAACGACGCCCGACCAACCACCCAATCCAAGCCCGCAGTATCTTCGGGGCGCTCGGCAATCCAGTGGATTGGTCGCCTTGCGGTCGGCTTGGCCGGACTGGCGGCAGCTGGTGTGATCGGCATCCTGATTGCCGTCGGCATCGCGCTGGCGGTCGCCTACCCCAATCTTCCCGAAGTCGCCGCCCTGGCCGATTACCGCCCCAAGCTGCCGCTGCGCGTGCTCACCGCAGACGGCAAGCTCATGGGCGAGTTCGGCGAGGAGCGTCGCAACCTGCTCACCTTCCAGGAAATTCCCCAGGTGATGAAGAACGCGGTGCTCGCGATTGAGGACGCCAGATTTTTCGAGCACAGCGGGGTGGATTACCGGGGCATGCTGCGCGCGGCGCTGGCCAACCTGGGACGGGCCAAGAGCCAGGGGGCGTCCACGATAACCATGCAGGTCGCGCGCAACGTCTACCTGTCGGCGGAGAAAAGCTACACACGCAAGATTTATGAGGTGCTGCTCACGTTCAAGCTCGAGCACCTGCTGACCAAGGAGCAGATCCTCGAGATCTACATGAATCAGATCTTCTTGGGGCAGCGGGCCTACGGCTTCTCCACCGCGTCACAAACCTACTTCGGCAAGCCGCTCAAAGATGTGACGATCGCCGAAGCAGCGATGCTGGCGGGTTTGCCCAAGGCTCCGTCGGCCTACAACCCGATCAGCAACCCGGCTCGGGCGCGTATCCGCCAGCTCCACATCATTGACCGCATGGTGGGGAACGGATTCATCACCGCCGCTCAGGCCGAACAAGCACGTGCCGAAAAGCTGGTGCTGCGCCAGCCGGGGCAACAGGTCCGGGTGCACGCCGAGTTCGCCGCCGAAATGGTGCGCCTGGCCATGGTGGCGCAGTATGGCGACGAGGCTTACACCCGCGGGCTGGTGGTAACGACCAGCGTGCGCGCCAGCGACCAGGATGCGGCGTACCGCGCGGTCCGCGACGGCGTGCTCAATTTCGAGCGCCGACAGTTCTACCGCGGTCCCGAGCTGTTCATCACCCTGCCGGCCGACCCGGCCGCGCGCGACGAGGCGGTGGACGACGCACTCAACGAGCGGCCCGACAACGACGATCTGATGTCGGCGGTGGTGCTGGAAGCCAGCGCGCGCCAGGTGGTGGCGGTGCGCCAGGATGGCGTGCCGTTCGAGATCACGGGGGAGGGCCTGCGCGCCGTGGCGTCGGGACTGTCCGACAAGGCGGGGCCGAACGTCAAGATCCGCCCTGGCGCCGTCATCCGCGTGGTGCGCCACGGCGAGAAGGACTGGCGCATCACACAGCTGCCCGAGGTGGAGTCGGCATTTGTTGCGATGGATCCACGCAGTGGCGCAATTCGCGCCCTGGTCGGGGGGTTCGATTTCCACAAGAACAAGTTCAACCACGTCACCCAGGCCTGGCGCCAGCCCGGCTCCAGCTTCAAACCTTTCATCTACTCGGCGGCACTGGAAAAAGGCCTGTCTCCGATGACGGTGGTCAATGATGCGCCGCTGTTCTACAGCGCGGGTCAAACTGGCGGCAAGCCCTGGGAGCCCAAGAACTACGACGGCAAGTTCGATGGCCCGATGTCGGTGCGCCGGGCGCTGGCGAAATCCAAGAACATGGTCTCGATCCGGGTGCTGCAGCTGGTCGGCACACAAAGCGCACAGGAGTGGGTTTCGCGCTTTGGCTTCGATGCCGAGCGCCACCCGCCCTACCTCACCATGGCGTTGGGTGCGGGCTCGGTCACGCCGATGCAGATGGCCGCCGGCTACGCGGTGTTTGCCAACGGCGGTTACCGCATCCATCCGTCGATGATCACCCAGGTGACCGATCACAAAGGCCGGGTGCTGTTCGCCGCACTGCCCCACGAGCCGACCGAAGAACAGCGCGTGATCGAGCCACGCAATGCTTTCATCATGAACAGCCTGCTGCAGGAAATCACCCGCACGGGCACCGCAGCGCGCGCACAGGCCACACTCAAGCGCACCGATCTGTTCGGCAAGACGGGCACCACCAACGATTCGGTCGACGCCTGGTTTGTCGGTTACCAGCCCACACTCGTGGCGGCGGCCTGGGTGGGTTACGACACACCACGCAACCTTGGCAGCCGCGAAACCGGCGGCGGTCTAAGCCTGCCGATCTGGATCGAGTTCATGAAGGAGGCACTCAAGAACGTGCCGGTGGCTCAATACGAGCCCCCCTCGGGCGTCATCAACGTGGGTGGTGACTGGTACTACGAAGAGTACGGTCCCGGCAACGGGGTGCGCTCCCTGGGCCTGAGCGACCCATGGCCCGGCATGTCCGAGTCGGCGCAGCCGCCGGGCAGCAGTGACGACGCGGCTCCTCCACCCTCGGTGCCGCCTCCGCCGGACGATCGTCGCAGCATTCTTGACCTGTTCAGAAACTGAAACGCAGCGCCAGCCCCGACTGTTCGCTGGCGCAAAGGCTCAGTCGTTCGAAGAACTCGCCCTGCCCTTTGGTGTCCTGCCACTGCTGGCCATCGTGGCGGTAGTGAAACCCGCCAGCGCGCGCAGCCATCCAGACCTCCTGCAGGGGTTTCTGGAGGTTGATGATGATCTGGCTGCCGTTGGCAAAACTGAGCGTGACCATGCCGCCCACGCGCTGGTTGTCGATGTCTGCGTCGGTGCTGTCGTTGATGCGGTCGCAGGCCAGCTCCACGGCGCACAACAGGCGCTCCGCGTGGTCCAGGTATTCAAGGTCGGTCATTACAATTCGATGATGAAAAAGAAGCGGGTGTTCGAAATTCTAGGCGCGGCCCCGGATGGGAAGCGCCGCGCCGCGCTCTCCGCCCTGGTGGCGGCCGGGTTGCTGCTCGCCGGCTGCGGCCAGAAAGGCCCGCTCATGCTGCCGTCGGCGGCACCTGCCAAGCTTAAGACGCCAGCCCCGGACGTTGCTGGTCCGCCCCCTGCGCACTCCGACAACACCCCCGCCGCTCCCCGCTGACGCCGCAACGCCCCAGGCCAGACCACACAGGTTGGCCCGATCCAACATGAACGCCCCTACCCACCCCCCGCTGCCGGCCCATTTCGCTTACCTGGAAGGCCTTCTGTGTGCCGAAGGGCAGCCGCTGGACGCCCTCGCCCAGATCCACGGCACCCCCCTGTTCGTTTACAGCCAGGCCGCGATGCTGGACGCCTTGGCCAGCTACCAGCGCGCACTCGCGGGCCGTTCGCATCTGATCTGTTACGCGATGAAGGCAAACTCGACCCTGGCCGTCCTGCAAACGCTGGTGCGGGCCGGGTGCGGCCTGGACATCGTCTCGGGCGGCGAGCTGGAGCGCGCGCTGGCGGTCGGCGTGGCACCCGAGAACATCATTTTTTCGGGCGTGGGCAAAACGCGTCACGAAATGCGCCGCGCGCTGGCGGTGGGCATCGGTTGCTTCAACGTGGAGAGCGCGGCCGAGCTCGACGTGCTCAACGTGGTGGCACAAGAGGCCGGGCTGAGGGCGCCGGTGAGCATCCGCGTCAACCCCAACGTCGATGCCAGAACCCACCCCTACATCTCCACCGGCCTGAAAGGCAATAAGTTCGGCATTGCACACGAAGACGTGGTGGCCACCTACCGGCACGCGGCGGCCTGCAGCGGACTGCGCGTGGTCGGCATCGACTGCCACATCGGCTCGCAAATCACCCAGACCGCACCTTACCTGGACGCGATGGACCGGGTGCTGGACCTGGTACAGGCCATCGAAGCCGCGGGCGTCCCGATCGAGCACATCGATTTCGGTGGCGGCCTGGGCATCAACTACAACGGTGACACACCACCCGCAGCCGACGAACTCTGGCGCCAGTTGCTGCACAAACTGGACGCACGGGGCTTTGGCAACCGCAAACTTCTGCTGGAGCCGGGTCGCTCGCTGGTGGGCAATGCCGGTGTCTGTGTGACCGAAGTGCTTTACCTCAAACCCGGCGAACAGAAGAACTTCCTGATCGTCGACGCGGCCATGAACGATCTGCCGCGCCCCGCGATGTACGAAGCGTTTCACCGCATCGAGCCGGTGGCGCCGCGCACGACAGACGCCCCCCTCTGGGACGTGGTGGGACCGGTGTGTGAGAGTGGCGACTGGCTGGGCCGCGACCGCTCACTGGCGGTGCAGCCCGGCGACCTGCTGGCGGTGCTGTCGGCAGGCGCCTACTGCATGAGCATGGCCAGCAACTACAACACCCGCGGCCGCGCCGCCGAGGTGCTGGTGGGCGGTGGCCAGGCGACCCTGATCCGCGAGCGCGAGAGCGTTGGCGATCAGCTGCGGCTGGAGCGCCTGTTGCCCTGAAACCGGCGCCACACGCGCCAGGCCAGCAGGCCCCCCAGGATCGCAGCGTAGACCGCGACCTCGGCAAAGTCGTTTTTGCCGCTGCGCATCCAGTAGAAATGCAGCACCGCCAGACCGGCAATGCCATAGACGGTGCGGTGCAACATCTGCCAGCGCCTGGCACCCAGCCAGCGGATGGCACGGTTGAACGAGGTGGCCGAGAGCAGCAGCAGCAAACCCCAGGCGAGCATGCCGACCAGGATGAACGGCCGCTTGATCACATCGTCCACCACCGCAGCAAAAACCAGCTCCTGATCGAACCACGCATAGGCCAGCAGGTGCAGGCTGGCGTAGAAGAACACAAACAGGCCCAACAGGCGGCGCCAGCGCGCCAGCACCGCCAGACCCGAAAGCACCCGCAGCGGTGTCACCGCCAGCACGATCACCAGAAACCGCAGGGTCCAGTCACCCAGGGAACGGATCAGCGCCTCCGCCGGGTTGGCGCCCAGCTGATCGTGCAGGGCTGCCCAGAACAGCCAGGTTGCCGGCAACAGGCACAGCATGAACAGTGTGGGTTTGACCAGCCCATGGCCCAACAGGCGGTTCGCGCTGGCGCGCAGCGGTATCGGTGATGGCGCGCTCGTCCGCGGACCCGGCACGGCGCGGGACAACGGCTGGGCCATGTCAGAACAGCTTTCGCAGGTCCATGCCGGCATAGAGCTGGCCCACCTGGGGCTCGTAACCGTTGAACAGCAGCGTCTTGCGGCGCCTGGCGAGCAGGCCGCCCTCTTCCCCGATGCGCCGTTCGGTCGCCTGGCTCCAACGCGGGTGCGGCACATCGGGGTTCACATTGGAATAAAACCCGTACTCCTGCGCCGCGGCCTTGTTCCACGCGGTCCGTGGCTCCTTGTCGGTGAAGCGGATCTTCACCAGCGACTTGGCCGACTTGAATCCGTATTTCCAGGGCACCACCAGCCGCACCGGGGCGCCATTCTGGTTGGGCAACACCTCGCCATACATACCAAAGGCCAGCAAGGCCAGCGGATGCATGGCCTCGTCCAGCCGCAACCCTTCCACATACGGCCAGGCGAGCACGTTGTCGCGCAGACCCGGCATGGACTGGGGGTCGGCCAGGGTCACAAATTCCACGTATTTCGCGCTGCCCAGCGGCTGCACCTGGTTGATCAGTGCCGACAGGGAGTAGCCCACCCAGGGAATCACCATCGACCAGCCTTCGACGCAGCGCAGGCGGTACACACGTTCCTCCATGGCACTGAGCTTGAGCAGGCTGTCAATGTCGAAGCTGCGTGGCTCGCTCACCAGGCCCTCCACCGCCACCGTCCAGGGGCGTGTGCGCAGGGTCTGCGCCTTGGCCGCCGGATCGGCCTTGTCGGTGCCGAATTCGTAGAAGTTGTTGTAGGTGGTGGCGTGCTCGTAACGCGTCAGCGCCTCCATCGTGCCTGCGCCCGCCACCGTCGAGCGCGCCCCGCTCAAGGGCGCCAGCTTGCCGGGGCGGGGGGTGCCGGCCTGCGCCAGGGCATCGGGCGCTGCCGAGGCAGCCAGGGTGATGCCGCCGGCACCGAGCGCCATCTGCTGCATCCAGGCGCGCCGGCCCAGGTAGACCGACGGCGGCGTGATGTCGTTGGGATGGGGGTGCTGAAAGCCGTTGCCGGCGGTGCGGATGATCATGCGGCGCTCCTGTGTGTCGATTGGGTCGCTCCAGCCGCGCCGTTCTTACAGTGCTCCGGCCCGCTCGCGTGGCGCGGGTCAGGCCGGTAACCGCCGCCTCACAGTTCGCCGTAGCTGTGCAGGCCCGAGAGGAACATGTTCACACCCAGGAAAGCGAAGGTGGTCACCGCCAGACCCACCAGTGCCCACCAGGCCGCCACGGTGCCACGCAAGCCCTTCATCAGCCGCATGTGCAGCCAGGCCGCGTAGTTCAACCAGACGATGAGTGCCCAGGTTTCTTTCGGGTCCCAGCTCCAGTAGCCACCCCAGGCCTCGGCGGCCCACAGCGCGCCGAGCACGGTGGCGATGGTGAAGAAGGCAAAGCCGACCGCGATTGCCTTGTACATCACGTCGTCGAGCACCTCCAGGGCGGGCAGGCGTTCGGCGATGCGGCGCCGGCCGAACATGATGGTGCCCACGATCAGCAGCGACACACCGAAATACACAAACCAGTAGCTGCCGCCTTTTTCTGCCACCGACTGGCGAAACACAAGCGGCTCCACACACAGCACCAGGCCCAGCACCCACAGTGGCGCGAGTTTGTACCAGCGGGTTTCGGTGGCGCTCTGCTTGATCAGGTAGGCAAAGGCGAGCATGGCCGCGATCGCGAAGGTCCCGTAGCCAATAAAGTTGGCCGGTACATGCAGCTTCATCCACCAGCTCTGCAGCGCGGGCACCAAGGGCTGGATCGCGTGGGCTTCACGCACCACCGTGTACCACAGCAGGAAACCCACCGCCGCACTCACCACAAGCATCACGAAGGCACCCATGGACCGGGTTTTGTACTGGTCTTCGTAGTACAGGTAGAACGTGGTCGTGATCCAGCAGAACAGGACAAACACCTCGTAGAGGTTGCTCACCGGGATGTGCCCGATGTCGGGGCCGATCTGGTGGCTCTCGTACCAGCGCACCATGGTGCCCACCAGCGCCAGCGTCACCGCCACCCAGGCGATCCGCGAGCCCAGCACCTCGAAGGTGTCACCGGCGCGTTTGAACATCCCTACCCAGTAGAACAGTGTGCTCATGAAGAAGAGCATGCTCATCCACAGAATGGCCGACTGGCTGGAGATGAAGTACTTCAACATGAACACATGGTCGGCGCGCGCCAGATCGGCGCCGCCAGCCGGTGTCTGGTAGAGCCAGATCGCGAGCAGCGCGAGTGCCGCCACCACCACGCTGAGGGCACGCAGCGGACGCCAGAACCAGCCGATCCAGATCAGACTGGGCGCCGCACCGGCCAGGATCATCTTTTCGTAGTAGTCCATGGAGGCGCCGTAGCGCACAAACGCCAGGCCCGCGCCGGCGATGACCAGGGCAGCAAATAGCCAGTCCCAGACATCGCGCCGGGCGAAATAACCGGGCTGGTGACCGGAGCCGTTGTTCTTGAGCTCGATCGTGTGGGTGGCAGTGGCTGTGTTCATGCGGGCACCTTCAACAATTGTTTCTTCAACACTTCAAACTCCTGGTCGGATTCCATGGTCTTGCGGTTGGACGACAAGGCCATGCTGGCCTGCGAACGGCCCTCGCCGGTGGGTGCGAGCCAGACCCAGACCCGGCGCTCACGCACGTACAGCATCGCAAAAACGCCGAGGATGAGCAACAGACAGCCCAGGTAGACGATGTTCTGCCCCGGCGCTCGCGCCACCTGGAACACACTGGCCTGCACATGCTCGAAGTCCTTGAGCTCGAAGGTCATGGGCGCCGGGTAGTAGAACGCATCGCTCAGGCTGAGCACGGCGGTGGTCATGAACGTCTGTGTGGTCTCATCACGCGGCAGTGGCGCGAGACCGGCGCGCTCGCGGCTAACCTGCATCAGCTCAAACAAGGTGCCGTTGAGGATGCGCACCAGCACATCGCTCGCGCGTTCGCGCTCGGCAGCGGGCACATTGGCTTCCAGAAAAGCCGACACCGCGGGCAAACCGCCCCTGGCCGGCTGCGAGGGCATCTCCGCATTGCCCGGAAGGTCGATCCGTTCGGCGCCGGCAAACAGGTCCAGGGCCCGGCCGGCCGACGCCTGCAGGGCCTCGGACAGCGCAGCGCGCCCGCCCTCCACCGCCGAGGCGGCGTAACGCTCCACCGCGATGGCGCGCTGCGCCGGGTCGGTGAGTGCCACACGCAGCCGGACAAAGTCGCCCATGCTGTCATCGCGGTCCACCGGCACACGCAGGTAGCGAATCGGATCGGCCGGCGACTCGCGCATTCCCAGCAGAAACAGGCGGGCGCCGTCGATCTCGATCGGCAGCATGTAGTTGTTGTATTCGATCGCCTGGCCCGAGGCATCGCGCAGCTTGTAACTGATGCTGGGGCCCACGTTGCGCAGCAGCTTCTCCGACGCGGTCTTGTGGCCCGAACCGAGCCGGCTCTCGATCGCCGAGCGCAGATCGACCTTGCGCACATCGGTACCCGAGCCGCTGCCGCCCGAGAAATTCTCCACGTTGATCACACGCAGCCCGGTGAATTCCAGCGTGAGCTTGTCGGTGCCGTTGGACAGCGGCGCTGAGCCACCGATCACCCCCGACACCTCGAACGGCTTGGACACCCCGTTGAGCGGCAGTGCCCGCAGCGTGACTTTGGAGCCGCCGTCATCGAAACTGGACTGGTAGATGTTGATACCGCGGAAACTCGCCGGGTGGTTCACCTCCACCCGGGTCGCCTTCTGCTCGCCGGTCTCGTGATCGTGGATCACGATGTCGCTGGCGAACAGCTTGGGCATGCCGGTGTCGTAGTACTCAACAACGAATTTTTTCAGCTCGACCGAGAATGGCAGGTCCTGCAACAACACGCCGCTGGGCTGGGCCAGGATGGCCGTGCCCGCGGTGGTTCCTTCGGTCACCAGCAGGTTGCCACGGAAGGTGGGGTTGCTCGGGGGAAGGCGGTGCTGCGCTGGCACATCGGCAATCAGGCCGCCGCCGGTGAACGGTGTCTTGCCGTTGAACCACATCTGTGCGCGCACGATGAGGTCTCCATCGAGCAGGCCGCCGATGCACACCAGCACGATCGCACTGTGCGCCGCCAGGTAGCCGATCTTGTTGGCCGTGCCTTTCTTGGCCGCCACCATCCAGCCGGTGCCACCCGCACGTTCGCGCGACTGCAGCTTGACCTTCCAGCCCCCGGCCAGCAACGTCTGCCCGACGCGGTTGGCCGCGGCCTCGGCACTTTCGTCCAGCGTCTGCTCGGCCCGGTTGGGAAACGCCTTGAGGCTTTGCTCGCGGACGTTTTCCTTGAAAGTCTTGAAGTCGGAAAAAATCTTCGGCGTGTTGCGCGCAATGCACAGGCTGGTGCTGGTGACCAGAAACGCCAGGATCAGCAGGAACCACCAGGCGCTGTACACCGAGAACAGGCTGGCGCTGCCAAACACATCGGCCCAGAACGGACCGAACTGGTTGATGTAGTTGTTCAGCGGCTCGTGCTGCTTGATGACCGTGCCGATCACCGACGCGATGCAGATCACGGTCAGCAGCGAGATCGCGAACCGCATGGAAGACAGCAGCTCGACCAATGCGCTCAGCACACGCGAACCGGTTTTGAGCTGCAAGCCTTGGGTGGAAACGGTCATGGGAACTCAAAAACGGGGAAACACAAAAAAGGGCGGTCCTGGGAACTCCAGCACTCGCCCTGATGTGATGTCGGTCCGGGTCAGAGGTTCCACCGGGCGCCACCCCGATGAATTGTGACCGCAAATATCGCCATCGACTGATATCCCGCGCCGCAACGGGGGACTTGAACGTGGCCTGCGAATCAGCGCAAGCCGGCGATGTAGTCGGAGACGGCCTGGATTTCGCGGTCGTTCAATTTCGCGGCGACACCGGTCATCGCCGCGTTGTTCTTGCGCACACCGCTACGGAAATCCTTAAGCTGGGTCGCGGTGTACTCGGCGTGCTGGCCCGACAGGCGCGGGTACTGGATGGGCAGGCCGGCGCCGTTGGGGCTGTGGCAGGCCGCACAGGCGGCAATCTGGCGATCTGGCACACCGCCGCGGTAGATGCGTTCACCCAGACGGACCAGATCCTTGTCCTGGGCGAAGCCGGGCGTACCCTTCTGGCTGGCCAGCCAGAAGCCGATGTTGTGCATGTCTTCGTCGGACAGGGCAGAGGCAAAGCCCTTCATGATCGCGTTGTCGCGCTTGCCCGACTTGAACTCCTGCAGCTGCTTGACCAGGTACTCCGGATGCTGTTGCGCCAGCTTGGGGTTGACCGGGGTCGTTGAATTGCCGTCGGTGGCGTGGCAAGCCACACAGACCTGGCCGTACTGGGCAGCACCTTTGGCCAGATCGGGTTTGGCCGTCTGCGCCTGAGCGCTGAAAGAGAAGGCCAGCGCAGCGGCGGCGCAGAGAAGCGAAACAGGCAATTTCATGACGGGCGGGCGTCGCGAGCGACAGGTTCGGGTTGCACAGGGCTGCAAACATCAGCAGCGCAGACATTCAATTTTACAATGCCTCACCGGGCTGTTCCGGGAAAGCCCCCCATGAACCCATCTCCCATTTCCCGCCCCCCCCGCTCACCAGCGCCGGCCCCCGCCCACCTTCGCAAGCCGGCAGCCACCACACCGCAGGCCAAACGCGCCCACGCCTGGCTGCACACCGCGCGTTTCCTGACCACTGCGCCGCAGCTGGAGCACCTGCCGGCGCTGGAGGTGCCGGAGATCGCCTTCGTCGGCCGCTCCAACGCCGGCAAGTCCACCTGCATCAACACGCTGACGCAGCAAAAGCGGCTGGCCTTCGCGTCGAAGACGCCTGGTCGCACCCAGAGCATCAACCTGTTTGCCCTGGGCAAGCAGGGCGTGACCGATGCGGTGCTGGCCGACCTGCCGGGCTATGGTTATGCCGCTGTGCCGCGCGAAGCCAAACTGCGCTGGCAGCGGGTGATGGGCAACTACCTGATCACGCGCGAGAACCTCAAGGCGGTGGTGCTGATGTGCGACCCGCGCCTGGGGCTGACCGAACTCGATGAAATCCTGCTCGACGTCATCCGCCCCCGGGTGGCACAGGGTCTGAAATTTTTGATTCTGCTGACCAAGGCCGACAAACTCAGTCACGCCGAGGCGCAGAAAGCCCTGTCGATTGCCCGCCTGCAATGTGGCGGCGGCGAAGCCCGGCTGTTCTCGGCGTTGAAAAAGCAGGGCCTGGACGAAGTGGCCACGCTGCTGTGGGACTGGACCCACGGGCCCGAGGAGGCGCAAGCCGCGGCCGAAACCAACAACGACGACGAACCACCGGCCCTGGACTGAGCGGCCAGGCGGTGAATCAGTCCTTGCCGTAGAGCCCGGGTTCGCCCGGCGGACGGGTCTTGAAACGCTTGTGCACCCAGTAGTACTGCTCGGGCATGGCGGCAATAAAACCTTCCAGCCGGCGGTTCATCAGGGCGGTGTCGGCCACCGCATCGCGCGTGGGATAGCCGCTCCAGGGGGACATCACCGTGACCTCGTAGCCCTGCGGTGTGAGCCGACTGACCACCGGCACCACCTGCGCGTCGGCCAGGCGGGCGAAACGCGACAGCGAGGCAATGGTGGCGGCCGGCACACCAAAGAACGGCACAAACACCGAATCGCGCGAACCGTAGTCCATGTCGGGCAGCAGATACAGCGGCTCGCCGCCGCGCAGCGCCGCCACCAGAGGCTTGAGGCCGTTGCGCATGGCCACGATGTGCGGGTCGCCAAAGCGCTGACGCCCTTGCGCCATCCAGCGGTCCACGTCCGGATTGAGCTGGGCTGCGTACAGCCCGCAGCAGCGTCTGGGCAAATGCACGGTGAGCGCGGTCCAGCCCGCGTCCATGCCCACAAAATGGGGCGCAAACAGCACCGTGGGGCGCGTCCCGGCCAGCGTGCCCAGATCCCCGGTGAGCGTGAGACGGCGCGCCACCACCTCGGCACGCCCTTCCCAGAGCCAGCTGCGGTCGAGCCAGGCCTGGGCAAACAAAACGAAGTGGCGCCGCACCGCACGCCGGGTGTCGTGCTCGCTGGCAGCAGGGAAACACAGGCGCCAGTTGGTGCGCGCGATGCGCCGCCGGCGCGCCGCCACGGTGTGCAGGCCCTGGCCCAGCAGCCAGCCCAGCGCACGCACCGCCGGCAGGGGCAACCACGCCAGCCCGCGCATCAAGCCCAGGCCCAACCGGTTGCTCCAGCGCGAGGGCAGCGCTGCTGGCGTGGACGCGTCGGAAGAGGCGCTCATGCCACCGGAACGAAAACAACAAAAAGAAATGAGGTCGGAGAAACCACAGGACGGATCAGGCGCGGGACTGCGGTGTCGAGGCCGCAGCCCGGGGAGTTTTGTAGCGGTCGTAAGACCAGAGGTATTGGCGCGGGCATTCTCGCACCAGCCGCTCCATCGCCAGATTGATCTGCCGCGCCGCCTGCGCCGGCTCGACCGCCAGGGTTTCGGCCAGCACAGGGTCGAAAGGCCGCACATGCACGAGGTAGCCACGGCCCCAGCGCAGCCGTTCGCCCCAGGCCAGCACGATCTGGGTGCCGGCGACCTGGGCCAGCCGTGCCGACAGCGTCATGGTGTAGGCGTCACGACCGAAAAAAGGCGCCCAGACGCCCTGGCCATCGGGCGGCACCTGATCGGGCAGCAGGCCCACCGCGTGGCCGGCTTTCAGCGCCTTGATGAGCTGCTTGACGCCAGCCAGTGTGGTCGCTGCCGTGTGCAGGCCGGGTCGGTCGCGTGCGGTGGTCATGAGCTCGCTCAACCAGGCCTGGCGCGCCGGGCGGAACAGCACGGTCATCGGCTGGCGCGCGCCAAAACGCTGGGCGTAGGCCTGGGCGGTGATCTCGAAACAGCCCATGTGCGGTGTGAGGAACAACACACCCGCGCCGTGCGCCTGCGCCGCCTCGATACAGGCCGCACCTTCCCAACCCACGCGCACCGGCCGCCCCAGCCACAGGCGCGGCAGCTCGGCCACCAGCTTGCCCGCCTCACCGACCGACGCCAGCGCCACGCGCCAGCCGTAACCGGCCTGCCTGGCATGGGCGATCAGCCGCCGCCGGTAGCGGCCCGACACCAGAAAACTCAGCCAGCCCAGTACCCAGCCCAACGCGTGCAACAGCGGCAGCGGGAAGTGGCTCAGGGTGGCGAGGAAGATACGCAGCACGGAGTCTTGGAGACGGACGGACCGGTCAGGTCAACACAAAAACAAGGGTTCGCAGACCCCAAAGCGGGAACGGGATAGGAACTCGACGGGGGCACCCGGCGACGGCTTTGTTTTAGAATTCGTCCATCGCCGAGTTACTGAACTAATTGCGGGGCGATTCACAAATTCCGCTAAAGCGTTCGCCAGCTCCGAGAGGACGGCAACGCCGATCCACCCACTTGGAGTTTATCTACATGGCGAACGACTTCCTCTTCACCTCCGAATCCGTCTCCGAAGGCCATCCCGACAAGGTGGCCGACCAGATTTCCGACGCGGTTCTCGACGCCATCCTGACGCAAGACCCACATGCCCGCGTGGCGGCCGAGACCCTGACCAACACCGGTCTGGTCGTGCTGGCCGGCGAAATCACGGCGCGCGAAGACACACACGTCGACTACATCCAGGTTGCTCGCGACACCTTGAAGCGCATCGGCTACGACAACACCGAGTACGGCATCGATTACAAGGGCTGCGCGGTCATGGTCTGCTACGACAAGCAGAGCCAAGACATCGCCCAGGGCGTGGACCACGCCAGCGACGACCACCTCAACACCGGCGCCGGCGACCAGGGCCTGATGTTCGGCTACGCCTGCGACGAGACGCCCGAGCTCATGCCCGCGCCGATCTACTACGCCCACCGTCTGGTCGAGCGCCAGGCCCAGCTGCGCAAAGATGGGCGGCTGCCTTTTCTGCGCCCCGACGCCAAGAGCCAGGTGACGATGCGCTACGTGGACGGCAAGCCGCACAGCATCGCCACCGTGGTGCTGTCCACCCAGCACAGCCCCGACCAGAGCGAAACCGCCACAAAAATGAAGGTGTCGTTCAATGAGGCGATCATCGAAGAGCTCATCAAACCGGTGCTGCCGGCCGAGTGGCTCAAAGACACCGAATACCTGATCAACCCGACCGGCCGTTTTGTGGTCGGCGGACCGCAGGGCGATTGCGGCCTGACCGGTCGCAAGATCATCGTTGACACCTACGGTGGTGCCTGCCCGCACGGTGGCGGTGCCTTCAGCGGCAAAGACCCGAGCAAGGTCGACCGTTCGGCCGCCTACGCCGCGCGTTATGTCGCCAAAAACGTGGTAGCTGCCGGGCTGGCCCGCCAATGTCAGGTGCAGGTGGCCTACGCCATCGGGGTTGCGCGACCGATGAACATCACGGTCTACACCGAAGGCACCGGCGTCATCCCCGACACCGAGATCGCCAAGCTGGTCGCAGCCCAGTTCGACCTGCGGCCCAAAGGCATCGTCCAGATGCTCGACCTGCTGCGCCCGATCTACCAGAAGACCGCCGCCTACGGCCACTTTGGCCGCGAAGAACCCGAGTTCACCTGGGAAAGAACCGACAGAGCGGCTGCGCTGCGCGCGGCAGCCGGACGGTAAGCCCGCCGCGCGGCAGCGCGGTATCGGTTCTTGGGCGAAACCGCATGCCTGCACAGCGGATGTGCGTGCAGACCAATGAACAGATCAGGCGGTGGCCCTGAGGGCTGCCGCAGACCTGCAGGCCCGTGAGCGCCAGCGATGCTTGCCTGGCTCTGGCCCAGGCCGAATCGCATCGGCAATGTGAGGGGCCGTCAGGCCCGACCCCAAGGCCGAGAAGCCAGAAGACCGTCCCGAGCCAGCCCCTGCCCCCGCGGCCAGGGGTTTTTGCCGTTCTGGTGCTGCCAAGGCGACAGCCCGGACAAGCGGCGCTGAATTTTTCCCCGCGAGTTCCGATATCCATCGTACGGAACAGAAAACCCTGTGCCAGCAACGAATTGGAGTCTTGAACCATGCAACCCACTGCCATCACCGATTCAACCGCATCCGACCCCGCCGATGCCGCCGCTGCGGCAGCGCAACGCATTGAAGAACTTGAACAGGCCCTGGCCCGCGCGCAATCGCTCTACGAAAGCGGCCCCTGTGGCTATTTGTCGATCGATGCCGACCTGCGTGTGATCAACATCAACCAGACGCTCAAAACCTGGCTGGGCCTGACCGATTTCGACGTCACCCGCAAACCCAAGGTACTGACGTTCACCGATGCGCAGTGGCACGCGTCCATCGAAGCCCGCATGACCGAGCTGAGCACAAAAGGCCATTGCGAACCGCTTGAGATGACGATTCAGCGCAGCGACGGGACACCGCTGCACGTTGTGTTCAGCTTGGCGCCAGTGTGCGACACCCAAGGTCGATTTCTCTACTGCAATGCGATGGTGCAGAACACCGATCCGCTCAAAGCCGTTGAAAAGAAGCTGGCTGAGCAGAACAGCTTTTTGCTGTCCATCACCGACCGGATTCCGGCCCGCCTGGCCTATTACGACAAGGACCTGATCTGCCGCTTTGCCAACAAAGCACAAGCCGCGCGGTATGCCAAAACCCCGGCGGAAATGGTCGGCACACCGATCAGCGACGTGATTCGGCCCGAAGCGCTTGCCGACATACTGCCGCGTGTGGCCAGCGCACTCAGCGGGAACGCACAGACCTTCGAAGTCCAGCGCGAACAGAAAGACGGGTTGCGCGAGACTTTCCTCTTGAGCTACGTCCCGGACATCCAGCCCAGCGGCATCGAGGGCGTGTTCATCGAAGTGCAGGACATCACCGACCGCAAACGCACCGAAGAGTTTGTGCTGGAGGCCAACCGCGATCTGGAGGAACGGGTGCGCGATCGCAGCGCCGAGCTGTTCCAGAGCGAGCAGCGCTACCGCCTGATGGTCGACGCCATTCAGGACTACTGCATCTACTTCGTCGACGCCGCAGGCGTGATCACCGACTGGACCGAGAGTGCGCAGCGCCTGCATGGCCATCACCGTTCGCAAATGCTGGGCCAGCCCTACCAGCAGCTGTTTGCCAGCAGCACCGGCGGCGAAGACGAGGTGGACGCGGCCCAGGTGCTGCGGCTGGCACAGACCCATGGCCAGTGGGAAACCCGCGGCTGGCGCCTGCGCGACGACGGCTCGCGCTTCTGGGCACACACGGTTCTCACCGCACTGCGCAACGAAGCGGGTGAACTGCAAGGCCTCTCCAGCATCACGCGCGACATGACCGCGGCCAAGAGCCTGGAGGACGTGATGAACGACCTCAACCGCGAACTGGAGAAACGCGTGGCCGAGCGTACCCAGCAACTGGTCGCGGCCAACAAGGACCTGGACGTGTTCTCGCACATGGTCTCGCACGACCTGCGCGCGCCGCTGCGTCACATCTCCAGCTTTGTGAGCCTCCTGCTCGAGCACATGGGCGAGACCAGCGACAAGCTGGCGCTGCAGTACCTCAACAGCATCGCCAAATCCAGCAAGCGCATGAGCCACATGATCGAAGGTCTGCTCGAGTACGCTCGGCTGGGCCGGGTCACGATCGATGCGCAGCCGGTGCCGCTGGCGCCGCTGCTCGAAGGCGTGATGGCGCACCTGCGCCAGGACAATCCCGGGCGCGCGATCGAATGGGTGGTCGAGGACGACCTGCCGGTGGTGCGTGGCGACGCCATGCTGCTGGCCCAGGCCTGGGGCAATCTGCTGAGCAACTCGGTGAAGTACACCCGGCCGCGTGCCACCGCGCGGATCGAGATCGGCTGGAAGATCAACCCGGTGGGCGGACGCACTTTTTACGTGCGCGACAACGGCGTGGGCTTCAACCTGGAAAAGGCCCACAACCTGTTTGTCATGTTCCAGCGACAGCACCACTCGATGGACTTCGAGGGCACCGGCACCGGACTGGCACTCGCGCAGCGCATCATCGAACGCCACAACGGGCGCATCTGGGCCGAAACCGAGGTGGGAGAAGGCTGCACCTTCTACTTCACCCTGCCCTTCGACGGCCTGGAACCCGAGCTGGACTTCCCCAAATCCGCCATGGCCGAACTCACGATCTGAGTCGGAGGCAGCCGTCTCACGGCCGGCCATCGGCGGTCTTGCAGGCAGTTTCGGCACGCCGTTCGAGCGGCGCCTGGCTCTGCCGGTCCCTCGCCCGAATGCGCACAAACTGAAACTCCCGTAACGGTCCATGACGGCCGGTTGGCGGCTCGGTCGCCGGGCCTAACATGCCTCCCAAGCACCGCCTGCGATCGCAGGTCGCGGTGACGGATGTGTGGAGGAGGCTGGCGTTGAACCCACCGGATTTTCTGTGGCTGGACTACCGTCACAACCCGTCGGCGCTCGGCCTTTTCCCCTCGCTGCAGGCGAGCTGGTCGGCCCGCCGGCTGGTTCACCCGCCAGACACCTCCGCGCCCATTCGCGACAACCAGCCGCAGTTTCTCTGCTTCGAGTTCGACACCCCTTCGGATCGCGAGCTGGCGCTGCTGCACCAGACCCATCTGCAGTACCCGGACCTGCCCATCCTGATGATCACCGCGGCGACGCCGCCTGCGGGCGCGCAAGCCGCCTTCCGCCTGGGCATCTGGGATTTACTGGTCAACCCGGTCACCGCCAGCGACCTCAACGCCAGCCTCGAAGCCTTTGCCCAATTCTGTCGCCAGCGCCACCACCGATGCCCGGCGAAAGAGACGGCGCAGGACGCCGCCCGGTGGCCCAGAACCGCCGCCGCGCGCCAGTACCTGGAGAGCCATTTCGCCGAATCCGTTCACCTGCCGTTCCTGGCCGACCTGTGTCACCTCAGCGGCTCGGAGTTCAGCCGCAGTTTCCGACAGGAAAACGGCCTGCCGTTTTCGTCTTTTTTGCTGCGCTTGCGCATCCACAGGGCATGTGAGCTGCTGTCGGTCTCGGCCACACCCATCAAGTGCGTGGCCTTCGAGGTGGGCTTCAACGACGTGTCCTACTTCACCCGCGTCTTCCACCACCACACCGGCCTGACCCCATCGGCGTTTCAACACAGCGACAGCCCGCGTTTTCCCCGGCCCGATAACGCCCCATATTGAGCTGTTCCACACGAACCGACGCGGCTCGCAACCGCTGCACATCGCTCGTCCCCCCCATGGGTGATGGGCGCGCAGATTCGTCCGGTTCCTGCGCAGCTTTCTCCTAACCCCCACACGGGTGGGCCTCCTATGCTGACCCACGCGCCGTGCACTTCGCACAGTCGCCCGGCACGCATCCAGCAGCCCACCCACAGGAGGACCACCATGGCCACCAAAGCAACCATCACCAGCGGCGTTCCCGCCGGCTTTGTGATCGACGGCAGCATCGGCTTTGAACAATCGGAAGGCGAACACCAGGGGCTGGGCTTGCAGGTATTTGCTTTCGACCGCCTGGGGGTGTCGCTCGGCGGCACCGCGCTCGACGAGAAAGGGCAGTTCAAGCTCGCGCTGCGCCTGAAGGCACCGAGCGACATCCAGCTCATGGTGGGGCCGGGCCAGGACGCCACCAGCGTGCGCCAGTCTGCCGCCTTCCTGCAAACGTTCAACGCCAAGGAATGGATACACGAAGGTCGGGGCTATTTCATGCGCCCCAGCCTCAGCATCTCACGCCCGATCTGGTGGCCGTGGCGGCCCACGCGGATCTGCATCTCGGGCCATGTGCGCAAACTCCACCCCCACGCGGGCGTGGCCCAGGCCTGCCCTGTGCCCTATGTGAAGGTGGAGCTGTTCGACGTGGACCGCGAAGCCTGCTGGTGGCCGCCGATCCGCCACTGGTGGGACCAGCTGCTTGACCGGGCGGTGGTCCGCATTCCCGACCTGATGAGGGAGCGGCCCTTCCCGCCCATTCCCTTCCCGGTTCCCGACCCGCAGCCGGACTGGCGGGTCGACCCGCGCAGCGTCGGACCGGCCAGTCGCTTCGGCGTCGGCGACGAAGTCAGCCTGAATCCGCAGCCATTGCCGCCGCGATCAGCCGCCTTGTCGGCCCAGGTGATCGAGGCCCAGCGCAGCCCGACACCGGTGGCGGCCAACCGGCTGGCGGGCGTCGGCCGCGTCGGCGAGATGCGCCAGCTGGACAACGCGCTGGCTTCGCGCCTGGATCGCCTGACGCTCACCTCCAAAATCGCGCCCTGGCTGATTTTTCCGCGCTGCTTCTACAGCCGCCAGGTGGTGTGCGAAACCTACACCGATTGCGACGGCTACTTCCGCTGCTGCTTCAACTGGTCGCCGATCCACTTCCGCAACGGCCGCCTGCGCTTTGACGCCCGCCCGGACATCATCGCGCGCATCACCCAGGTCATCAACGGCGTGTCCACCGTGATCTACATGGACCCCTACACCAGCACCCGCTGGGACGTGAGTCACGCCCACCTGGACCTGTACCTGGACAACGAAGAGGTGCGCTGCGGCCAAGGTTGCCACCCCAGGCCGGATGGCTCGCCCGTCTTCTTCACCCGCATCGGCAACGACGAGGTCTACCAGATCCACCAGGGCAGCGGCCTGTATGCCGACAGCGTTGACACCCAGATGGCCTACGGCCACAACCTGTTGCTGTTTGCGGTGTTTGGCGACGCGCTGGCCACGGGCGCACCCAAACGCTACTACCGGCTGTCCTATGCCCCGATGGGCAGCGCCGACGCCGACTTCAAGTTCATCGACGCCGACCTGCGCGACACCCGCGTGGACAAGCTCACCCTGGTCAGCTCGGACCACTTCCTCGGCCCACAGCCGGTCAATGGCACAACCACGCTGTACGAGGTGCGCAACCGCGCCGACGACTATTGGTACAACCCGGACTGGATCGGCTCCTGGTGGACACCCACCGCCGAGGAGGACACCGGCACCTACGTGCTGCGCCTGGAGGTGTTTGACGACAACGGCGTGCACCTCACCACCGCCTCGGGCCAGGTCGACTACCGCGATGGCACCGTGGTGCCGCCCGCCTTGCTGCCGGCCATGACCGACCACTGCGACCTGGTGATCCGCATCGACAACAAGCCACCGGTGGTGAACCTCACGATTCCAGCCGTGCTGAACGACTGCGGCGTCATCCCGTGGAGCCCCACGCTCGCGCTGGATTTCAACGTGTCCGCCGTGCAGGAAAACAGCCGCCTGTACAGCTGGGGCCTGCAGTACACCAAGGGCGTGAACCCAGCCGTCACCGTGCTCGCCAGCGGGGTGTCGCACAGCGGCGCGCTGAGCCCGGTCAACCAGACGGTGAGCGGTGCACCCCTGCTGGCCGGCCTCACCAGCACCTGCGCGTTCGCACTCAAGCTGTACGCCTGGGCGCACATCCGCAACGGCTACGGCCGGGTGTACTACCGCGAGCAGATCAAGGCCATCGCGATCGAGAAGTGCGGCCCCTGCCCCGATTGCAACGCTGCTCTGTCAATCGCGGCGCCCAACCTGGCGGCTGGCCCGCTGGCATCGAAGTCCTGACTCCCGTTGTCACCCAGGAGGAACATCATGAACGACACCATGACAAACAACGTGCTTTGCTGCCCGGCGCTGGAGACCGACAAGGTCTGTGATGTGCTGGACTTCCATTACCGGATGGTGCACAACACCTCGGTGCTCGCCGGGGGCCGGCGCGTGCAGGTCGAGGTGACCGTGCATGCACGCTACGAGCGCTGCCCCGGGCCCATGGCCCTGGGCGATCTGGTCTATAGCAACACCTTGCTGCCCGGCGAGAAGGTCCGGCTGTTCACCGCCGACCGGCGCAGCCGCTTCAGCTTCGACACCGCAAGCCGGGTCAGCTACCGCAACGAGCAGACCTCGGAAGAGCGTTTCTACATGGCCAGCGTGCACGACTTCATGAGCGATCTGACGGTGCGCGACAGCGGATCGGCCTCGGCCGAGTCCCACGGCTCGGCCCAAGGCCATGGCGGCACCAGCGGCGCGATCCAGAGTTTTTTTGGCGGCGCGTCGGTTGACGTCAGCGGTTCCTACAACGCGTCGTCCACCAACTCGTTCCTGCGCGAGTTGTCGCAACACGCATCGGCCTCCGACCGGCGTGCCGAGGTGGGCACGCGCGCGGCCAGCAGCGTGTCGGTGGGTGAAGTGCAAAGCCGCACCCACACCGAAGGCGAATCCGAAGACCATTTCGAGTCGGCCTCGCGCGAGTTCTCCAACCCCAACCACTGCCACGCGGTCACCTTCTTTTTCTACCAGATCAACAAGACCCAGAAGATCCGGTTCACCATCGAAGCGATCCAGCGCCGGGTGATCGATCCGGTGGCCAACACCCGGGTCAGCCACAACCCGTTTGTGGCCGATGGCGACGTCGGCACCATCCCCAACGCGGTGCTCGCCACCGACGAGACGCGGCTGAAGAAAGAGGAAATCGGCCGCCAGAGCGCGGCCGCACGGCTGCAAGCGGCCTCGGCCGCCCAGCTCGGCAGCAACAACCTGCTGCTCGCCTCGCGGCTCAACATGGCGGCCACCAGCACCGTGGAGCCGATCACACCGGCCATCGCAGCCAAGGCCTTGCAGCAGGTGGACCAGGATCTGATCAAGCAAGGCCTGCTGGACAAACGCGGCCAGCTGAGCGAGGAGGTGCGTGCCTCGCTTTCCTTCGAACGCGTGAGTTCCGTGCCCACCCCCGGGCTGCTGGTCAAGGGCTGTCTGGACGAATGCAATATCTGCGAAGAAGCCGTTGTCCTGTCCCGGAAGCTGGATCTGGAACGCCAGCAATTGCAGAACGAGCTGCTCAAAAAACAGATCGAGCTGCTGGCGCAGTCGCAGGAATACCGCTGCTGCCCGGCCAGCGAGATCGAGGCACCCGCCTGAAGGTGCGCCCGAATTTCCCACCGCCCACGCGGCCGATCTGGGCACTCGCAAGCCAGTCGATCTCTCGGGGTCGGCCAGTTTTCACGCCTTCTCTGGATCAGGGTCTGGCCCGCATCAGCGGAAATCCCGGCTTTCGGTCACCAGCCGGCCCAGCAGGGGCGTCAGGTCTTCCAGGTGCCCGGCAATGAGGTTGCACACGGCGCCTTCGCGCTGCCAGACCCCGTGCACCGCCAGCAGGCGCGACCGTACCAGCGCCTGGCTCTGGCGTTCGCGCAAGGACTTCCAGACGATGACCTGGACCACCCCGGTTTCATCTTCCAGCGTCACAAACACCACGCCGTTGGCCGTCTCGGGCTGCTGGCGCCCGGTGACGATGCCACACGCCCGCACCAGCCGGCCGTTCGGCGCGTCGCGCAGTGCTTGTGCGGTCTGCAAGCGGCGCTCCAGCAGCCGGGGCCGCAGCAGCGCCAGCGGGTGGCGGCGCAGCGTCAGGCCCAGGCTGGCGTAGTCCCACACGATGGCTTCGCCCTCCGGCGCTTCGGGCAGCTCCAGCCCGTCTTCGTCCACCGGTGCGTGGCGCAGCAGCGCCGGTGGCGCCTTGAGCGCCACCGCTTCCCACATCTGCTGGCGGCGGTGCCCGCTCAGGCTGTGCAACGCATCGGCGGCGGCCAGGTGTTTCATGTCGGCCTGGTCCACGCGGGCGCGGCAGGCCAGTTCCTCGGCGCTGCCAAACCGGCGCAGCGCGCGCGCAGCCACCAGGCGCTGCGCGGCCGCGCGCGTGAAGCCGGCCACCAGCCGCAGGCCGAGCCGCACCGCCGGTGGCCCCGGCATGTTCTCCAGTGTGCAGTCCCAGTCGCTGAGCAGCACGTCCACCGGTCGCACTTCGACGCCGTGGCGTTTTGCGTCCTGCACCAGTTGGCTCGGTGAATAAAAACCCAGCGGCTGGCTGTTGAGCATGGCCGCCAGAAACTCGGCCGGGTGGTGCCGCTTGATCCAGCAGCTGGCGTACACCAGCAGCGCAAAACTGGCGGCGTGGCTCTCAGGGAATCCGTAGCTGGAAAATCCCTTGATCTGCTCGAACACGCTCTGGGCAAAAGCCGGCTCGTAACCGCGATCTAGCATGCCGTCGATCAGGCGGCGCTCGTACTTACCCAGGCCACCCTTGCGCTTCCACGCCGCCATGGCGCGGCGCAGGCCGTCGGCCTCGCCCGGTGTGAAGCCGGCGGCAATGATGGCGATCTGCATGCACTGTTCCTGGAACACCGGCACACCGAGCGTGCGCTGCAGCGCGGCGTCCAGTGCCCTGGGGTAGGTGACGGGTTCCTTGCCCTGGCGCCGGTTCAGGTAGGGGTGCACCGCACCGCCCTGGATGGGGCCGGGGCGCACCAGCGCGACCTCGATCACCAGGTCGTAAAAGCAGCGCGGGCGCAGGCGCGGCAGCATGCTCATCTGCGCGCGGCTCTCGATCTGGAACACCCCCACGGTGTCGGCGGCGCAGATCATGTCGTAGGTGGCGGTGTCTTCTGGCGGGATGTCCTGCATCTGGAACACATGGCCCTGGCGCGCGCCGATGAAATCGAGCGACTTGCGGATGGCGGTCAGCATGCCCAGCGCCAGCACGTCCACCTTGAGCAGGCCCATGGCGTCCAGGTCGTCCTTGTCCCACTCGATCACGGTGCGGTCGGCCATGGCGGCGTTCTGGATCGGCACCAGGCGCGACAAGGGGCCGCGCGTGAGAACAAAACCGCCGGTGTGCTGCGAGAGGTGGCGCGGGAAACCCATGATCTGCCCCACCAGGTCCACCAGCTGGCGCGCTGCCAGGCCCTTGGGGTCCAGCCCCGCTTCCTGCAGACGGGTCGGATCGGTGCTGCCCTGGCGGCTCCACCAGCGGTGGCCACTGGCCAGGGCGGTGAGCACCGCCTCGTCCAGCCCCAGTGCCTTGCCCACATCGCGGATGGCGCTGCGCGGGCGGTAGCTGATCACGGTAGCGGTGAGTGCGGCGCGGTCGCGCCCGTATTTGCCGTACAGGTACTGGATCACCTCCTCGCGCCGCTCGTGCTCGAAATCCACATCGATGTCCGGCGGCTCGTCGCGTTCCTTCGAGATGAAACGTTCGAACAGCACCGCCGTGCGCGCCGGGTCCACCTCGGTCACGCCCAGGCAGTAACACACCGCGCTGTTCGCGGCCGAGCCGCGGCCCTGGCACAGGATGTGCCGGGAGCGGGCAAAAGCCACGATGTCGTGCACGGTGAGGAAGTAATGTTCGTACTTCAGTTCGCCAATGAGTTGCAGCTCGTGCTCGATCTGCTCCCGCACCTGGGCCGGCACCCCGCCGGGCCAGCGCTGCGCGGCGCCCTCCCAGGCCAGACGGCGCAGGTGGCTGGCCGGTGTTTCGCCCGGGGGAACCACCTCGTCGGGGTACTGGTAACGCAGTTCGTCAAGCGAAAAGCCGGCGCATCGCCGCGCCACCACCAGCGTTTGTGCCAGCAGCTCCGGTGGGTAGGTCTGGGCCAGGCGCAGGCGCGAACGCAGGTGCTGCTCGGCGTTGGGCGCCAGCGCCCAGCCACACGCCGTCAGCGGCCGGCCGAGGCGGATCGCGGTCAGCACATCGTGCAAGGGCTTGCGCGAACGCACATGCATGTGCACATGGCCCACCGCCACCAGCGGCACCGCCGTGAGGGCGCTGCTCTGGCGCAGCTGGCTGAGCACACGTTCGTCATCCAGCCGCTGCAACTGCTCCACCCCCAGCCAGCAGCGGCCCAGAAAATGCCGCAGCAGCCAGCGCGCCACCACATCCACCTGCGCCTGGCCCAACTGGCGTTCGGGCACGGCGATTGCCAGGCAGTCGCCCAGCGCCGCGCCCTGGAAGCCACCGGGCCCCAGCCGGTAGCGGCCTTTTTCGGCCGAATGGCGGCGCAGGCGGGTGATGAAGGCACACAGATTGCCATAGCCCTGCAGGCTGGTGGCCAGCAGCACCAGGGTGAACGGCTGCTCGAAAGGCGGTGTGCCCTGCACGCGGAAATGGCTGCCCACCAGCAGGCGCATGCCCTGCGCCTTGGCCGCCACGTGTGCCCGCGCCATGCCCGCCATGGAACATTCATCGGTGATGGCCAGCGCGCTGTAGCCCTGCGCCCTGGCGCGCGCCACCAGCTCCTCGGGGTGGCTGGCACCGCGCAGAAAGCTGAAATTCGAGAGGCAATACAGCTCGGCGTAATTGGGCAGGGCATGCATGAGACGGCCTCGCTGAGATGAACCGGAAAGCCGCCGCGCGTCAGGCAAAGTGCCCGTGCAGGTACCACGCCAGCGCGTCGTCCAGCCGCGTGCGAAACACCCAGAGCAGGCCCGCCTGCCCCGACCAGGCCACCCAGTAATCGCGCGCCACGTTGTGGTGCTCATCACCGATCTCATTGCGGTCCCACCAGCCACCCTCCAGCCGCTGCGGACCCAGCAGCAGCTGCAGCTCGCCCAGGTGGTGCGGCCGGTCGTGGCGCACCATGAGCCGCAGCGGCTCGGGCAGCAGGAAACCGGGTTGTGGCCAGCCGCTGTGGCCGGCCTGCGGGCCACGCCCCTCGTCCGCGCGGCGCGGCGTGCGCGGCGTGCGCGGCAAAGGCAGGGTGGCGGGTTGCCAGCGGCACATGGCTTCTGGACGGTGGTCTGACTGCAACACGGGGCGCAACACACGCTGCTCACCCAGCCGCGCTGCCATGCGCTCCAGCCAGCGCGGCAAGGGCTCACAGCCTTCGTCGGCATCGGGCAACCAGGAGCCGCTGGTGGCGGCCAGGGGAAGAGCCTCGTCCACATGCAGACACAAATCGCCCACCGGCGCGGCCAGCACCACCTTCGCCAGGTGCTCGGACAGCAGACGCCCCAGGTGACCCACATCGCGCGTGGCCTCGGCCGTGCGCACCGTCAGCTGCCCGCCCTCCCCGGCTGCACGCGAGCGCATGGCGTCGTGCCGCCAGTGCAGCGTGAACGCCGTGACGCCGCAGTGCCGCGCCGTCAGCCAGCCCGCCAGCTGCAGCAGCAGGCGACGCACCCCGACCATCAGCGCCGGCCCGTCGTCCACCCGCCAGGCCAGCTCCAGCCTGGCTTCGAAATGCTCGGGCGGGCGCACCCAGGTGTGGGTCTCGGCCACCTGGCCATGGAGCTGGTCCAGCGCGTGCAGCAAGGTTTTGTCAAAACGCCGGGCCACGCCGCCGCGCGGCAAACGGCGCAGATCACCGAGCGTGTGGCAGCCCAGGTGGGACAAGGTTGTCTGGTGTGCCCAGGCCGCGCTCAGGCAGGCCAGCGGCAGCGCATCGAGCTCCCCGTCCAGGGGCACCGCTGGTGCATCGATCAACCCCGCACGGGCCCGTGCCAGCGCCACCAGGCTGTTGCCGCCCCAGGCCACCCGGGCCACGGCCAGCTCGGCCGCCTCGGCCGACACGCGCTCGCGCAGGGCCTGCTCCCCACCAAACAGGCGCACGCTGGCCTGCACCTCCATCAGCACGGCCTCGTCCACCCGCGTGACCCGGGGCGTGAACCGCAACGCCCAGCACACCACCGCGTCTGGCATGGCAGGTGCCACGGTCGCTTCAATGCGGGAGGGCGCTGTGGCTCGGAGGCTGAGCGATGGCAGCAGGGCGCACCACAGCATCGGCCGCTCCCTTCAACGAAGAAACGGGGCCGGCGCGCAGCAGCCGGGGCGGCAGCACATCGGCCAGTCCACCCGGCACCGAGGGCAAAGACAAGGCCCGCAGCAGCGGTGGGCCTTTGCGCTTGAGCAGCTCGACCTGCAGCGCCCAGTCGGGCAGGGGCCGCACCACCAGCCGCAAGGGCGCGGCCGACGAGGTCTGCGCCGCCGACAACGGCCGGCACACCCACACCGGCCCGCGCCCCAGGCCCGCCAGCACCTGCAGCCGGCGCAACTGCTCGGCCCGCACCTGTGGCAGCCAGACCACCAGCGCACCACACAAGCGTGCACGGACCCACTGCTCCGCCGCCCACAGGCGCTCGGCCGGGGTGCGGGTCTGTACCCAGATCAGCGAACGCTCGTCCACCCCGTCCGCGCACAGGCCCGGCGGATGGGGCGGGTGCGGCGGGTCCACCACCACCACCGGGCGCCCGGCTTGCGTGAGCACGCGCAACAAGGGCGAGAGCAGGCGCCACTCCGACACCCCGGCCGGGGCAACCAGAATTTCGGTGAGTCCCTGACAAGGCCACCCGCCGCCGGGCAGCTCGGCGTCCAGCGCCGCAAAACCACTGGACAGGGTGTCGGCCTTGGGCGAGGCCAGCTGGTCCCCCCGCCACAAAGCCGCCGCCACCGCGGGTGGCCAGTCGATCGCCAGGGCATCGGCGCCACAGGCACCCGGCGCCGGTGCACCGGTTTCAGCGGAAGCAGGCACCGACGCAACAGGCGAACAGGCCTCCCTTGGTGGAACGACAGAAACGGGCATCATGGATTAAATACTGTTTTTTTATCCAGTATACGCAGACCATCTGCTTTGTCCAGTTGCCCCAAACCACCAGCTTATCGGCTGGAAAACGCAGGGGCGTCTTGAAAACCGCCCTGAGCGCCCTTATCATTAGCACTCGCTGGACTTGAGTGCTAACACCCTCGATCCAAGTCGATCAGCGAACCCGGACGGCGCCTGTCGCCGCCCGGGTTCGCTCTGAACAATCCCTTTACCGTTCTATCCCAGGAGATGCTATGAACCTTCGTCCTCTCGCCGATCGCGTGATCGTCAAGCGCATTGACAGTGAAACCAAGACCGCCTCGGGCATCGTGATCCCCGACGCCGCAGCGGAAAAGCCCGACCAGGGCGAAATCCTGGCCGTTGGTCCCGGCAAGAAAAACGACAAAGGCGAACTGTCGGCCATGAACGTCAAGGTCGGTGACCGCGTTCTGTTTGGCAAGTACAGCGGCCAGACCGTGAAGGTCGACGGCAACGAACTGCTGGTCATGAAAGAAGACGACCTGTTTGCGGTCGTTGAAGGCAAGTAATTTGCGGAACTGACCGAGCAACGCGCGCAGCGCCCGCTCGCTCTGTCCCCAACTGATTGAATCATTTTTCTGGAGAAACACATGGCAGCAAAAGACGTAGTTTTCGGCGGCGAAGCCCGCGCACGCATGGTCGAGGGTGTGAACATCCTGGCCAACGCAGTCAAAGTGACCCTGGGCCCCAAAGGCCGCAACGTGGTGCTCGAGCGCTCGTTCGGCGCTCCCACCGTGACCAAGGACGGTGTGTCCGTGGCCAAGGAGATCGAACTCAAGGACAAGCTGCAGAACATGGGCGCGCAGATGGTCAAGGAAGTGGCTTCCAAGACCTCCGACAACGCCGGTGACGGCACCACCACCGCCACCGTGCTGGCCCAGGCCATCGTGCGCGAAGGCATGAAGTACGTGGCCGCCGGCATGAACCCGATGGACCTCAAGCGCGGCATCGACAAGGCCGTGGAAGCCCTGATCGTCGAGCTGAAGAAGGCCTCCAAGGCCACCACCACCAGCAAGGAAATTGCCCAGGTCGGCTCCATCTCCGCCAACAGCGACACCAGCATCGGCGAAATCATCGCCAATGCCATGGACAAAGTGGGCAAAGAAGGCGTGATCACCGTGGAAGACGGCAAGTCGCTGCAAAACGAACTCGACGTCGTCGAGGGCATGCAGTTCGACCGTGGCTACCTCAGCCCCTACTTCATCAACAACCCCGAGAAGCAGTCCGCCATCCTGGAAAACCCCTTCGTGCTGCTGTACGACAAGAAGGTGTCCAACATCCGTGACCTGCTGCCCACGCTGGAAGCCGTGGCCAAGGCCGGCCGTCCGCTGCTGATCATTGCCGAAGACGTTGAAGGCGAAGCCCTGGCGACCCTGGTGGTCAACACCATCCGCGGCATCCTGAAAGT
>CAYRIT010000005.1:0-69508 GCA_964424415.1 uncultured Hydrogenophaga sp.
CCCGAGAAACGGCCGACGCTGGACGCCCTGATCGATGTGATCGCTCCGCTGGCCCTGGAGACCGAGGTCTCGGGCGACGCGGTGCTTGCCGCCTTGCCTGGCACCCGTCGGGTCGGCAGCAAGCCGTTTGCGGTCGAGGGCCAGAGCGAGGCCAGTGGCGAGTGGGAGGCGCCGCGCCCGGGCCATCGCTACCACGCGCTGCAGGCCGGCGTGCAATTGGCCAACCGCGCCGGTGCCCTGAACGACATCGAGTTCTCCGAGTTTGTGGTCAAGGCCCAGGCCTTTGCTGACGCGCTGGGTGCCGCTCCCGATTTCCCCGACATGCGCGCCGAGGTCTCCCGCGCGCGCGAGCTTGATGCGTTTGCCAGTGGCCACGACGCCCAACTTGGTTTCACCCTGCGCGCGCGCCGCGCCGCCTGGAGCCCTGGCTACGTGACCCAGCACGCCGCCCGCCAGGGTTTTGTGGCTGGCGCGCTGCCCGGGCGCATGGTGCTGCCGGGCAGCGGCGCTGGCCAGGCGCCGATTCTCAGTCTGGTGTTCGACCCGCAGGCTGCGATGGCAGAAGACCCGGAGCAGAGCGCGCTGCGTGAGCTGGCCTTGTCGCTGGAGGTCACACACGTGCCGCGCAGCGAGCAACCGTTTGTGCGCATGCGCGAAGTTGCCGCGGCACTGGCCGAAGCGATGGACGGTGTGGTCACCGACGACTCTGGCCAGCCGCTGTCTGGCGACGCGCTGGACCAGATCGGCGGCGATCTGGAGGGGCTGTACGACGCGCTCGACGGCCGCGATCTGTCGGCGGGCTCGCCGCAGGCGCGCAGGCTGTTTAGCTGACCCCCGCGCCGCGCTTGCAGCGCGTCACCCCTTTTCAGGGAGCGATGCTGGGGGCCCGGCAAAGCCGGTTCCGCGGCATCCTGAATCAAGCCTTTCTCGCGTTGCCCTGTAATTTCCGATGAGCGATCCAGATCTTTTTTCTAGCCAGCCGTCACCCGCCGATCGGGCGGCCGGGTTGCGGGCGCAGTTGCACCACCATGCCCACCGCTACTACACACTGGACGATCCGGAGATCCCTGATGCCGAGTACGACCGGCTGTTTCAGGCGCTGCAGGCGCTGGAGGCCGAGCACCCGGAACTGCTGAGCGCCGACTCACCGACCCAGCGGGTGGGAGGCCGGGTGCTGGAGGGTTTCGCGCCGGTGCGCCATGCGGTACCCATGCTGTCGATCAACACCGAAACCGACACCGAAGCCAGCGGCGCACTGAATTTCGACAACCGGGTGCGCCGCGCGCTGGGCCTGGGGGAGGGCGACCCGCCGGTCGAGTACGTGGCCGAACTCAAGTTTGACGGCCTGGCGATGAACCTGCGCTACCTGGACGGTGTGCTGGTGCAGGCCGCCACCCGAGGTGATGGCGAGGTGGGTGAGGACGTGACGAACAACGTGCGCACGATCCAGCAGGTCCCCCTGCGCCTGCCGGCCGATGCGCCGCCCGTGCTGGAGGTGCGTGGCGAGGTCTACATGCGGCGCGACGATTTCGTGACGCTCAACGACCGACAGCGCGCGAAGATCGCAGCCGGTGCCAAGGGCGAAAAAACTTTTGTCAACCCGCGAAACGCCGCGGCCGGCGCGGTGCGCCAGCTCGACTCGGGTATCGCCGCCCAGCGCCCGCTGAGCTTTTTTGCCTACGGCCTGGGCGAGGTCACGCCGGCAGAGCGGGGCGGTCCGGCGTTCGAAACCCACTACGGGCTGTTGCAGCAGCTCAAGACCTGGGGCTTCCCGGTCGCCGAGCAGACCACACGGGCGACCGGGGCCGAGGCGCTGGTTGCGTTTCACCAGCACATCGGTGCGGCGCGCGACCAGCTGCCCTACGACATCGACGGTGTGGTCTACAAGGTGAATGCCCTTGCCTTGCAGCGCCAGCTCGGGTTTGTCTCGCGCGAGCCGCGCTGGGCGGTGGCGCACAAATACCCGGCGCAGGAGCAGCTCACCACGGTGCTCGCGATCGACGTGCAGGTCGGGCGCACCGGCAAGCTCACACCCGTGGCCAAGCTCGCGCCGGTCTTTGTGGGCGGCGTCACCGTGACCAACGCCACCCTGCACAACGAGGCCGAGGCGCGCCGCAAGGACGTGCGCGTGGGCGACACGGTGATCGTGCGGCGCGCCGGCGACGTGATTCCCGAGGTGGTGGCGGTGCTGCCCGAGAAGCGGGTGGGCGACCCGCCGGTGTTCACCATGCCCAGCCACTGCCCGGTGTGTGGCAGCTCAGCGGTGCAAGAGACCGGCGAGGTGGACCACCGCTGCACAGGCGGTCTGTTCTGCGGTGCGCAGCGCAAGCAGGCGATCCTGCACTTTGCGCAGCGCCGCGCGGTGGAGATTGAAGGTCTGGGCGACAAGCTGGTCGAGCAGCTGGTGGACGCCGGCGTGGTCAACACCTTGCCCGACCTCTACAAGCTGGGATTCACCGCCCTGGCCAGTCTGGAACGCATGGCCGAAAAGTCGGCGCAGAACATCCTGGCCGCGCTCGAAAAATCCAAACAGACCACGCTGCCGCGCTTCCTGTTCGGTCTCGGCATCCGCCATGTGGGCGAGGCCACGGCCAAAGACCTGGCGCGCCATTGCGGCAGCCTGGATCGCATCATGGACGCCAGCGTCGAGCAGCTGCTGGAGGTCAACGACGTCGGCCCGGTGGTGGCGCAGAGCATCCGCACCTTCTTCGACCAACCGCACAACCGCGAGGTGGTTGAGCAGTTGCGCGCCTGCGGTGTCCGCTGGGGAGAAGGTGAGCCCGCTGAGCGGGCGCCTCAACCCCTGGCGGGCAAGACCTTTGTGCTGACCGGCACCTTGCCCACGCTCAAGCGCGAAGAAGCCAGGGCGCTGCTGGAGGCCGCGGGCGCCAAGGTGGCGGGCTCGGTGAGCAAAAAAACCGATTTTGTGGTCGCCGGCGCCGAGGCGGGCAGCAAGCTCGCCAAGGCACAGGAACTCGGCGTGGTCGTCCTCGACGAAGCCGGGTTGCTGGCCCTGCTGAAGGCCTGAATCCCGATTCGGATTGGGGCGGTGCGAGGGGGGCAAACGATTCGCCGCCGGACCCCTCTACTTGAACTTGTAGTGATCCCGGTTCAGCACCGCCGCCACCGCCGTCACTTCCTCAGGGAACAGGCCCAGGTTCATGGTCGTGTTGCACATCTCGACCATGCCGCGCAGCAGGCCGGCGGTGTTGATCTGGCCGCGGGGCTTGTAGATAGCGCTGCCGTCACCGCCGACCTTGCTGATGTGGCATTGCACACATTTGCTGTCGGCGATCAGTTTCTGGCCCAGCGCGAGATCCGCGCCCTGGAAAATCTCGGCGCCCTGGGCCTCTGCGCTGCCCAGCGCGAGCGCCCCGCCGAGCAGGAGCAGGCTGGCAGTGGCCAGGCGCAGGGCGCGGCCGGGGTGGCGGTGGGTGCGTGCGGTGCGGATGGGTGATGACATGCGGGGGACCTCCAGAGGGACAAGGCAGCAAGCGCCGACATGGGCCACTCTACCTGCATCAAAATGGCCTGTCACCCCGGCCGTTCCCATGGACTTCGGTTCCAGTCATCTTTGCCAACTCCCCCACACCATGACCGTTCACACGATTCTGAAGATGGGCGATCCGCGCCTGCTGCGCAGCGCCCAGCCTGTCACCGCGTTCGACACGCCCGAGCTGCACCAGCTGGTGGCCGACATGCAGGAGACCATGGCAGCGGCCAACGGCGCAGGCCTGGCCGCACCACAGATCGGGGTGGACCTGCAGCTGGTGATTTTTGGCACCGGTGCGGTGGTGCCGCGCTACCCCGATGCCGAGCCGGTGCCGCGCACCGTGCTGATCAACCCGGTGGTCACCCCGCTGGGCGACGAGGAGGTGGACGACTGGGAAGGTTGTCTTTCGGTGCCCGGGCTGCGGGCGATGGTGCCGCGCTGGCAACGGGTGCGCTACCAGGGCTTCGATCTGCAGGGCCGCGCCATTGACCGCGAGGCCGAGGGTTTTCATGCACGCGTGGTGCAGCACGAATGCGACCACCTCTGGGGCACGCTTTACCCGATGCGGGTGCGCGATTTCAGCCGCTTCGGTTTTGTCGAGGTGCTGTTTCCGGATCTGGTGGACCAGAGCGACGATTGAGCGCCTGTCACCATCCGGTGCGTCGGCTCCTTGCCTTTGATGTTACAAAACGCGGTTGGGCTGATACGAAACAGTACATGACGCCAGGTCGCGTCGGCCATGATCGGCGCGCTGAATCCCGAGCGCGGGCCCCGTTATTTTCAGGAATTCCCCGTTGATGTCTGTCCGATCCTGTGTCGCCGTGCTGGCGGCATCCCTGCTCGGTGCCTGCGCGGTGACAGCACCGCCGCCGCCCGAGCCGCCGGCCCTGCCGGCCGCCTGGTATGCGCCACCGCTGCCGCATGGGGGCAGCAGCGCCGATCTGGCGCGCTGGTGGGCACGCTTCAACGATCCGGTGCTCACCGACTGGCAGGCCCGGGCACAGGCGCAAAGCCCTGACCTGACTGAGGCGCGGGCGCGGGTGTTTGCTGCCCGGGCACAGTTGCGCGGCGAGCAAAGCGCAAGCAACCCGCAGGTGGCCGCAGTGGCCAGTGCCAGCCGTGCCGGCCAGGTGCTGGGCCAGCCGCTGGCGACCACGCTGGGTGCGGGTGTGCAGGCGTCCTGGGCGCTCGATCTCTGGGGCGGAGCGCAGGCGGGTGTGGATGCCGCACAGGCCCGGCAAGACGCGGCCGGCGCCAGCTGGCACGAAGCCCGGGTGCTGGGGGCGTCCGACCTCGCGAGCCGCGATTTCGGCGGGCGCCGGAGCCGGGTGCAGCTGCAGGTGGCGCAGGCCGATCTCGACACGCGCGCGGCCACCGCAAGTGCCGCCGCAAAAAGTGAGGGCGCCGGCCTCACCGCGCCGGCGGTGGCCGCGCTTGCGCGGGCCAGCGCTGCCGAGGCCGCCAGCCGGGTCCAGCAACAGCGCCAGGCCTGCGAGCAGCAGCTCAAATCGCTGGTCGCGCTCACCGGTATGAACGAGCCCACATTGCGCACCCAGCTCGCCCAGGCCCCGGCCTTGCCGGCAGGGCCGACGCTGGATGGCTTGCTCGGCGTGGCCGCCGTGCCCGCCGAGGTGATTCGCCAGCGGCCCGATGTGTTTCGCGCCCAGCGCACGCTGGTGGCCGCGGCCGGGTCGGTGGGGGTGGCGCAGTCCGCGCTGCTGCCCAGCCTGAGCCTGTCGGGCAATCTGTTGCGCAGCCGGGTGCACACCGCGGGCATGGCGGTCAGCTTCAACAGCTGGGCGGTTGGCCCGTTCACCCTGAGCCTGCCGCTGACCGGGCGCGGCGCGTTGCAGGCCGGTGTGGACAGCGCTCAGGCCAGCTACGACAGCGCGGCTGTGGCCTACGCCGCCACCTTGCGCAACGCCATCGCCGAGGTCGAGCGCGCGCTGGTGGCGCTGGCCGCGCTGCGTGAACAACAGGCCAGCAACCAAACCGCGCTGGCCGGCTACAGCCAGTCGTTCACCGGCACCGAGGCGCGTTACCGGGTCGGGCTGGCCAACCTCAACGAGCTGGAGGAGGCGCGCCGCCTCAAGCTCAACGCCGAGAGCAGCGCGGTGGCGCTGCAACAAAGCCGCATCCAGGCCTGGATCGATCTGTATGTCGCCCTCGGTGGCGGCTTCGATCCGGCCCAGGTGCCCACGACCCCCGACCTCACCACCTACGGCACCAACGCCGCCAAAGATCCGTCATGAGTGCTGTTCACCCCCAGGCCAACGGCCGCAACAAATGGCTGGCACTGGCCGCCGTGCTGGCCCTGATCGGGATCGCCGCGCTGGTCTGGTGGCTGCGGCATCCCGCAGGCGAGGAACCGGCGGTCAGTGCGGCGGCTGCCACCGAGGCCAAGCCGGTGATGACGGTCACCGTCACCGAGCCCAGGCGCGAGACGCTCCCGATGGCGCTGCAGGCCAACGGCAACGTGAGTGCCTGGCAGGAAGCCAGTGTGGGCGCCGAGGTCAATGGCCTGCGGCTGGCGCAGGTGAAGGTGAACGTGGGTGATGTGGTGCGATCGGGCCAGGTGCTGGCCACGTTCACCACCGACACCGCGCGCGCCGATACCTTGCAAAGCCAGGCCAGTGTGGTGCAGGCCGAGGCGGCTTACCTCAACGCCAAAGCCGACGCCGACCGCGCCCGCTCCATCCAGGACAGCGGCGCGCTCTCGGCCTCGCAGATTGCCCAGTACCTCACACAGGAAAAAGTGGCCAAGGCGCAGTGGGAGGCGGCCAAGGCGTTGTTGAGCGCCACCGAAATTCGCCTGCGCAACACAACAGTGAAAGCGCCCGACGACGGCGTGATCTCGGCGCGCAGCGCCACCGTGGGTGCGGTGGTGGGCGCAGGCCAGGAGCTGTTCCGGCTGATCCGCCAGGGCCGCATGGAGTGGCGCGCCGAGGTCACGGCCGGCGAGGTGGGACGCATCCGCGTCGGGCAGAAAGCCCAGGTCACGCTGGCCACCGGCACCGGGCTCACGGGACAGGTGCGCGCCATCGCGCCCAGCGCCAGCGAGCAGACGCGCAACATCCTGGTCTATGTGGACCTGCCGCGCCACAGCGATCTCAAGGCAGGCACCTTCGCGCGCGGCAGCTTCGCGCTCGGTCAGAGCGAAGCGCTGACCGTACCGACACCCGCCATCGTGGTGCGCGAGGGCAACAACTTCGTGTTTCTGATCGACGCCCAGAACAAGGCCGGCACGCGCAAGGTGCAGACCGGTCGGCGTGTCGGTGAGCGGGTGGAAATCGTTGAGGGGCTCCAGGCCACCGACCGCGTGGCGGTGCAGGGCGCGGGTTTTCTGAACGACGGCGATCTGGTGAAGGTGGTGCAGTGAACACCACGCCCACCCCGGCCGCGCTGCGCGCACCCCTGTCCAGTGGGCAATCCCAGCGGCCTGCCCAAGCCGGCTCTGAGGGATTTCTGGACACGGTCATCGCCCCAGTCCGCGGCCTTGGAACACCGAAATGAACGTTTCTGCCTGGTCCATCCGCAATCCGATTCCGGCGGCGATGCTGTTTGTCATGCTGACGCTGGTCGGCCTGTACTCGTTCAAGTCGATGAAGGTGCAGAACTTCCCCGACCTGGACGTGCCCAACATCACGATCGTTGCCAGTCTGCCCGGCGCCTCCCCCAACCAGCTGGAAAACGATGTCGCGCGGCGCATCGAGAACAGCCTGGCCTCGTTGCAGGGGCTCAAACACATCTACACCAAGGTGCAGGACGGTGTGGTTTCGATCACGGTCGAATTCCGCATCGAGAAGGACACACAGGAGGCGCTGGACGACGTGCGCTCGGCCGTGGCCAAGATCCGCGGCGATCTGCCGAGCGATTTGCGCGAACCCATCATCAACAAGGTCGAGCTCGCCGGCGGTGCGGTGCTGGCCTACACCGTGTCATCCGACAAGATGGACGACGAAGCCATTTCCTGGTTCGTCGAGAACGACATCGCCAAGCTGCTGTTGTCGGTGCGCGGTGTCGGTGCCATCAACCGCGTGGGCGGTGTCGACCGCGAGGTCCAGATCCTGCTGGACCCGCTCAAGCTGCAGGCGCTCAACAGCACTGCGGCCGACATTTCGCGCCAGCTCGCCCGGGTGCAGATCGAGAGCGCCGGTGGCCGCACCGACATCGGTGGCAGCCAGCAACCGCTGCGCACGCTCTCGTCGCTGAAGTCGGCCGAGGAGCTGGCCGGACTGGAGCTGTCGCTGTCGGACGGGCGGCACATCCGGCTCGACCAGATCGCCACGGTGAAAGACACCGTCGCCGAGCCCTCTGCGGCAGCCTTTCTGGACGGCCTGCCGGTGGTCGGATTCGAGGTGGCGCGCAGCCGAGGCGCCAGCGAGATCGAGGTCGGCAAGGGCGTGCGTGAGAAGCTCAAGGAACTGCAGGGCAGCCGCCCGGACCTGAAGATCACCGAGTCGTTCGATTTCGTGACGCCGGTGGAAGACGATTTCGCCGGCTCCATGGAGCTGCTGTACGAGGGAGCCATTCTGGCGGTGCTGGTGGTCTGGCTGTTTCTGCGCGACTTCCGGGCCACCTTCGTTTCGGCGGTGGCGCTGCCGCTGTCGGCGATTCCGGCCTTCATCGGCATGCACTACCTGGGCTTCACCATCAATGTGGTCACGCTGCTGGCCATGTCGCTCGTGGTCGGCATCCTGGTGGACGATGCGATCGTGGAGGTGGAGAACATCGTGCGCCACATGCGCATGGGCAAGACACCGTACCAGGCGGCGATGGAGGCAGCCGACGAGATCGGCCTGGCCGTGGTCGCCACCACCTTCACCCTGATTGCGGTGTTCCTGCCCACGGCCTTCATGTCGGGCATTCCCGGCAAGTTTTTCAAGCAGTTTGGCTGGACGGCCTCGTTTGCGGTGTTTGCGTCGCTGGTCGTGGCGCGTGCGCTCACGCCCATGATGGCGGCCTACATCCTCAGGCCCTTTGTGCTGGCCGAAGACCGCCCGGGATGGGCCAAGCGCAATGCCTTGTTTGGTCGCCTCTGGGCCTGGTCACATCCGCAGGACGAGCCCGCGTGGCTGAACACCTACCAGGGCTGGGCGGCCTGGTGCATTCGCCACCGCTGGATGACCATGCTGGCGGCTGGCACGTTCTTCATCGGTTCGATCCTGCTGATTCCCTTGCTGCCCCAGGGCTTCATACCCGCCGACGACAACTCGCAAACGCAGGTGTATCTGGAGCTGCCGCCAGGTGCCACGCTGGCGCAGACTGTCGCCACCGCCGAGCGCGCCCGTGTGCTGGTGGCGGCGGTCCCGCACGTGAAGTCGGTCTACACCACCATTGGCTCCGGCTCGGCGGGCAGCGATCCGTTTGCGCCCCAGGGGGCTCAGGAGTCGCGCAAGGCGGCGCTCACCATCCAGCTCGACGCCCGCGGCCAGCGCCCGCGCAAGCAGGTGATCGAGAACCAGTTGCGCGAAGCCATGTCCAACGTCGCCGGCGTGCGCAGCAAGGTCGGCCTGGGCGGCTCGGGGGAAAAATACATCCTCACCATCACCGGCAACGACGCCCATGCCATGGCCACCGCGGCCAACGCCATCGAGCGCGACCTGCGCACCATCCAGGGCGTGGGCAGCATCCAGTCCACCGCGGCGATGGTGCGCACCGAGATCAGCGTCACACCCGACCTGGCCAAAGCGGCCGAGATGGGCGTGACCAGCAGCGCCATCGCCGAGACTTTGCGCATCGCCACCGTGGGCGATTACGACAGCGCGCTGCCGAAGATGAACCTGCCCCAGCGCCAGGTGCCCATCGTCGTCAAGCTCGACGCGGCCGCACGCACCGATCTGGAGGTGCTGTCGCGCCTGGCTGTGCCCGGCGCCAAAGGCCCGGTGATGCTGGGCCAGGTGGCCACACTCACTTTCGGTGGCGGGCCGGCCGTGATCGACCGCTACGACCG
The DNA here is from genome assembly GCA_964424415.1 of uncultured Hydrogenophaga sp. Taxonomy (GTDB): domain Bacteria; phylum Pseudomonadota; class Gammaproteobacteria; order Burkholderiales; family Burkholderiaceae_C; genus Hydrogenophaga. The sequence goes on from CAYRIT010000005.1 coordinate 9,447, forward strand.
CTCGCGCAACATCAACTTCGAGGTGGAGCTCGCCGGCATTCCGCTGGGTGACATGAAGGCCGCCGTGGACAAGCTCCCCAGCATGAAGAACCTGCCGGCAGGGGTGAGCGCGCTCGAAATCGGCGACGCCGAAGTGCAGGGCGAACTGTTCGCCAGTTTCGGCCTGGCCATGCTCACCGGCGTGCTGTGCATCTACATCGTGCTGGTGCTGCTGTTCAAGGCCTTTTTGCATCCGTTCACCATTCTGGCGGCGCTGCCGCTCTCCTTGGGGGGCGCCTTCGTGGCGCTGCTGCTGGCTGACAAGAGTTTCTCGATGTCTTCGCTGATCGGGCTGATCATGCTCATGGGGGTGGCGACAAAAAACTCCATCCTGCTGGTCGAATACGCGATCGTCGCCCGGCGCGACCATGGCCTGGACCGCACCCACGCCATCCTGGACGCCTGCCACAAGCGTGCCCGCCCCATCATCATGACCACCATCGCCATGGGTGCCGGCATGCTCCCGATCGCCCTGGGCCTGGGCGCCGCCGACAGCAGTTTCCGCTCCCCCATGGCCACCGCCGTGATCGGTGGCCTGATCACGTCCACTTTCTTGAGCCTGCTGGTGATTCCCGCGGTGTTCACCGTGGTGGACGATGTGTCGCTGTTCTTTGCGCGGCTGTTTGGACGTTCGACGAAGGGCGCGTCCATCGAAAACCAGCCACGGGAGCGGCCAGTGCCAGAGGCTGGGCGTTGACTTCTCCGTGAGCAATGGTCAACAGGCGGGTCGGATGCCAGCGGTTCCCTGCGCCTGACAGCGGCCATCCATCGCCGCCACCAGGGCGCTGGCCTGGGCCACCCGGGGCATGGGTGTGTTTTTGCGTTGACATCTTTGACGTAACGCAAACCGGATGCCAGCTGTCGGTCTAGGATGGGTCGTCATGGCGCAGTGTGGTTGGTGCCACCCGGCACGTGCCCCTGTCAGGCAGTTGCCCAGTCGGGCCCTTGCCGCCACAACAGGAGGGTCGCCGACATGGACTTGCTTGAATTCGCACGTGGGCCGGGGTTGGTTTTTTCCCTGATCGTCTTTGTCCTGGGCATTCTCTGGCGCTTTTGGCGGTTGTGGCGATTGCCCGGCTCGCCCGACCTATCGCCGGCGCGCGAGGGGGCGCCTTCGCGCGGAGCGGGTTCCTTGCACGCTGTCGCGCGGGGCATGTGGCCGCGCAGCGAGTTCGCGCCCGCCACCCGCTTCATCAGCCTCAACGGCTACGCCTTTCACATCGGGCTTGCCGTGATCTTCTTCGGCTACGCGCCCCACGTCGCCTTCATCCACCGCATCACCGGACTTGGGTGGCCGACAACGCCCGACTATGTGATGTACATCGCGGCCGGCATCACGATCGTCTCGTTGCTGCTGGCGCTCGGTTTGCGCCTGAGCGACCCGGTGCGCCAGAAAATTTCGGGTCTCGACGACTGGGTCACCTGGCTGGTTGTGTTCCTGCCCCTCGTGACCGGCATGGCGGTTCTGTCAGAACCGTCGGCAGTCACGCTGGCGCGGGACCACGTGCTGTACCGTGGCCCGCTGGCCGTTCACCTGCTGTCACTCGAGCTGTTGCTGGTGTGGTTCCCGTTCGGCAAGCTCATGCACGCTTTCCTCTTTGCATTCTCTCGCGGCGCCACCGGCGCACGCTTCAGCCACCGCGGGGTACAGGTATGAACACGCTGGTTGTGAACAAACCCACTTTCGACCAACAGGGCAAGCAGAGCGATGCCGAACGCGTGGAAGCTGCCATGGGCAGTTTCGTGCGCGCGTTTGGCCGCACCGCCGCCGTGCACATCGAGTCCTGTGTGCACTGCGGCCTGTGTGCCGAGGCCTGTCATTTCCACGTCACCACCGGTGATCCGAAGTACACGCCCATCCTCAAGCTGGAGCCGTTCCGCCGCGCCTATTTCCGCGAGGCCGGTCCGTTTGCGCCGCTGGTTCGAACGCTCAACCTTGTCAAAAAACCGGACATCAACGACCTGCAGCAATGGCAGGAGCTGCTCTACGACTCCTGCAACATGTGTGGCCGTTGCACGCTTGCCTGCCCCATGGGTATCGACATTGCCGAGTTGGTGAAAGAAGGGCGCCACGGCATGTTCAAGGCCGGCCTGCTGCCCGACCGGCTGGCCCTGATGGACCGCACCGCCCGCCTATGGGGCAGCACCGCCACACCCGGCGAAGACCTGCCCGACATCCTGGCCGAGGTGGCGCAGGCGCATGGCGTCGACATTCCCTGTGACCTGGAGCGCGCCGACATCCTGTTGACCGCCGCCCCCGCCGAGCTGGATCAACACACCAAGTCGCTGGCCGACGCCGCGAAGATCCTCAACCGCATCGACGTGAAGTGGACAATGCACCAGGGTGGCTTCGACGCCACCAACATCGGCTTCAACAACGGCGACCTGGAGCTGCAGGAAAAACTCACGCGCATGCTGATCGACACCGCGGTGAAGATCGGTGCCAAGACCGTGTTGTTGCCCGAGTGTGGTCACGCCTATGGCGCGGCGCGCTGGGAGGCGGCCAGGTGGTATGGCAAGGAACTGCCGGTGCGCATCATCCACATGACCGAGTTTCTGGATGAGCTGGTGACCAGTGGCCAGATCCGGGTCAAGAAGGTCGGACAGAGCGCCACTTTCCATGACCCGTGCCAGATCGTGCGCCGTGGCGGGCTGGAAGCGGCGGCGCGGCGTGTGGTGGCCGCGCTGGGGTTCGAGTTGCGCGAGATGCAGGACCACGGCGTGGGCGGCTATTGCTGTGGCGGCGGCGGTGGCGTGGTGTCGAACCAGCGATCGGCGGCCTTGCGCCAGCAGGTGTTCGTGTTGAAGCAGCAGCAGATTGACGCCACCGGTGCCGAGCGTTTCGTCACGAGCTGCGGCCAATGCCGCATCACGCTGGAAATGGGTGCCAAGGCCGCTCAATGGGACAAACCGGTCGAGAGTCTGGTGGAACTGGTGGCCGACAACCTGGCGGACTGAACCTTGTCCGCACACACCAGCGGCGCAGGCCGGTGGCTGGGGTCAGATTCCATGGATCCTGTGAACGAATCCTGATTGCGGCAGCGGCCGGACCCCACCGCTGTGGACGGTGCAGCAAACGGAGCTGCCGGTGACCGGGCCAAGCCGAAGGCCTACCCCTCCAGCACCTTCAGCAACTCGGTCTCGATCTCGATCTGGCGTCTGTTCACCTGCAGCTGCGGGCCGCTGATGAGGAAGGTGTCTTCGACCCGCTCGCCCAGTGTGGTGACTTTGGCAAGTTCGACGCTGGCGTGGTGTTCGGCGAGCACGCGGGCGATGCTGTAGAGCAGGCCGGTGCGGTCGCTGGCGGACACACTGAGCAGCCAGCGCTGGGCTTTGTCGTCGGGCCGCAGGTCGACCCGGGGGGTGATGGGAAAGCTCCGGACGCGGCGCGACAACCTGCCTTTGCTGGGAGGGGGCAGCGGGCCGCGCTGGTCGATCACCAGCGCGAGTTCGCTCTCCACCATGCCGGTGAGTTCGCGGTAGTGCTCCGAGAGCGTGGGGGCAACAACCTGGAAGGTGTCCATTGCGTAGCCGTCGCGGGTGGTGTGGATGCGGGCGTCGAGGATGCTGAACTCGGACTCGTCGAAGTAGCCGCAGATGCGGGCAAATAGATCGCTCTGGTCGGGGGCGTGGACCAGCACCTGCAGGCCGTCGGTTTCGGGCGAGATGCGCGCACGCACGATGGCCCGCTCGGATGGTGGTGTTGATGGCTCGGTGTCTGGCGCCACGGGGGTGGCCTTCGCGTTGCGCCGCTGCGCCGCCAGCTGTGCCTGGGCGCGGGTCAGCACGCGGGTGTGCCAGGCGATCTCGTCGGCCTGGTGGCGCATGAAATAGCTCACCTCCAGCCGCTCCCACAGCGCCTGGTGCGCCTGATGGGGCAGGGCGTGCAGCGCGAGCAGGGTCAGGGCTTCGCGTTTCCGGGCCTCGACCACCGCGCCCGGGTCGGGTGCGCGGCCACCGAGCGCACGCAGGGTGTAGCGGTAGAGGTCTTCGAGCAGCTTGCCCTTCCAGTTGTTCCACACCTTGGGGCTGGTGCCGCGGATGTCGGCCACGGTGAGCAGGTAGAGCGCGGTCAGGTAGCGCTCGTTGCCGACGCGGTGGGCAAAGGCGGCGATCACATCCGGATCGCTCAGGTCTTCCTTCTGGGCGATGTGGCTCATGGTCAGGTGCTGCGCCACCAGAAATTCGATCAGCCGGCTGTCGTCGCGGGCGATGCCGTGCTGGCGGCAGAACTCCCGCGCATCGTGGGCCCCGAGCTCGGAATGGTCACCGCCGCGGCCTTTGGCGATGTCGTGGAACAGGGCGGCGATGTAGAGAACCCAGGGCTTGTCCCAGCCGGCGGCGAGCTGCGAGCAGAACGGGTATTCGTGGGAATGATCCGCGATGAAGAAGCGGCGCACGTTGCGCAGCACCATCAGGATGTGCTGGTCGACGGTGTAGGCGTGGAACAGGTCGTGCTGCATCTGGCCGACGATGTGGCGGAACACCCAGAGGTATCGCCCAAGCACCGAGGTCTGGTTCATCAGCCGCATCGCGTGGGTGATGCCCTCGGGCTGCTGCAGGATGGCCAGAAACGTGGCGCGGTTCACCGGGTCGGTGCGGAAGGCGGCGTTCATCACCGGGCGCGTGTTGTACAGCGCACGCAGTGTGCGCGCCGACAAACCCTTGATGCCCACCGTGGTCTGGTAGAGCAGGAAAGTCTCGAGGATGGCGTGGGGCTGGCGCTCGTAGAGGTCGTCACTGACCACCTCCAGCGTGCCGCCTTTGTCGAAGAAACGTTCGTTGATCGGGCGCAGCCGGTCGTTGGCACGGGCCTCGTTGTTAAGCCGCTCCTGGATGTTGAGCAGCAGAATTTCGTTGAGCTGGGTGACGGCTTTGGCGGCCCAGTAATAGCGGCGCATCAGGAGTTCGCTGGCGCGGCGCACGCCCTTGGCGGTGCGTGGCGTCTTGGTGTGCTCCATGTTGCCCCCAATCCTGGCTTCACCCGGTCCGGCGAGCGGCTGGCCCTGGCCCGTGGACACCCGCATCGGCGGTGTGTGCGCCTTGAAGCCGAACGATTCGGCCACCGCCGTCTGCAGGTCGAACACCAGCCGGTCTTCGCGGCGCCGGGCCAGCAGGTGCAGCCGCGCGCGGATCAGGCTGAGCAGCGCCTCGTTGGCCTTGATCTGTCGCGCTTCCAGCGGCGTGGCCAGGCCGCTGCGGGCCAGATCATCCCAGCTGTGGCCCAGCCCCGCGGCCTTGGCCACCCAGAGGATGATCTGCAGATCGCGCAGGCCCCCCGGGGACTCCTTGATGTTGGGTTCCAGCGCGTAGGGGGTGTTTTCGAACTTGTGGTGGCGCTGGCGCATCTCCAGCGTCTTGGCGACGAAGAAGGCCTTGGCGTCCATCGCCTCCTGCAGCTTGCGCACCAGCCGGTCGAACAGCGGCTTGCTGCCGCGGATACGCCGGCATTCGAGCAGCGAGGTCTGCACCGTCACGTCTCTGGCGGCCTCGGCCAGGCAGTCGTCGGTGGTGCGCACGGCCGAGCCGATCTCCAGGCCCACATCCCAGCAGGCGCCGATGAAGGTTTCCAGGCGCTGTCTGAGCAGGGTGTCCTGCTCGGGATCCGTGCCGTCGGGCATGAGCACCAGCACGTCCACATCGGAATGCGGGAACAGCTCCCCGCGCCCGTAGCCGCCCACCGCCAGCAGCGCGTAATTGGTGTTGAAGCCGGCGCGCAGCCAGAGGGTGCGCAGGGTCTGGTCGGTCAGCCGGGCTAGCTGTCTCAGGGCGCGGCGCATGCCGCGGGCCGACGCACTCTCGACACCCAGCTCGGCCATCAGCGCGGCCTTGTCGTCGCGGTAACGCTGGCGCAGGGTGGCGATGTCGGGCATGCCTGCGGGAGCGGCGGCCTTGTCCAGCATCGCCGGGAGGCCTCAGGTCTTGGTGGCGCTCACGAAGCCGGGCAGCGGCGGGCTGCCGGCCGACAGGGTGAGCACCTCGTATCCGGTGGGGGTGACCAGCACGGTGTGTTCCCACTGGGCCGACAGCGAACGGTCCTTGGTGACGATGGTCCAGCCGTCGTTCATCTCTTTGATGTCACGCTTGCCGGCGTTGATCATGGGCTCGATGGTGAAGGTCATGCCGGGCTTGAGTTCTTCCAGCGTGCCCGGTCGGCCGTAGTGCAGCACCTGCGGATCTTCGTGAAAGCGCTGGCCGATGCCGTGGCCGCAGAACTCACGCACCACGGTGAAGCCGTTGCCCTCGGCAAAGGTCTGGATCGCGTGGCCGATGTCGCCCAGGCGCACGCCGGGCTTGACCATTGCGATGCCTTTCCACATGGCCTCGAACGTCACTTGCGAGAGGCGGCGCGCCTGCACGCTGCAGGCCGCTTCGCCACCGATCAGGTACATCCGGCTGTTGTCGCCGTACCAGCCGTCTTCGGTGATCACGGTCACGTCCACGTTCATGATGTCGCCCTTCTTGAGCGGCTTTTCGTTCGGGATGCCGTGGCAGATCACCTGGTTGACCGAGGTGCACAGGTGGGCCGGGTAGGGCGGGTAACCGCTGGGCTGGTAGCCGATGGTGGCCGAACGCGTGCCTTGCTGTTTCATGCAGTCGGCAGACAGGCGGTCGATTTCCAGCGTGGTGATGCCGGGCTGGATGTGGGGCGTGAGGAAGTCCAGAACCTCGGACGCCAGGCGGCAGGCCTCGCGCATGCCCGCGATGCCGGCCTCGTCTTTGTAGGTGATGCTCATGGGGCGGAATTATCCCACCCGGTCCGGTTTGGCACCTCCCACGGCAGCGAAACCCGGCACCCCGGCCGGATAAAATGCCGGGTTTCCACCCCGACTGACGGCACACCGTCTCAAGGCCACCCACCGTGACCCTGCACCTGCGTTTTTTCGAGGGCGGCAACGCACTCAGCGATTTCAAAGTCCAGCAACTGCTGCCCCGTCTGGCAGCACTCTCCGAGAACAAGATCACCGGCCTCTCGGCCCGCTTCGTGCATCTGGCCAGCTTCGATGCCGAGCCCGACGCCAAGACCCTGGAACGGCTGGTGCAACTGCTGACCTACGGCGACCCGGCACTGCCGGAGCACGCCGCGGCGGTGAAGGCCGGCGCGGCGGCGCTGTGGGTGATGCCGCGGCTGGGCACGGTGTCGCCCTGGGCCTCCAAAGCCACCGACATCGCACACAACTGTGGCCTGGTGCTGCACCGGGTGGAGCGGTTGGTGGAATACCGCGTCACGCTCAAGACAGGTCTGCTCAGTCGGCCCACCCTCAAGCCGGACCAGCTGCGCGCGGCGGCCGACCTGCTGCACGACCGCATGACCGAGGCGGTGAGCCTGGAGCGCGCTCAGGCCGAGGCGCTGTTCACCGAGCTGCACCCGGCACCGATGGAACATGTGGATGTGCTGGGCGGTGGTCGATCGGCCCTGGACACCGCCAACAAGGCCTGGGGCCTGGCCCTGGCCGACGACGAGATCGACTACCTGGTGGATGCCTTCACCAGCCTCCGGCGCAACCCCACCGACGTGGAGCTGATGATGTTTGCGCAGGCCAACAGCGAGCACTGCCGCCACAAGATCTTCAACGCCCAGTTCACCATCGACGGTGTGCTGCAGGACAAAAGCCTGTTCGGCATGATCCGCCACACGCACCAGACGGCACCACAACACACCATCGTGGCGTACTCGGACAACGCTTCCATCATGGAAGGCAGCGCGGTCGAGCGTTTTGTGGCGCGCGCGGGGCAGGGCAACACGTCTGCATCGCCCAGTTACACCGCCGAGCCGGCCACCCACCACATTCTGATGAAGGTGGAAACCCACAACCACCCGACCGCGATTTCGCCGTTTCCGGGTGCGGCCACCGGCGCCGGCGGCGAGATCCGCGACGAGGGTGCCACCGGCCGCGGCTCCAAACCCAAGGCGGGACTGACCGGCTTCACCGTCTCCAAACTCTGGGGCGGCATGAGCGACCAGCCGGGCGGCAAGCCCGACCATATCGCCAGCCCGCTGCAGATCATGACGGAGGGCCCGCTCGGCGGCGCGGCCTTCAACAACGAGTTTGGCCGGCCCAACCTGCTCGGTTATTTCCGCGAGTACGAACAGGCGGTGGCCGGTGTGCTGCGGGGTTACCACAAGCCCATCATGATCGCCGGCGGCCTGGGCGTGATCGACGCCGGGCAGACGAAGAAAATCGATTTCCCCGCCGGCTCTCTGCTGATCCAGCTCGGCGGACCCGGCATGAAAATCGGCATGGGGGGTGGCGCGGCCAGCTCCATGGCCAGCGGCACCAACGCTGCGGCGCTCGACTTCGACTCGGTGCAGCGCGGCAACCCCGAGATCGAGCGGCGTGCGCAGGAGGTCATCAACCATTGCTGGGCGCAGGGCGAGAAGAACCCGGTTCTGTTCATCCACGACGTGGGTGCCGGCGGCCTGTCCAACGCCTTTCCCGAACTGGTGAACGACGCCGGGCGCGGCGCGCGCTTCGATCTGAACGCCGTGCCGCTGGAAGAGAGCGGCCTGGCGCCCAAGGAGATCTGGTGCAACGAAAGCCAGGAGCGCTACGTGCTGGCCATTGCACCGGAATCGCTGGCTCAGTTTCAGGCGTTCTGCGAGCGCGAACGCTGCCCGTTTGCGGTCGTCGGTGTGGCCACCGAAGAGCGGCATCTGACGCTGTTCGACGAGGGGAAAGAGCCTCCCGTGGACATGCCGATGGATGTGCTGCTGGGCAAACCGCCCAAGATGCACCGCGACGTGAAGACCGTGCAGCGCCAGGCCGTGGCCATGGACCTCACCGGCGTCGATCTGCAAAAAGCCGTGATCGATGTGCTGAGCCACCCCACCGTGGCGTCCAAACGTTTCCTCATCACCATCGGTGACCGGACGGTGGGCGGTTTGAGCCACCGCGACCAGATGGTCGGCCCCTGGCAGGTGCCGGTGGCCGATTGCGCGGTCACCCTGGCCGATTTCAAAGGCTTTGCGGGCGAGGCCATGAGCATGGGCGAGCGCACGCCGCTGGCCGCGCTGGACGCACCGGCCTCGGGTCGCATGGCGGTCGCCGAAGCCATCACCAACCTGCTGGCCGCGCCGTTTGAGCTTTCGCGCGTCAAACTCAGCGCCAACTGGATGGCTGCCTGTGGCGAGCCGGGCGAAGACGCCGCGCTCTACGAGACGGTCAAAGCCGTGGGCATGGCGCTGTGCCCGGCGTTGGGCATTTCCATCCCGGTGGGCAAAGACAGCCTGTCCATGCGCACGCAATGGGCCGGCGCGGACGAGCAGCACAAAGTGACGTCGCCGGTGAGTCTCATCGTGACCGCGTTCGCCACCCTGGCCGACGTGCGCAACACGTTCACCCCCCAGCTCAACAGCGCCATCGACGACACCACGCTGATCCTGATCGACTTGGGCAAAGGCCGGCACCGCATGGCGGGCAGCATCCTGGGTGAAACGCTGAACCAGCCCGGTTGCCCGGTGAAAGACGGCGTGCCGGATCTGGACGACCCACAAGATCTGATCAAGCTCGTCAACGCCATCAATGCCTTGCGCACGCAAGGGCAGATCCTCGCCTACCACGACCGCAGCGACGGCGGCCTGCTGGCCACCGTGGCCGAGATGGCGTTTGCAGGCCATGTGGGGGCGTCGATCAACGTCGACATGCTGGTGACCGAGGGCGACGGCATTGCCGACAGCCGGGCCGAGTACGGCGACGCCAAGAACTGGAGCACACAGGTCAGCGCACGACGCGAGGAACTCACGCTCAAGGCCTTGTTCAGCGAGGAGCTGGGCGTGGTGATCCAGGTGGCCACGGCCGAGCGCAACGCGGTGATGCAGACGCTGCGCGAGCATGGCCTGTCGCAGCACAGCCATTTCATCGGCAAGGTCCAGAGCAAAGCGTGGCCGCAAGCGTCCACGCGAGGCCCGCAGGCCTCGACGATCGACGCTGGCAAAGGCCAGCTGCAGGTCTGGCGCGATGCCAAGGCCGTGTTCAGCGCCCAGCTGTTCGACCTGCACCAGGTCTGGGACAGCGTGAGCTGGAAGATCAACCAGCAGCGCGACAACCCGGCCTTCGCCGACAGCGAACACGCTGTCGCCGGCCTGCCGGAAGACCCCGGTCTGCACCTGTCGCCGAGCTTCGACCCGGCCGACAACGTGGCCGCGCCGTTCCTGAATCTGGCGCGCCCCAAGGTCGCCATCCTGCGCGAGCAGGGTGTGAACTCACATGTGGAAATGGCCTACGCCTTCACCCAGGCCGGGTTCGAGGCGGTCGATGTGCACATGACCGATCTGCAGATGGGCCGCGCCCACCTGAGCCACTTCCAGGGTGTGGTCGCCTGTGGCGGATTCAGCTACGGCGACACGCTGGGCGCGGGCATCGGCTGGGCGCGCAGCATCACCTTCAACACCGTGCTGGCCGACCAGTTCCGCGACTTCTTTGCCCGCCCCAACAGCTTTGGCCTGGGCGTGTGCAACGGCTGCCAGATGTTTGCCGAGCTGGCCGACATCATCCCCGGCGCCGAGGCCTGGCCACGCTTCACCACCAACCAGAGCGAGCGTTTCGAGGCGCGGCTGTCGATGGTCGAAGTGCTGGAGTCACCCAGCCTGTTCCTGCAAGGCATGGCCGGCAGCCGGCTGCCGATCGCTGTGGCGCACGGCGAGGGTTATGCCAACTTCAGGCACCGCGGCGACCCGGCCAAGGCCATCGCCGCCATGCGCTTCGTGGACAACGCCGGCAGCGCCACCGAGCAATACCCGTTCAACCCCAACGGCAGCCCGGGCGGCCTGACCGCCGTGACCACGGCAGACGGCCGTTTCACCGCGCTCATGCCGCACCCCGAGCGCGTGTTCCGCAACATCCAGATGAGCTGGACCAGCGGCGATCCCGCCGCGCACAGCCCCTGGATGCGCATCTGGCGCAACGCCCGCAAGTGGGTGGGTTGATGAAGATCCCCCCGCGCCGCGCTTTCAGCGCGCCACCCCCCACCGGACAACGCTGGCCGACCGGCAGAGCCGGATCGGCGGCGTTCTGGGTTTGTGTTGCTGCGATCAACCGCCCATGTCGTTTCGACCATGACCATTGAGCTGACCAAAGAGGTGCGCGATCAGGCGATCGCCTCGATCCAGCGCTATTTCGACGCCGAGATGGACGAAGGCATTGGCAACGTCGCTGCCGGCGGCCTGCTGGGTTTTTTTCTGGAGGAGATCGGCCCCGTGATCTACAACCAGGCCGTGGCCGACGTGCAGGAGCGCATGCAGGCGCGGGTCACCGAGCTCGATATCGACATTCACGAAGAGGCCTTTGCCTACTGGCATCGGCGCAACAAAACCGGGAAAGGGCGTTAACCATGGCACGTGAATGCTGGCTTCCTGAAGGCAGTGCCGCCCAGTTCGCCGCCGACGGCGCCGTGGTCTTGCGCGGTGTGCTCAACGCAACCGAGCTCGCGCGGCTGGAGCAGGGCATCGAGCACAACCTGGCGCATCTGAGCCCGCTGGCTCTGGTGGCCAGCGAGGCCGACGACCCGGGCCATTTTGTCGAGGACTTCTGCACCTGGCAGGACAACCCGGCCTACACCGAGATCCTGCAACGCTCGGCGCTGCCACACGTCGCTGCGCAGCTCATGCAAAGCCAGACCGCGCGCATCTACCACGACCACCTGTTGGTGAAAGAGCCGGGCACCCGCCAGGCAACGCCCTGGCACCAGGACCAGCCGTACTACAACGTGAGCGGGCGGCAGAACGTGAGCTTCTGGATCCCGGTGGACCCGGTGCCGCTGGCCAGCACGCTGCGTTTTGTGGCCGGCTCGCACGTCGGCACCTGGTACATGCCACGGACCTTCCGCGACCACCAGGCCAAGTGGTTCCCCGAAGGCACGCTGGCCGAGCTGCCTGCGATCGAAGCCGAGCCCGAGCGCTTTCGCCAGCTCGCCTGGGCGCTGGAGCCGGGCGACTGTGTGGCCTTCCACATGCTCAGCCTGCACGCCTCCAGCGGTGTCGGCCCGCGCGGCCGGCGCCGCGTGTTTTCCGCGCGATACGTGGGTGACGACGCCCGCCACGCGCCACGCCCCTGGCGCACCTCGCCACCGTTTGCCGGCCTCGCCGAGCGCCTGCCCGAGGGTGCCGTGCTGAACGACCCGCTGTTCCCCATCGCCTGGCCACAGGCCTGAACCCGTCCTCACCACATCCCCCCACCATGGCCGCCTCCAGCCTGCTGCTCCTGATCGACGACATCGCCACCCTGCTCGACGATGTGGCCGCGATGACCAAGGTCGCTGCCCGCCAGGGCGTGGCCGCGGCCGACGATGTGGCCACCATGACCCAGCTGGCGGCCAAAAAAACCGCCGGTGTGCTGGGTGACGACCTCGCGCTCAACGCCCAGCAGGTCACCGGCGTCAAGGCCGACCGCGAGTTGCCGGTGGTCTGGGCTGTGGGCAAAGGTTCGTTGCGCAACAAGGTCATTCTGGTGCCGGCCGCGCTGGGCATCAGTGCGGTAGCGCCCTGGGCGATCACGCCGCTGCTCATGCTGGGCGGGCTGTTCCTGTGTTTCGAAGGCGCCGAGAAACTGCTGCATGTGTTTCTCCACAACAAGAAGGACGCGGCCACCGAACGCGCGGCGCGCCTGCAGGCCATGGCCGACCAGCAGGTCGATGTGCTGGCGCTGGAGAAACAGAAAATCAAGGGCGCCATCCGCACCGACTTCATCCTTTCGGCCGAAATCATCGTCATCACCCTCGGCACCGTGGCCGCCGCCAGTTTCGGGCGCCAGCTCTCGGTGCTGGTCGGCATCTCCCTGCTGATGACCGCGGGGGTCTACGGCCTGGTGGCGGGCATCGTGAAGCTCGATGACGCGGGGCTGTACCTGAGCCGGCAGACCGCGGCCTGGCAGCAGGCCCTGGGCCGGGGCTTGCTCAAAGCCGCTCCACTGCTGATGAAAACCCTGTCCGTGCTTGGCACCGCCGCCATGTTCCTGGTGGGTGGCGGCATCCTGGTGCACGGGGTACCGGTGCTCGGGCACGCCATCGAGCAGTTCGCGCAAGGGCTGGGCTGGATCGCCCCGGTGGTCAACAGCCTGGCGGGCGCCCTGGCCGGGTTGCTGGCCGGTTCGCTGGTGGTGGGTCTGCTCCACGTGGTCCAGCGGCTTCGCGGTGGCGCTTCGCCGGCTGCACAGTGAGGGTTTCGTGTCCACGGCTTGACGCAAGTCAATCGCTGGCGGTCAGCGGCCTCTAGACTGTCCGTCTGGCCGAGAGCGCGCGCCGCAGGCGTGTCGTCGGCTGTCCAACGAGGAGCCACCATGACCGCCACCCCCAATTCCGCTGCGCCCGACGCCGAAGCCCCCCTCAGCAACTTCACCAACTGCCACAGCGGCATCCTCAAGCGCCTGAACGCGCTCGACGAATTGCCCGCGCTGCTGGAGCCCGCCGCCCGCGCGCGCCAGATCGCCGAGCAGTCGCTGGAGTTCTTCCGCGAAGCCATCTTCGAGCACCACCTGGAAGAAGAGCGCGAGCTGTTCCCCGCGGTGATCGCCAGCGCCCAGACGGGTGACGAGCTGAGCCGCGTCAAGGCCATGACCCAGCGCCTGACCGATGAACACCGCCGCGTCGAAGCGCTGTGGAAAACGCTGGAGAGTGGTTTGAAGCGCGTGGCCAAAGGCCAGAGCACCGACCTCAACACCGCCGACCTGCACCGACTCGTGGGCGAATACACCGCCCACGCGCGCTACGAAGAAACCGAGTTCCTGCCGCTGTCAGAAACGATCCTCAGCCGCAACAGCAACCACATGGCCGCGCTCGGCATGTCGCTGCACATGCGGCATGTGAAGCCGGTCAACGCCTACATCTGAGTGGCGGTACGGCCGCCGGGCCAAGGCCTGGCCCGCAACTGAACCCCGAGCGGTGCACGACAATGCCCGCTCCATGGACACCCGAAACATCCCCTCGCCTGAACACTGGCAAGTCGACGCTGGCACCGGCTCGGTTGCCGTCCTGACCATCCCCGGCCTGCTGTCCCGCGCCCGTGTGTTCGACGTGGACGCCACCCTGATCGTGGACGTGCCCGCTGATGCCGAGGGCGCCTGGCACGAACTCACCCTCGATTTCGACGGCCAGTGCCAATGGCGCCGCCGCATCCCCAGCCACAACCCCGGCCAGACCGACGGGCTGGATTACCACCAGCGCGAGCGGCTGGAAGTGGGGCAGGGTGTTCGCGTTCGGGTCGTGGCGGCGATCAACGGTGTGCGAATCCGGCAATTGCTGGTGGAAGCCAGAGAGACGCTGGATTGAACGCCGCGCTGCTCAGGGTCAAGCGAGCTGCCAGAGTCCTTTGCGGAAACCGTCGCCAGGGGTATCTCCGGGCTTTTTGTTGTCCACCCAGTGGTACAGCGCGCGGCCCTTGTAGGTCCACTGGGAGGTGCCATCTTCGCGTTTGACCACGCCGTAGTTTTTTGGTGACCATCGGTCTCAACACACCCCGTTTTTCCTGGCCCGTAGGCGGCAGCGATCACCTTTGCGCTGTGTTTGGTGCAGAACTCACGCGCCCTGTTGTTGCACACGTTGGCCAGGAAGAGGAGGGTGTTTTCGGCGTAGGGCGCGGGGCCAGCGCTGCAACGCACCCGTTCGGGATGTTGAACTGCAGCCTGGCGTCCGTTGCGTTGGTTGGGCGGGGCCGGCCGTTGTGCAGGACAGACGCGCGGCCGGAACGGTTGCGCCAAGCGCCTGTCGCGACCGGTCAGGTCTCGCCAGGTGGGGTGGTGATCGCCAGAAATCCGGGCGAAAACTAAGCGTAAAGAGCCTCGATCTCGTCAGCGTAAGCCTTGTAAATGCTGGAGCGGCGCACCTTCATGGTTGCGGTCACCTCGCCGTCGTCGTGGTCCAGTTCTTTGGTCAGGAGGTGGAACTTGCGGATCTGCGAAACCTGCGCGAGCTTGGCGTTGCCGCGGGCAATCTCGGCCTCGATCAGTTCGCGCACCACGGGCAACTCCACCAGCGAGCGAAAGTGGGTGAAGGCGATGCGCTGGGCCTGCGCCCACTGAGAAACCGTCTCGAAATCGATCATCACCAGGGCCGAGACGAAGCGGCGCTGGTCGGCCACCACAATGCATTCCTTGATGTAGGGGCTGGCCTTCATGGTGTTCTCTATCTCGGATGGCGTGAGGTTCTTGCCGCCGGCGGTGATCATGATGTCCTTGAGGCGATCCACGATGCGCAGCTGGCCCGACTCTTCGCGCACCACGTCGCCGGTGTGCAACCAGCCGTCCTTGATGCTCTGCGCGGTGGCTTCAGGGCTCTTGTAATAGCCGACGAACACCATGGCGCCACGCAGCAGCAGCTCGCTTTGATCGCCTATGCGGTATTCCACGCCCAAAGTCGGGGTGCCCACGGTGCCGATCACCACGTCGTCCACCGGATGGCCGGTGACCATGCCACTCGACTCGGTCAGGCCATAGACCTCGATCAGCGGGACGCCGATGGTGCGGAAAAAACGCACCACGTCCGGCGGAATCGGTGCGGCACCGGTGATGGCTACCTCGGTGCGGCGCAGGCCGCAGAAGTTTTGCAGGGCTCGAAACACCAGCCAGTAGTACGCCGCAAAACGTATCCGTTCGGCCAGGCCCCAGCGTTCACGGGGTTTGTCGGCCAGCGGGGCACACGCAGCCACGGCGCGGTCGAACAGCCCGCCGCGCAGGCCACCGGCTTCGTGGCGCTTGATGAGCAGCGTGGCGTACATCTTTTCCCAGATGCGCGGCACGCCCAGAAAAACGCTGGGGGCCACTTCGCGCAGGTCTTCCTGCACGGTGCGGATCGATTCACCGAAATTGACCTGTGAACCCAGGTAGGCGGGCACGAAGCTGGTGAGCATTTGCTCTGCCACGTGGCACAGCGGCAAATAGGACAGGTGGCTCGATGCCGAGTTCAAGCGCAACCGCTCGACAATTCCGGGCACCACGCCGCGGATATTGCGCCACGACAGCATGGCCCCCTTGGGTTTTCCGGTCGAGCCCGAGGTGTAGATCATCAGGCCGATGTCGTCCAGGGACTGCGCCGCCAGTGCTGCGTCGATGGTGGCCTGCGTGCCCGATTCGCTGCCCAGTTTTTCCACCTCGGCAAAGGTCGTGATCAGCGCACGTTCTTCGGGCGAGAAGCTGCGCAGGCCTTTGGTCTCGATCACGACGATCTTGCGCAGCCGTGGCAACGCGGTGCGCGCCTCCAGCAATTTGTCGGTCTGTTCCTGGTCTTCGCAGACCATGATCTCGATGTCGGCGTGGCCCACCACGTAGGCAACTTCGCTGCTTGGGCTGGTGGGATAGACGCCTACCGTGACGGCCCCGATCAGGCCCGCGCCCATTTGCGCCAGCACCCATTCGGCACGGTTCTCCGAGAGCACACCCACATGGCCACCTCGCGGTACGCCCAGCGCAGACAGGCCCAGCCCGAACGCGCTGGCGCGGCGGTGGTAGTCGGCCCAGGTCAAGGGTTTCCAGATGCCGAAGTCTTTTTGGCGGATCGCCACGCGCGCCGCGTCGGTGCGGGCACGTTCGCGCAGCATCTGCGGCAGGGTGTTTTCGGGCAGAGAAGGGGATGCAGTCATGAAAGCCAGCGTTTGCGCCGCTTGTAATGCTTGATGTTCTTGAAGCTCTTGGCGCCGGCGCCCTCGCCACCCATGCCGAGGTAGAACTCGCGCACGTCCGGGTCGTTGGCCAGGCGTTCGGCACTGCCGTCGATGACGATCTTGCCGTTTTCCATGATGTAGCCGGTGTGCGCGACCGCCAGCGCCACGGTGGCGTTCTGTTCCACCAGCAGCATGGAGGTGCCGCGCTCGGCGTTGATGCGGGCGATGATCCCGAAGATGTCTTCCACCAGTTTCGGACTCAGGCCGAGCGATGGTTCATCGAGCAAGATCAGCTCCGGCTGTGCAATCAGTGCGCGACCAATCGCTAGCATCTGTTGCTCGCCTCCGGACAGGTAGCCGGCCAGGCCCTTGCGGCGCTCGTGCAGGCGCGGGAAGTATTCGTAGACGATGTCGAAATCGGGCCTGGCACCGCTGCGCCCGGTGAGCGCATAGGTGGACGCCACCAGGTTTTCTTCGACCGTCAGGTCTTCGAACACGCGCCGCCCCTCCATCACATGCGAGAGGCCGGCGCGCACCAGCGCATGCGGACTGCGCCCGCTGGTGTTGATGCCCTTGAACACAATGCTGCCGCTCTCCACCTCGCCGCGTTCCAGCGCCAGCAGCCCCGACACCGCCTTGAGCGTGGTCGATTTGCCCGCGCCGTTGCTGCCCAGCAGCGCCACGATCTGCCCACGCGGCACCGCCAGCGAAAGTCCGCGCAAGGCCTGCACGGCCTTGTTGTAGACGACCTCGATGTTGTTGATGTCGAGGACGTTGTTCGCGGTGGTCTCGGTCATGGTGTTTTGGACTGTCACTGAAATTGAACAGCGTCGTAGAAGCGGCTCTTCACCAAGGCACCCGTGGAACCGGCTCTGCCGGGCCACCAGGTGCGTTCCCCCTCCCGAAGGAGAGGGGGGAAGGCGCGAAGCGACGCAGGGGGGAGTCCCATCCTTACAGCGCAATCCAGTCGGAGGCGGCCACCATCTTCTGCGTCTTCATGTCGGCCTTGTAGACACGGCCAACCGGAATGGAGTTGCCCTTGATGGTGATCGGCACACCAATCAGGCCACCGGTGTCAAAGTCCTTGATGGAGTTGAGTGCGGCCTTGAGGTTGTCGCCCGTGAGCGGCTTGTTGGCTTCAAGCGTTCGCTTGGCCGACTCGACGAACAGCATGGCAGCGAGGAAGCCCTGGATATAGGCGGTGCTCTGGTACTCGGGCCGCATGGCGCGGATCTTTTCCAGCATCGGGGCCTTTTCGGTGTCGTAGTAGTAACGGTAGGGCATGACGCCCATGAAGCCGTCGCCGTCCGGGCCCATTTTCATGACGGTGGAGCTGTCCATGGTCCAGAAGGTGCCCATCCACTTCGATTTCATACCCTGCTGTTTGCCCTGGGTCATGAACTCGGGAATGGGCGCCAGGATGTAGCCGTGGAAGATGGTGTAGTCGGGCGCGGCGCGGCGCAGCTTGATGACTTCGGTGGACACGTCCACGCTGCCGGCCTGCGTCATGATCTTGACCGGCACCGACAGACCCAGCTTCTTGGCCAGCGCTTCGCTCTCGTCGATCGGATCGCGGCCGAATTCGGAGTCCGAGTAGACAAAAGCCACCTTGGCGCCTGGCTGTTCCTTGGCGATGTGGTTAAGGAGGATGCCGAACATCTCGGTGTAGTCGGGTCCGACCAGGAACTGGTGCGGGTACTTTTTCGGGTCGTTGAGCTCGGTGGCAAATGAGGCGCCGGCCATCAGGATGTTGCCGTTGCGATCCAGCTCGGGGTTGATCGTCTTGGCAAAACCGGTGGAGTCGCCGTAGTAGAGGTTGACCTTGTTCTGGCTGGTGATCTTCTTGAACGCGGCCACCGAGACATCGACCTTGTAGCCGGTGTCTTCGGGCACGTACTTGATCTTGCGGCCCTTGATGCCACCGGCATCGTTGACGATCTTGACGTAGTCCCTCATGCCAGCATCAACGCCCACGCCGGCGAAGGCGAACACGCCGGTCATGGGCATGGAGCCTCCGATCACGATGTCTTCACCGCTGGCTTGCGCGTGCGCGGCCAGTGGCGCGGCCAGGGTGGCGCCGGCGGCGATGAGCATGCTGCGGCGGCGGGCCGAGTAGGCGCTGGGTTTGAATGTGCGGTCGGTCATTTGCGTGTCTCCTAAGGTCTTGGTGGCCGGTGCTTCAGGTGCGAAACGGCCATTGGTGGAAAAAGCGGCGAATGCGCCGCCACACTTCAGCGAGCCCCTGTGGCTCGAATACGAGAAAGCCGATGATGAGCAGGCCGAAGACGATGGTGCGCACGGGCGAGAGAAAGACGGTGAGCGATTCACCCCCCGGCATCAGATCGATGAATACCTTGAGCAGCTCGGGCACCAGCGTCATGAAAATCGCGCCCAGCACCGCGCCGAGTTGCGTGCCCATGCCGCCAACAATGATGGCTGCCAGGAAAAAGATCGACATCGACAGCGGAAAACTCTCGGGCGTGACGACCCGGAAGAAGTAGGCCCAGAGCCCGCCGGCAACCCCCGCGTAGAACGACGACAGGCCAAACGACAGCAGCTTGGTGCGCAGCAATGGAATGCCCAGCACCTCGGCCGAGATGTCGCGGTCGCGGATGGCGATGAAAGCGCGGCCGACACGGGTGCGAAACAGGTTGGCCGAACCCAGCAGCATCAGCACCGTGACGGGCACGATCACCCAGTACAGCCGGAACGAGGTGTCCAGCAAGACGCCGAAGATCTGCGCCGGCGCGATCGTGAGGCCGGCCGTACCGCCGGTGATGTCGAAATTGGCGAACAGGAAGTGCGCGATGAAAGAGGCTGCAATCGTCACGATGGCCAGGTACAGGCCTTTGACGCGCAGCGAGGGAATGCCCACCACCAGGCCACCCAGCATGGCAACAAAACCACCAGCGGCGATGTTGAGCAAGAACGGCGTGCCCAGTTGCGTCTCCATCACCGCCACGGTGTAGGCGCCCAGACCCATGAAGGCCGCCTGGCCCAGGCTGACGAGCCCGGTGTAACCGGTGAGGATGTTCAGGCCGCTGGCGCTGGCCACGTTGATCGACACCAGGCAGGCCAGGTAGAGCCAGTAGCTGCCGGCGAAGAACGGAAACACCACCAGCGCCGCGGCCAGTATCAGCAGCCACGCCTTCTGCGTGCGCGAGTCGAACAGCGCCGCGTCGCCGAGATAACTTTCCTTGAGGGTTCCGATGCGCATGAATAAGGCCTTACAAGCGTTCTATTTCGTGCGTGCCAAACAGGCCATACGGACGCAGCATCAACACGGCGACCAGCACGATGAAGGTGGCGAGCAGCTTGTATTCGCCGCCCAGGTAGAAACCGGCCAGCGCCTCGATCACCCCGACCAGCAAGCCAGCGACCAGCGCGCCGAGCACGCTGTCGAGTCCACCCACGATGACCACCACCAGCACCGAGAGGCCGAAGATGCCCATGCTCGACGAGATGCCGCCGATCGATCCGACGATGATTCCCGAGACGGCTGCGATCATGGCGCCCACCACCCAGGAGAGCGAAAACACGCGCGGCACGTTGATGCCCACCGAATAGGCGGCGGCCTGGTCGCTGGCGGTGGCACGCAACGCAACGCCGCCGCGCCAGAAGCGGAACACCAGCAGCACGGCTGCAATGAAAACCGCGGCAATCACGGCGCCCCAGAACACCTTGGGCGCGAGAAAGGCTTCGCCGACCATGATCGGATCTGACGGCATGAAGTCGGGCAGGCGGCGCTGGTCGGCGGTCCAGATCACTTCCACCAGACCCACCAGGACCGAGCCCAGGCCGATGGTCACCATGAACACCGAAATCGGCGGCTCGCCCAGCAAGGGGCGGATCATGGTGCGCTCGATCACGCCGCCGAGCACGCCCGAGGCCAGAACGGCAGCAGGAATCGCGAACCACAGTGGCAACGCGAACATGGCAGCGAATGTGAAGAACAGGTAAGCCCCCGCCATCAGCATCTCGCCGATGGCCAGGTTCACCACGCGCGTGGCCTTGTAGACCATGACAAAGGCGAGGGCGGCCAGTGCATACAGACCTCCGCTGGCCAGGCCCGTCAGGCTGATCTCGAACAGGGTGAGCCAATCCATCACGCGGCCTCCTGGGTGCTGCCGCCATGGAAGCGCCGGCGCAGATCGCCTACGTCGCCCGATCCCAGGTAGGCGCGCACGACCTCCGGGTCGCGTTGCACCGCAGCGGGCTCGCCTTGCGCAATCACTTCGCCGAAGTTGAGCACCACCACATGGTCGGACAGGTCCATCACCATGCCCATGTCGTGCTCGACCATCAGCACTGTCACGCCCCATTCGGCGCGCACATCCAGGATGAAGCGCGCCATGTCTTCGGTTTCTTCCCGGTTCATGCCGGCGACTGGCTCGTCGAGCATCAGGATCTGCGGTTGCATGGCGAGCGCTCGGGCCATCTCGACCCGTTTTTGCAAGCCATAAGGCAGTGAGGCCACGCTGGCGTGGCGAATGTGGTCGATCTCAAGAAAATCGATGATGCGGGCTTCAATGTCAGCCCGCAGTTCGGCCTCTTCGCGCCGTGCGCGACCCATGTAGAAGAGAGCATCAAGCACATTGGTTTTCAAGTGGGCATGACGGCCGAGCTTGATGTTGTCGAGCACGGTCAAGCCGCGAAACAGCGCGATGTTCTGAAAGCTGCGGCCCAGGCCGAGCGCAGCGCGCTTCGGCGCGGGCAGGTGCGTGATGTCCTGGCCCTGGAAGCGCACCACGCCCGCGTTCGGGCGGTAAAAACCCGAGATGGTGTTGAACAGCGAGGTCTTGCCAGCACCGTTCGGACCGATGACGGCGGTGATGCTGCCGGGCTGTACAGCGAAGCTGACGCCGCCCAAGGCGCGCACGCCGCCAAAGGCCAGGGTGAGGCCTTCAACTTCCAGCAAAGGGTTGGCGGCCGGGCCGCGCGGGGCAATCTGCATCGAACCGTACCTACTGGAACTTGACACCTAGGGTTTGTGCGGGCCATGTAAATGCTACTCGTCCGTAAACTCCTTACTGGCGGGTAGAGTGTCTGTTCCAAGGCCTGCATGCGAATCAGGATTTACCCCGACATTGCACCGACATGCCCAGCCCGCCATCCCGCCCCCCACGCCGCGAGATTCCGACGTCGCCCTGGGCCCGCACGCCCACCCGCGAGCAGCAGCGCGAGGCCAAGCGGCAGGCGGTGCTGCAGGCGGCCACGCAGCTGTTCAACGAACGCGGTTTTCACGCCACTTCGCTCGACGACATTGCCGCGCGGCTGAACGTGAGCAAGCCCACGCTGTATTACTACGTCAAGAACAAGGACGAAATCCTGCTGAGCTGCGTGCGCCAGGGGCTCGACATGATGGTCGAGCACATTGAGGAGTCGCGTCGCGCCGGCGGCAAGGCCATGGACCAGTTGCTGACCTGCATGCGCACCTATGCGCACATCGTCATGCAGGACTTCGGCATGTGCCTGATCCGCGTGGGCGACGAACAGCTGCCGCCAGAGAGTCGTCGCGAACTGCGCCGCCTCAAGGCGGAGATCGACCATGAGTTCCGCCGTCTGGTGGCGGCCGGGGTGGCCGATGGCGCTATTGCGCCCTGTGACCCGAAAATGACCGCGTTTGTGATTGCAGGCGCCTTGAGCTGGATCGCGCGCTGGTACCAGCCAGGTGGCCAATACACACCTGAAGAAGTGGCTGAGCAATGCATCGCCACACTGTGCGAGGGGGTGTTGCGGCGGGTGGATGGAGTGCCCGCCGAGCCGAACCCCTCCGCCCGCAAGCGGGGCGCCAAGGTCGTCAAAACCGGCGCAGCGTGATGGCAGGCGGCGGATTGAATGCGGTTTGTGGCGCCGTGAAGCGGCCGACGATACCGCCGGGCGAACAGCCCTAGGCCTGGGCCGCCGGCCGCGCCCGATAAAACGTCACCGGGCTCGCGGGGACCGCATCGAGCACCCGCCGCTTGATCTTGCCCACCACGTGCATTTCGCAGGGTTTGCAGTCGAAGCGCAGGGTGAGCTTTTCGTTGCCGTTGATGAGCTGCATGGGCTCGGCGCGCACGGTGCCCTGCACGCCGGTCACGCCCTTGGCCTGTTTGGGGCAGAGGCTGAGCGAGTAGCGCACACAGTGTTTGGTGATCATCAGGCTCACCTCGCCCAGTTCTTCCTGGCTCTCGTAGGCGGCGGCGATCACCTTCACGCCGTGTTTGGCGTAGAAGTCGCGCGCCTTGTGGTTGAACACGTTGGCCAGGTAGGTGAGGGTGTCTTCGGGGTAGGGCGCGGGTGGTTCGACCGCCAAGGCGCGGGGCAGGCGCTGCCAGGCGGCGGCGCGGGTGGCTACGAGTGATTCGATGGCTTCGCGGCGCAGGGTGTTGAGCTGGGAGGCGGGCACAAACGGCGGCGCGGAGCTGGGCGCGCTCGGGCCGAGCGAGACGTCGATGGTCTGGAAGAGGGTTTCACCGAGGCGGCTCAGGCCCTCGATCAGTTTTGCCTTCGCTTGCTCAGGATCTTTGGCGCGCTGGAACGGCCCGGCCAGGTGGGCCTGGGCGCTGTGGCCGTCTTCGTCGGTGGCGCTGAGTTGCAGGCCGTCGGCGGTTTCTTCCAGCCTGAGCCAGACGCCGATGCGGCGCTCGGCCGATTTCTTGTCCAGCCCGCGCACCCAGTCCATGTCGCGGTTGCGGTTGACCTGCACGCCTTTGCGCAGGTCCTTGAAGCTGTCGATCGCATCTTTGGGGTAGACGCGCCAGCGGCCCGCTGCGCCCGCGGGCTCGGCGCGGTTGATCTGCAGGCCCATGAGTTCTTTCTGCAGATCGAGGTAGCACAGGCCATCGCCGTTGTGCAGCACGGTGGCCGGATCCTCGGTTTGCAGTTCGACGAAGTTCGCGCCGACCTGGGTCACGTGGCCGATGGGCCGGCCGGGGTTCTTGGGTGTGTCGAAGGCGCCGATGTCTTCCTGTCGCCCGTTGACGAAGTAGTCGGTGAACTCGCGATTGAAGTTCTGGTCCGGGTCGGGCTGAAAGTGCAGGGTGCACTCGCCGCTGGAAGCGCGCGCCAGTTCGGGGCGCTCGGTCAGGATCTCGTCGAGCAGCAGCCGGTAGTGGGCGGTGGTGTTCTTCACATAGGCCATGTCTTTGTAGCGGCCTTCGATCTTGAAGCTGCGCACACCGGCGTCGATCAGGGCGCGCAGGTTGTCGCTCTGGTTGTTGTCTTTCATGCTCAGGACGTGCTTGTCGTGCGCGACGATGCGGCCCTGGCTGTCTTTCACCTCGTAGGGCAGGCGGCAGGCCTGCGAGCAGTCGCCGCGGTTGGCGCTGCGCCCGGTGTGGGCGTGGCTGATGAAGCACTGGCCGCTGTAGGCCACACACAGCGCGCCGTGGATGAAGAACTCGATGTTGCAGCGCTCCACATCGGTGGCGCCGCGGATGGCGGCGATCTGCGCCAGCGTGAGTTCGCGCGCCAGCACGATCTGGCTCAGGCCGGCGTCTTGCAGGAAGCGGGCCTTTTCGGGGGTGCGGATGTCGGTCTGGGTGCTGGCGTGCAGCTGGATCGGCGGCAGGTCGATCTCCAGCAGGCCCATGTCCTGGATGATGAGCGCGTCCACCCCAGCTTCAAAGAGCTGCCAGGCCAGCCTGCGCGCGGGCTCGAGCTCGTCGTCGCGCAGGATGGTGTTCAGGGTGGCGAACACGCGCGCGCCGTAGCGGTGGGCATGGCTGGCCAGCCGGGCGATGTCTTGCACCGAGTTGTCGGCGCTGGTCCGGGCACCGAAGGAGGGGCCGCCGATGTAGACCGCGTCGGCCCCGTGGTTCACCGCCTCGATGCCGATATCGGCGTCGCGGGCGGGGGAGAGCAGCTCAATCTGGTGGGGCAACATGGTGGGGCCGTGCAAAATCGGAACCCGGTATTGTCCCGGAGATCGCCCATGACCGCATCCCCCACGCCCGTTGAACCCGCAGCACCCACCGTTGTGCTGGTGCATGGCGCGTGGCACGGCGCCTGGTGCTGGGCTCGCGTGTTGCCGCTGCTGCGCGCGGCGGGCGCGGAGGCCCACGCGGTCACGCTGACTGGCGTGGGCGAGCGGGCGCACCTGATGGGGCCGGCGATCGACCTGAACACACACATCCAGGACGTGGTGGGTCTGATCGAGGCGGAAGAACTGCAGCGCGTGGTGCTGGTGGGCCACAGCTACGGTGGCATCGTGATCACCGGTGCGGCCGACCGGTTGCAGCAGGAACGCCCCGGCTTGCTCGCGCAGCTGGTGTATCTGGACGCGGTGGTGCCCGAGCCGGGTGAAAGTTGGAGCAGCCGCCACACGCCGGAAACGCGACAGGCCCGCATCGACGCGGCCGCAGCCCGTGGTGGTCTCAGCTTCCCGCCGCCCGACGCCCGTGTGTTCGGCCTGAGCGGCGCCGACCGCGACTGGGTGAACCGGCGTCAGACGCCGCAGCCTTTTGCGGTGTATCAACACACGCTGCACTTCGATGCCGAACGGGTGGCCGCCTTGCCGAGGACCTTCATCGACTGTACCGACCCGGCCCTGCCCACCATCGCCGCCTCGCGCGTGCGGGTGCGCAGCGAGCCGGGCTGGAACGTGCTGGAGATGGGCACCGGCCACGACCCCATGGTGAGAGAACCGCAGGCCCTGGCCCAACTGCTGCTCGGCATTCAGGCCCGAACGGGGAGCGCGGCGTGAACCAGCGCCTGGGCCGCATCGACATCCTGCGGGCCCTGGCCATGTTGTGGATGACGGTCTACCACCTCTGTTTCGACCTGAATCTGCATGGCCTGATCACCCAGGACTTCTACCGCGACCCGTTCTGGACCTGGCAGCGCACCGCGATCGTGAGCGGGTTCCTGTTCACCGCCGGGCTGTCGCAGGCGGTGGCGGTGCACCAGGGCCAGACCTGGCCGCGTTTCTGGACGCGCTGGGTGCAGGTGGCGGGCGCGGCGGCACTGGTCACGGCCGGCTCGATGGCCATGTTTCCCAACAGCTTCATCTACTTTGGGGTGTTGCACGGCATCGCGGTCATGCTGATCGTGGTGCGGCTGACGGCGGGCTGGGGCGCCTGGCTCTGGCCGCTGGGCGCGCTGGCCATCGTGGCGACGTTTGTGGCGCCTGCGCTGATCGCCGCCTACCCGGTGCTGGAGGTGCTCAACCAGCCGGGGCCGAATGTGCTCGGCTTCATCAGCCGCCGGCCCATCACGCAAGACTATGTGCCGCTGCTGCCCTGGCTGGGCGTGGTGTGGTGGGGCATGGCGGCGGGGCGCTGGGCGCTGGTACACCGGCCAGCCTGGCTGGGTTCGGCTGGCGCTCCCGCTTCGGGTGCGACACGGGGGCTGGTGGTGCTGGGCCGCTGGAGCCTGAGCTACTACCTGCTGCACCAGCCGGTGCTGCTGGGCCTGATCGCCGGGCTGCTCTGGCTGCTGCGCTGACCAGCTCAGGCCTCGGCGACGATCTCGATCAGCACGTCGTCCAGCGCGTCCAGCAGCCGCTGCACGTCGGCGACCGTGGTCTGCGGGCAGACCAGCATCATGTTGTGGAAGGGCGTGATCATGACGCCGCGGTTGAGCAGGCCGAGGTGGATCAGGTGTTCGAGCTCGCCGTCGAGGATGGCGTCGGCCTGGCTGCCGTTGCGTGGCGGGCTGGGGGTGAACTGGAACTCGACCCGCGCGCCGACCTGCGTCACACACCAGGGCAGCTGGTGCCGGGCAATCAGGCCGCGGATGCCCTGGGCCAGTTGCCCGGCCAGCGGCAGCATGTGGGCGTAAGCGGCGGGCGTCATGACCTCGATGAGGGCGGCGCGCATCGCGGCCATGGTCAGCATGTTGCCGGTGAGCGTGGTGCCGATGCCGCTGTGGCCGGGTGGCGCGTCCTGCTTGGCCTGCACCGCTCGCCTGGCCAGGTCGGCGCTCATGCCATAGACGGCGCAGGGCACGCCGCCGCCCACCGGCTTGCCGAGCACCAGGGCGTCGGGCTGGAGACCGAGGGCCTGGGTGTAGCCGCCGGGGCCGGTGCTGATGGTGTGGGTTTCGTCGAGCACCAGCAGTGCGCCGTGTTGGTGGATCAGCGCCTGCGCCGCATCCCAGAAACCGGGTTCTGGCAGCACCATGCCAATGTTGGTCATGACCGGCTCAGCCAGCACACAGGCCACGTTGCCCTGGGCCAGCGCGGCCTCCAGGGCCGGCAGGTCGTTGAACTCGACCACCACGGTGTGCTCCAGCAGGTTGTGCACCTGGCCGAGCAGACTGCTCCGTTGCGTGGGCATGCCGTTGACGAGGTCCACGTACACGTCTTCGATCGTGCCGTGGTAGCAGCCGTTGAACACCAGCAGCTTCTGGCGGCCGGTGGCGGCGCGGATCCAGCGCACGATGTATCGGTTGGCGTCGGTCGCGCTCATGGCGAACTGCCACATCGGCAGGCCAAAGCGTTCAGCCAGTGCCGCGCCCACGGCGGCCGCGTCTGCCGTGGCGAGCATGGTGGTGTAGCCGCGTGTGGCCTGTGCCTGCAGGGCGGCGGCGACCGGCGCCGGCGCGTGGCCGAACATGGCGCCGGTGTCGCCGAGGCAGAAATCGGTGAGCGTGTGGCCGTCCGCATCAAACACCTGGGCGCCGCTGGC
Source organism: uncultured Hydrogenophaga sp. (assembly GCA_964424415.1). Taxonomy (GTDB): domain Bacteria; phylum Pseudomonadota; class Gammaproteobacteria; order Burkholderiales; family Burkholderiaceae_C; genus Hydrogenophaga. The sequence continues at coordinate 36,687 of CAYRIT010000005.1, forward strand.
GTGGTCCACGTGCAGGGCAAATGGTGTGCCCCAGTCGGTCATCCAGTGCAGCGGCACGCCGAACAGCAGGTGCTGCCGGGCCAACGCCGCGAGCTCGGCCGAGCGCCGATTGCGTTCGGCGTAGCGCTGCCGCTCGGCAGACAGAAACGCCTGGGCGCGCGGCCAGTTCAGTCGGGCTCGGCTGCTGCGCGGGGCGGGCTTGTGAATTTCCATGGCGGTATCCAGATCAGACCAGCAGCAGCAGGTGTTCGCGTTCCCACGAGCTGATGACACGGTTGTAGGTGGCGTATTCGACTTCCTTGACGGCCAGGAAGGCATCGACGAAGGCGGCGCCGAGCACCTCGCGCAGCGGCTCGCACTCGCGCATGCGGCGGATCGAGTCCTCCATGTGGCTGGGCAGTTCGAAGTCCAGGTCCCAGGCGCTGGATTTCATGGGCTCGCTGGGCTGGCGTTGCTCCATCAGGCCGAGGTAGCCGCAAGCCAGCGTGGCGGCCATCGCCAGGTAGGGGTTCACGTCCACGCCCGGCACACGGTTCTCCAGCCGGCGGTTGGCGGCATCGGACTCGGGCACCCGGATGCCGCAGGTGCGGTTGTCATAGCCCCACTGCACGTTGATCGGCGCCGACATGAAGCGCGAGAGCCGCCGGTAGGAGTTCACGTACGGGGCAAGGATAGGCATTACCTGGGGCACATAGCGTTGCAGGCCGGCGATGTAATGGGCAAATTCGGGCGTGACCGCGCCTTGCTCGTCGCTGAAGATGTTGCGCCCTGAATCAGCGTGAAGAATGCTCTGGTGGATGTGCATCGCGCTGCCGGGCTCGGTCTCCATGGGCTTGGCCATGAAGGTGGCAAAGATGCCGTGGCGCAGCGCGGTTTCGCGCACCGTGCGTTTGAACAGGAACACCCGGTCGGCCAGATCCATGGCATCGCCGTGGGTGAAGTTGATTTCCATCTGACCGGCGCCCGCTTCGTGGATCAGCGTTTCCACGCCCAGGCGGTGCACCTCGCAGAAGCGCGACAGCTCCAGGAAAAACGGGTCAAAGTCGTTCACCGCGTCGATCGAGTAGGACTGCCGGCCGGCCTCGGGTTTGCCGCTGCGGCCCAGCGGCGGCTGCAGCGGCTCGTGGGGGTTCTGGTTCCGCGCCACCAGGTAGAACTCCATCTCCGGCGCCACCACCGGCTGCCAGCCCTGGGCCTCGTAGAGCCGCAGCACACGGCGCAGCACGCTGCGTGGGGACAGCGCAACCGGTGTGCCGTCGAACTCTTCGCAGTCGTGGATGACCACCGCCACCGGTTCGGCCGCCCAGGGCACCACGCGCGCGGTGCTCATGTCGGGCACACACACCATGTCGGGGTCGGTGTCGCCCACAAAGGCCGCGTTGTCGGGTTGCTGGCCGTTGACCGTGTTGAGCAGCACGCTCTTGGGCAGGCGCATGTGGCCGGAATTCAGGAACAGGTCTTTCGGCAGGATCTTGCCGCGCGCAATGCCCGTCATGTCGGGAATCACACACTCAACCTCGTGGATGCGGTGCTGACTGAGAAAGGTGTGGATGTGGTCGGGTGGTGGTTTCATGGGTGTGTATTGTCCTGAGGACCGGCCCATTATTTCGGCGAATGCCCCGGGCCTGACATCCACTTGCCCCTGCCGCCACAGAACCACCCCGGATCGGTGCGGGCAAAAAAACGCGGCCGAAGCCGCGTTTTCTGAATCAGGCGAATGCCTCACTCCACCTTGGCTTTTTCGCGCAGGCTGCGCTGGTACTCGCTCAGCTGCTGCTGCTGCATCTGCTGCAGAACCTGGGGCTTGATGTCTTCCAGCTTGGGCAGCTGGGCCTGGCGCACGTCGTCGACGCGGATCACGTGCCAGCCAAACTGGCTTTTCACCGGTGCGTCGGTCATCTGGCCTTTGTCGAGCTTGACCATGGCCTCGGAGAACTCGGTCACGTAGTTCGCTGCGGGGGCCCAGTCGAGGTCGCCGCCGTTGGCGCCGGACCCCGGGTCCTTGGACTGCTTCTTGGCGATGTCTTCAAACTTGGCGCCGCCTTTGATGGCCTTGATGATGGCCTTCGCATCCTCTTCCTTTTCCACCAGGATGTGGCGGGCGTGGTATTCCTTGCCGCCATTGGCCGCAACAAATTTGTCGTACTCGACCTGGATCGCGGCGTCGGTGATCGGGTTCTTCTTCTGGTGGTCGGCGAACAGGGTGCGGATCATGATGGTCTGGCGCGCCAGTTCCATCTGGGTCTTGAACTCGTCGGTGGCGCCGATGCCGCGCTTCTGCGCTTCCTGCATGAAGATCTCGCGCAAGACCGCTTCTTCTTTCAGTTGTGCGCGCACCTGGTCGTCCACCGGACGGCCGGAGGCCGCGACCTGCTGGGCCAGCGCTTCGACGCGGGCCAGGGGCACGGCCTTGCCGTTGACGATGGCCACGTTTTGGGCCAGTGCCCAGGGAGCGGCGGCGAGCAGGGCGACCGCGGTGAGGGCGTGCAGGGAACGTTTCATGAAAGCCTCGGGGTGGATGGAAAGGGGAAGGCCGCAGGCCGCAGAGGAGCCGGGCCGGCGTGCCGAACAGGGATCAGCAGGAGGGTGGATCAGAGCGCGAGTGCGTCAGTTCCGGATTTCGATGGCCAGCGCGTGCAGGCCGGCGTCGGTGAAATTTTGCAGCGCATCATACACAAGCCGATGCTGTGCCACGCGCGGCTTGCCGGCGAACGCGGCGCCGCCGATGCGGACCCGGAAATGGGTGCCATAACCCAGGCCGTTGGCCCCCGCGTGACCCACGTGGTTCCCGCTTTCGTCGATCACTTCCAGTTGGGTGGGTGCGAGGGTGGCCCGCAGGGTGGCCTCGATTGCGGCGGCGGTGGGAATGGTGTTGGTGTTCATGGTTTGCTGGCCTCGCTGTCGTCTTTCAGGTAGCGCGATATGTAGAAGCCCTGGCCGACGATGAAGATCACCGGGAAGGCATAACCCCAGAGTTTGAAGTTGACCCAGGCTTCCGTGGAGTAATAGGCCGCGACATAGGCGTTGGTCGCGGCCATGAACAGGAAATAGAGGATCCAGACCACGGTCAGGCGGTCCCAGACCGGCTCGGGCAGCGTCAGCTGGCTGCCCAGCAGCATCTGCAGGAAGTTCTTCTTCCAGCCCCAGAGCGCAGCGCCCAGCACAATGGCCATGCTGGTGTAGAGCACGGTGGGCTTCCACTTGATGAATCGCTCGTCGTGCAGCAACAGGGTGAGAGCGCCGAACACGATCACCAGCACCAGCGTGACCTTGTGGATGGTTTGCAGCTTGCGGTCCACCGCGTAGATGATGCCGGTCTGCACCAGGGTCGCCACCATCAACACGGCGGTGGCCACGTAGATGTCGTGCAGCTTGTAGGCGGCCACGAACAGGGCAATCGGGAAAAAATCGATCAGAAGACGCATGGCCCAATTATCGGGCTTGCAGGATGGCCCCACCGAGGGGAGCATATGGACCGTTTGCCGAAGCGGACGGTGGTCGGGCCGTTCGGCTGCGCTGCTTGTTCCCCGGCCGTCTGGAGGCCTGTATGAACCGTGAGCATGACGCCGAATCCCATGTGGCCGAGGACGCCCAAAGCGCCTTGCAAGATGTGGCGATTTTGCAAAAGGAGTTGATCGATTTTGCTGAACTGGAGGTCATTCGCCAGGCCATGGCGGACTTGCGTCTCCCGGCAGCCGCCCACCTCATCGATTTTCAGCAGCGTGTGGAGCAACTGCTGGCCAGGTTGACGGCGTTGCTGAGCCGGCTGGCCAGCAGAAACGGCGGGCGAAATCATCCGACGGACGGCTTGGCTCTGGTGTCGCTGGTCAACGAGCTGCGTGCCCAGATCGATTGGCTGGAAGGTATTCTGGAGCAGCTGCAGTCGATGTCGCACCCCGAACGTGCGCCGTTGCCAACATGGTTTTTGCAATCGGTTTCCGGGCCGGTGCGCAGTGCGCTGGACACAATCCGCCAGGTGCTGGCGCCGCTGTTGCGCCGGCTGTTGTCCAAGGTGTGGCAGATCATTTCTGGCCTGCTGACTCCCAAAGAGTGGAAGTTGCAGGGCAAGGTCGGCACCGGCATCCTCGGGTTGGCCGATGTGGGCATCGAGATCACCTTTGGTGCCGATCCGCCCGCCACCGGCACCACGCCGTGACCCGGCCGCCCACGCGGCCCATTCAGGTGGGCAGGAAGCCCTCGACCGATAGGTAGCGCTCGCCGGTGTCGTAGTTGAAACCCAGCACCACCGCGTTGGCGGGCAGCTCAGGCAGTTTTTGCGCGATGGCGGCCAGCGTGGCGCCACTGGAAATACCCACCAGCATGCCTTCCTCTCGCGCGCAGCGACGCGCCATTTCGCGGGAGGGCTCGGCGTCGACCTGGATCACCCCGTCGAGCAGGGCGGTGTTCAGGTTGCCCGGGATGAAGCCGGCGCCCAGGCCCTGGATCGGGTGCGGCCCAGGGCTGCCCCCCGAGATCACCGGCGAGGCGGTCGGCTCCACCGCAAACACCTGCAGCTTGGGCCAGCGGGCCTTGAGCACCTCGGCGCAGCCGCTCAGGTGGCCACCGGTGCCCACACCGGTGATCAGCACGTCCAGTCCGTCTGGGAAGTCGGCCAGGATCTCCTGCGCCGTGGTGCGCGCGTGCACCGCGGTGTTGGCCAGGTTGTTGAACTGCTGTGGCATCCAGGCACCGGGCGTGCCGGCCACGATCTCCTCGGCGCGGGCGATGGCACCTTTCATGCCTTTTTCCTTGGGCGTGAGGTCGAAGCTGGCGCCATAGGCCAGCATCAGGCGGCGGCGCTCGATGCTCATGCTGTCGGGCATGACCAGGATGAGCTTGTAGCCCTTGACCGCGGCCACCATGGCCAGGCCGATGCCGGTGTTGCCCGAGGTCGGTTCAACAATGGTGCCGCCGGGCTTGAGCGCCCCACGGGCCTCGGCGTCGTCCACCATGGCGAGCGCGATGCGGTCCTTGATGGAGCCGCCCGGGTTGCTGCGCTCGGACTTGATCCACACCGACTGGCTGGCACCGGCAAACAGGCGGTTGATGCGCACATGGGGCGTGTTGCCAATGGTGTCCAAGATGTTCTGGGCTTTCATGGGATTCCTGTTGTTGAGTGGGAAAAGGGAGGGCGAGCCGGCGGAGGCTCTCAGGCGGGGTCCTTGGGCTGGAGCTCCAGCGAGGCCGAGTTCATGCAGTAGCGCAGACCAGAGGGCGCTGGACCGTCTTCGAACACATGGCCCAGGTGCGCGCCGCACTGGCTGCACACCGTTTCGACCCGCACCATGCCGTGGCTGGTGTCTCGAATCTCGGTGATCGCGCCGGGAATGGCCTGGGAGAAGCTGGGCCAGCCGCAGTGGGCGTCGAACTTGGTGTCGGCGTTGAACAGGGGGTTGCCGCAACCCATGCAGTGGTAGCTGCCGTCGGCCCAGACCTGCTCGTACTTGCCGGTGAACGGCCGCTCCGTGTGGGCTTGGCGCATGACCTCGAAGGCCGCGGGCTCGGCCTTTTTCTGCGCCAGCAGCGCGCGCCACTCGGCGTCGGTTTTCTGAATGGGAAAGTCGCTCATGGAGCCTCCGGGGTTGTGCGCGGACGAGGCGCCATTGTCACGCGCTTGACTGCTCCCTGCCGTCTGGCGGGCCATTCGGGGCAACCCGTGGCAACGGCCAGCTTGTCCTGATGCATCATGTGCAAGCACGACCGTTCGCGTTCCAAAACCACTTCAGGAGATTGCCCATGTTGGGACAAATGCAAAGCCAGCCGCTGTTGATTTCTTCCCTCATCGTCCACGCCGAGCGCCACCACCCGACCGGGGAAATTGTGTCGCGCCGTGTGGAAGGTGACATCCACCGCACCCATTGGGCCGAGATCGCGCGGCGCTCGCGGCAGGTGGCCAATGCGCTCGACAGCTTGCACCTGGCCTTTGGTGACCGTGTGGCCACACTGGCCTGGAATGGCTACCGGCACCTGGAGCTGTATTTTGGTGTCAGCGGCACCGGCCGCGTGCTGCACACGCTCAACCCGCGCCTGCACCCCGAGCAGCTGGCCTGGATCATCAACCACGCCGACGACCGCGCCATCTGTTTCGACATGACGTTTGCGCCGCTGATCCAGGCAGTGGCCAAACACTGCCCCGGCGTCAAGCACTGGATCGCCCTGTGCGACGCCGACAAGCTGCCGGCCGACAGCGGCATCCCCGGCCTGCTCAGCTACGAGGCATGGATCGCCGACAGCCGAGACACCTACATCTGGCCCGATCTGGACGAAAACACCGCCTCGAGCATGTGCTACACCAGCGGCACCACCGGCAACCCCAAAGCCGCGCTGTATTCGCACCGCTCGACCATCCTGCACGCTTACAGCGGCGCGCTGCCAGACTCGCTGAACCTGAGCGCACGCGACACCGTGCTGCCCGTGGTGCCGATGTTCCACGTCAACGCCTGGGGCATTCCGTACTCCGCCGCGGCCACCGGTTGCAAGCTGGTGTTTCCCGGCCCGGCCATGGACGGCAAATCCATCTACGAACTGCTGGAAAGCGAGAAGGTGACCATGGCCGCGGGAGTGCCCACGGTGTGGCAGATGCTGCTTGCGCACATGCAGGCCGGCGGCCTGAAATTCAGCACCATGAAGCGCACGGTGATTGGTGGTTCGGCCTGTCCACCGGCCATGATCCGCGCGTTCAACGAGCAGTACGGTGTGACCGTGCTGCACGCCTGGGGCATGACCGAGATGTCACCGCTGGGCACCGTGTGCACACTCAAAAACGAGCAACTCGCGCTGTCGCCCGAGGAACAGACGAACATTCTGCTCAAGCAGGGCCGAGCGGTCTACGGCGTGGACATGAAGATCGTGGACGAAGAGGGCCGGGAGTTGCCCTGGGACGGCAAGGCCTATGGCGATCTGCTGGTGCGGGGTCCCTGGATCATCGCCAGTTACTTCAAGGGCGAGGGCGGCGACCCGCTGCGCTACGACGAGGCCGGCAAAGGCTGGTTCCCCACCGGTGACGTGGCCACCATCGATCCGGCCGGTTTCATGCAGATCACCGACCGCAGCAAGGATGTGATCAAGTCGGGCGGCGAGTGGATCAGCTCGATCGACGTGGAGAACATCGCCATGGCGCACCCGGCGGTGGCGATGGCGGCGTGTGTCGGCATGAAACACCCGAAATGGGACGAGCGCCCGATCATCGTGGTGATGAAGAAGCCCGGGGCCGAGGTTGGCCGCGAGGAGCTGCTGGCGTTCTACGAGGGCAAGATCGCCAAATGGCAGGTGCCCGACGACGTGGTTTTTGTCGACGCCATCCCGCTGGGCGCGACCGGCAAGATGCAGAAGATGACGCTGCGCGAGCAGCTCAAGGACTACGTGCTGCCCACCGCCTGAAGGGGGACAAGATCACACAGACCCCGTCCCGCCGCAGCTGCCTGGGTGCGCTGGTGGCGGGGCTGTGTGTGCCGGGTGGCGCTGCCTGGGCGGCAGAGTCGGCCCTGGACCGGCAGACGGTGCGCATCGCGTTCATCGACCCGCTCTCGGGCCCCATGTCCGATATCGGGCGCAACGGTTTGCGCAGCTGGCAGTTCATGGCCGAGGCGATGTCGGGCGCCGGCGGGCCGCGTTTTGTCGTGGCCGGCTTCGACAACAAGGGTTCACCGCAGGAGAGCCTCAACGCACTCAAAGCGGCGGTCGACCAGGGTTTTTCTTACATCGTGCAGGGCAACGGCTCCGGAGTGGCGGCGGTGATCTCCGAGGCGCTGGTGCGCCACAATCTGCGCCATCCGCAGCAGCCGGTGGTGCAGATCAATTACGCGGCGATGGACCCGGCGCTCACCACCGACAAGTGCAGCCCCTGGCACGTGCGCGTCGATGCCGACACCGCGATGAAGACCCAGGCGCTGGCGCGTTACATGGCGGAGCAGCCGGGTCTGCAGCGCGTCTATCTGCTCAACCAGAACTACGCCCACGGCCAGCAGTTCTCGCTGCACTTCAAGCAGGCGCTGGGCCGGTTGCGATCCGATCTGCAGATCGTCGGCAGCGAGCTGCACCCGCCGTTCCAGGGCCGGGATTTCGGTCCTTACGTCAGAGACGTGGTGGCCAGCCGCGCCCAGGCACTGGTGACGGCGAACTGGGGCGCGGATCTGCGCGACATGGTTCGCAGCATGGTCAAAGAGAAGGCGGACACACCGCTCTACGCCTATTACCCGAGCCTGCACGGTGTGCCCGCCGCGCTGGCCAGGGCCAACAACCGCTTTGCGGTTTACCAGGTGGGCTGCAGCCACACCAACCAGCCAGGCCCGGCGGGCGAACTGGCGCAGCGGTTCGAAAAGAAGTACGGCGAGGATTTTGTGATTTACGCCGCCTACGACGGCATCGCCATGCTGCGCCACGCGATGTGGGTCGCCCAGACCACCGACTCGGCACAGATCGCCGCGCGCCTCAGCGGCATGATTTTCTCCGGCTTCAACGGACCGGTGCAGCTCCGTGCCGACGACCACCAGCTGCAAAAAGGTGTCTACATTGCGCGCTGGCAGAAGGTGAGCGCCGCCTACCCGCGCGACGCGGAGGGCACCGGCCACACCTTTGCGCCGGTGCGCTACTTCGACCCGTGGAGCAATCCGGTACCGGCGCACTGCAACATGCAGCGCCCCTGAACGCCGCGCAGCATGGCCGCGGCGTCGGGGGAAGGCAGGCACACCGGTACCAAAGTCGCCTGTGCGATAGCCGCTAGGGGCAATCCCTGTGGGCATTGCGAAACGCAGGCACTAGGCTGATTCCTTTGCCAACCGCAGGAGATGTGCCCATGTCTTTCGTTCTGAAATCTGTCGCCGTTGCCACCCTGACCCTGAGCATGGCAGGCGCTTTTGCCCAGCAGGGGCAGACAGTCAAAATCGCCTGGATCGACCCGCTGACCGGGCTCATGGGCCCTGTGGGCAACAACCAGCTCAATAGCTGGAAGTACATGGCTGAGGAAATCAACAAGAAGAACCCGGCTGGCGTGAAGTTCGAGGTGATCGGTTTCGACAACAAGCTGAGCCCGGCCGAAAGCCTCACCGCCTTCAAGGCTGCGCTGGATCAGGGGGTGCGCTACATCGCCCAGGGCAACGGCTCGTCGGTGGCGGGGGCGTTGATCGAGGCGGTGGAAAAACACAACCAGCGCAACCCCGGCAAGGAGGTGGTTTACCTCAACTACGCCGCGGTGGACCCCGACTTCACCAACAGCAAATGCAGCTACTGGCATTTCCGTTTCGACGCCGACACCTCGATGAAGATGGAGGCCATCACCACCTTCATGAAGGACAAGCCCGACGTCAAGAAGGTGTACCTGCTGAACCAGAACTACTCGCACGGTCACCAGGTGGCGAAGTACGCCAAGGAAAACCTGGCACGCAAGCGGCCGGATGTGCAAATCGTCGGCGAGGATCTGCACCCCTTGGCCCAGGTGCGCGATTTCGCCCCTTACATCGCCAAGATCAAGGCGGCCGGAGCGGACACCGTGATCACCGGCAACTGGGGCTCTGACCTAGCCCTGATGATCAAGGCGGCCAACGAAGGTGGCTACACCGGTAGCTTCTACACCTACTACACAACGGTCACTGGCACCCCCTCCGCACTGGGCTCCGGCGGCGCCGGGCGCGTCTACCAGGCCAGCTATGCCCACTACAACATGGGCGGCCAGATGGACAAGTGGATGGCCGGCTTCAAGGCCAAGTACAACGACGACCTCTACACGGCCGTCATCCCCACGATCTACAACATGCTTTCCACAGCCATGGCCAAGGTCAAGTCCACCGACCCGGTGAAGGTGGCTGCCGCGATGGAGGGCATGAAAATGGCCAACTACAACGGCGAGGTGGAGATGCGCAAGACCGACCACCAGTTGCAGCAAACGTTGTTCATGACGGTGTGGCAGAAAGCCGACAAGAAGTATCCTTACAGCCCAGAAAATAGTGGGATGACACTGGCGCCGGTGAAGGAATACCCGTCTTACATCGCCAGCACGCCCACCAGCTGCCAGATGAAGCGCCCGAGCTGAACGCAAGCCGCTGATCGCCGTCGCCTGGCGCGGCTTTCAACGGGCTTGTGGAGCCGCCAGCGCCTTGCGAGGCGCTGGTCTGTTTTTGTGGTTTGAACAAGGCCGGTGCGGTGGTGGGCCAGGTGCTTGAAAGGCGAATGCATGGAGTTTTTCATCATCTCCCTGCTCAACGGGGTCAGCTACGGTTTGCTGCTGTTCCTGTTGAGCTCGGGTCTCACCCTCATCTTCAGCATGATGGGTGTGCTGAACTTCGCGCACGCCAGTTTCTACATGCTGGGCGCTTACGTTGGCTACACGGTTGCCGGCCTCGTCGGCTTCTGGCCGGCGCTGTTCGTGGCGCCGGTGGTGGTGGGCGCGCTCGGGGCGCTGTTTGAGCGCCTGAGCCTGCGCAAGGTGCACAAATTTGGTCATGTGCCCGAGTTGCTGGTGACCTTCGGCCTGTCCTACATCATCCTGGAGCTGGTGCAGCTGATCTGGGGCCGCACGGCGGTGGAGTTCCAGCCACCCGAGACCTTGCGCGGACCAGCGTTCACCCTGGTGCACCAGGCCGGCGAGTCCCTCCAGTTCGCCTGGGGCGCGGTCTCGAGCGAGATCTGCGCCGGTGCCGGTGTGATCTGCTCGCCGTTTCCGGCCACCCGCGCCTTCATGATGCTGGTGGCGCTGCTGATGCTGCTGAGCCTGTGGCTGCTGCTGACCCGCACCCGCATCGGTCTGGTGATCCAGGCCGCGCTCACGCACCCCGAGACGGTGGAGAGCCTGGGGCACAACGTGCCCCGGGTGTTCATGCTGGTGTTTGCGGCAGGCACCGGTCTGGCCGGCCTGGCCGGGGTCATCGGCGGCAGCACCTTTGTGACCGAGCCCAACATGGCGCTCACCGTGGGTTCGGTGATTTTTGTGGTGGTGGTGGTCGGTGGCATGGGGTCGCTCTCGGGCGCGTTCCTGGCTTCCTTGCTGATCGGTGTGATCCAGACTTTTGCGGTGGGCATCGACCAGTCGCTGGTGACCCTGATGCAGGCGCTGGGCCTGCAGCTGTCTGACGCCATGCTGAACAACTCGCTGCTCAAGCTCACCGTGTCCCAGGTCGCCCCCATCCTGCCGTACCTGTTCCTGGTGCTGATCCTGATCTTCCGGCCACGCGGTCTGCTCGGCACGCGGGAAGGCTAGAACATGAAAACCCCCACGACGCCTTGCGCCACCCTCTCAGGAGGACCGCATGGGCGGCCCGGCCAAAGCGGATCCGCGATGCGCTGGACCGAACGGATTCAGGCATCGCAGACTGCGCTTTGATTCGGTGAAACGACTGACATGACAAAACAGCACGACGAAGCCAAATCCCTCAACACCGGACGCTGGGTCGTCTGGACGCTGTTTGCCCTGGTGCTGGCGGTGGTTCCGCTGGTGTTCGACAGCAACCTCTCGATCACCATGCTCTCGCAGATGGGCATCGCCATCATTGCCTGCCTGTCCTACAACATCCTGCTGGGGCAGGGTGGCATGCTGAGTTTCGGCCATGCGGTCTACACCGGCCTGGGCTCCTACATGGCGATCCATGCGCTCAACGCAGTCACCCACGGCCAGCTGCCGCTGCCGGTGAGCCTGATTCCGATCGTGGGCGGGCTGGCGGGGCTGTTCTTTGCCATGCTGTTTGGCTACGTGACGACGAAGAAGGCGGGCACAACGTTTGCCATGATCACGCTGGGCATGGCCGAGCTGGTGTTTGCGATGTCGCTGATGTTTTCCGAGTTCTTCGGCGGCGAGGCCGGGGTGTCGGGCGACCGGGTGGTGGGCGAGCCGTTTTTTGGCATCAGCTACGGGCCGGCACGGCAGGTGTATTACCTGATCGCGGTCTATACCCTGGTCAGCGTGGCGCTGATGTTTGCGTTCACCCGCACGCCCCTGGGCCGTATCCTGAACGCGGTGCGTGACAACCCCGAACGGGTCGAATTCATCGGCTACAACACCCAGAAGGTGCGCTACCTGGCCTTCATGGTGGCGGGCTTTTTTGCCGGCATCGCCGGTGGTCTGGCGGCGCTCAATTTCGAGATCGTCACCGCCGAGGTGGTGGGTGCGGTGCGCTCCGGTGGCTACCTGCTGTTCACCTTCCTCGGTGGGGCCACCTTCTTCTTCGGCCCCATCATCGGCGGTGTGCTGATGGTGATGGCTTTTGTGCTGTTTTCCGAATTCACCAAGGCCTGGCTGCTCTACCTGGGCCTGATCTTCCTGTTCATGGTGATGTACGCGCCGGGCGGCATCGCCAGCCTCATCATGATGAACGCGCGGGTGGCCGCCTATGGCCGGCTGCGCGAGCTGCTGGCTTCTTACCTGGGTCTGTTCGTTACCGGCCTCGTCATGTTGCTGGGCGCGAGCGCGCTGATCGAGATGGGTTACCACCTGCAGCTCAATGCGGCCATGGGCGACACGCTGACCTACCTGGGCGTGACCCTCAACACCCGGACCGCCGGCAGCTGGCTGGGTGCGCTGGCGGTCGCCGCCGTGGGCTTTGGCCTGTTCGAGTGGGTGCGCCGCGGTTTTGCCGAGAAATGGGCGCAGGTGCAGAGCGACATCGAACAAGAAATCAAGCGGCGGGAGACACGATGAACCAGACCCCTCCATCCATGGCTGGCGCCGCCTACGCGCTGGAGCTGCGCAGCCTGCGCAAGAGCTTTGGAAAAACCGAGATCATCCGCGGCGTGGACCTGGCGGTGAAGCCCGGCGAACGCGTGGCCATCATCGGGCCCAACGGGGCCGGCAAGTCCACGCTGTTCAACCTGATGTCCGGGCGCTTCGCGCCCAGCAGCGGCGAGGTGTTGCTCGGCGGGCAACGGATCAATGGCCTGAAGCCCTACGAGATCAACCGCCTGGGCCTGTCGCGCAGCTTCCAGATCACCAACATATTCCCCAAGCTCAGCGTGTTCGAGAACCTGCGCTGCAGCGTGTTATGGAGCCTGGGCTACAAGTACACGCTGTTTCGCTTCCTGGCCGATCTGGACGACGCCAACACCCGCGCCGAAGCGCTGATGCACATGATTCACCTGGACAAGAAGCGCGATGTGCTGGGCATGAACCTGACCTACGCCGAACAGCGCGCGCTGGAGATCGGCATCACGATCGCCGGCGGCGCTGGTGTGATCCTGCTCGACGAGCCCACCGCCGGCATGAGCAACACCGAAACCAGCCGCTTCATCGAGCTGATCCGCGAGGTCACGGTGGGCAAGACGCTGCTCACGGTGGAGCACGACATGGGCGTGGTGTTCGGCCTGGCCGACAAGATCGCGGTGCTGGTCTACGGCGAGGTGCTGGCCTTTGATACACCCGATGTGGTGCGGGCCAATCCGCGTGTGCAGGAGGCGTATCTGGGCGCGGTGCTGGAGGAAACGTCATGAACGCAACGATCCGTTTGGGTGGCGGTGGCTGCCAGGTTCAGGATGCCGCCGATCCGGCTTTGCCGGCCGGCTGGCAAAGCCCCCTGAGGGGCGGCGCCAAAGGCGGCGCGGGGGGAGCCATTCACCATGCTTGAGGTTCAGGACCTTCATGGCTACTACGGCAAAAGCCACGTGCTGCATGGGGTGGCGATGCAGATCGGCCAAGGCGAGATCGTGGCGCTGCTGGGGCGCAACGGATCGGGCCGCTCCACCACCGCCAAGGCCATCATGGGGCTGGTGGACTGCCGTGGCACCTTGCGCTGGAAAGGCCAGTCGCTGATCGGCAAGAAGCCGTTCGAGATCGCACACCTCGGACTGGGTTATGTGCCCGAGAGCCGCGACATCTTCCCCAAGCTCACCGTGCACCAGAACCTGCTGCTGGGCCAGAAGGGCAACGGCAAAGGCTCGCGCTGGAGCTTCGGGGACATGTACGCGATGTTCCCGCGCTTGAAAGAGCGCGAACACACCGAGGCCGGGGTGCTTTCCGGCGGTGAACAGCAGATGCTCACCCTGTGCCGCACCTTGATGGGCGATCCGGAGCTGATCATCATCGACGAGCCCACCGAAGGCCTCGCGCCCAAGATCGTGGAACTGGTCGGGCAATACCTGCAGACACTCAAGCGTCGCGGGGTGTCGGTGCTGCTGATCGAGCAGAAGCTCACCATCGCCATGGCCATCTCGGACCGGGTGCTGGTCATGGGGCATGGCCGCATCGTGTTCGAAGGCACTCCGGCCGCGCTGCGTGCGGAGCCGGGTGTGCGCAAGGAATGGCTGGAGGTCTGACGTTGCCCCCACGCTCCGCCGCTGCGCGGGTCGCTGCCCCCCCCCGAGGGGGCCGATCCGGCTTGGGGCGGCCCGGCGCCGGATCACCTCCGCGCAGCCTGAGGCGCCGCTCCAACTGGGGGGCGATGCTTGTGGCCCGGCGGAGCCGGTGCCACGGCATCCCTGAACAAAGCACAGCATTCTGATAAGGGATTCTCAGTGCACTGTCGACGGTCGGTTTTGCGATGGCCATCGGTTGGAAGCTGGATGACCCGCTTGCGACAGAGGACGTTTGCCCCTGCGCACATTCTTCGTAAACTCGAACGCTCGTTCGTTTTTTGCCCGGGGTGGCGATTCGACCCTTATTCCCAACAATCCCCACAAGGAGATTCCATGACCGCTGAGTACCAGGTCCACGGCGATGTGGCCGTCATCACGCTGAACAACCCGCCGGTCAACGGTCTGGGCCTCTCCACCCGCCGTGGCATCACCGCCGGTCTGGACAAGGCCGAGGCCGATGCAGCGGTCAAGGCGATCGTGATCACCGGTGCCGGCAAGGCCTTTTCGGGCGGTGCGGACATCCGCGAGTTCGGCAAGCCCGAAGCGCTGGCCGAGCCCAATCTGCTGAGCGTGATCCTGGCGGTGGAGCACACCAGCAAGCCGGTGGTGGCTGCCATCCACAGTGTGGCCATGGGCGGTGGTCTGGAGCTGGCTCTGGGCTGCCATTACCGCATCGTTGCACCGGGTTGCAGCGTGGCCTTGCCCGAAGTGAAACTGGGGCTGATCCCCGGCGCCGGTGGCACGCAGCGCCTGCCACGTGTGCTGGGTGTGGAAGCCGCGCTCAACATGATCGTCTCGGGAGAGCCGGTCAAGAGCGAGCTGCTGGCCGGGGTACCTGGGCAGAAGCTGTTCGACAAGCTGGCCCAGTCGCCGGAGTCGCTGGCGGAAGAGGCATTGGCTTTTGCCAGGGAAGTGGCGGCCAAGCACGCCGATGGCTCGGCGTTGCCGCTGGTGCGCAACCTGCCGTGCAAGCACTCCAAGGGCGACGCCTACTTCCAGTTTGCACGCAACATGGTCAAGGGCTTGGCCAAGAATTTCCCCGCGCCGGCCAAGTGTGTGGACGCGGTGGAAGCCGCCACCAAGCAGAAGTTCGACGCCGGCATGGCGACCGAGCGCGAGATCTTCATCAACCTGATGTGGACACCCGAGTGCCGTGCGCTGCGCCACCTGTTCATGGCCGAGCGCGCCGCCTCCAAGATCCCCGACGTGCCGGCCGACACGCCGCAGCGGGAGGTCCGGTCGGTGGCCGTTATCGGTGCCGGCACCATGGGGGGGGGCATTTCCATGAACTTCCTCAATGCCGGCATTCCGGTGAAGATTCTGGAGATGAAGCAGGAGGCGCTGGACAAGGGCGTGGGCATCATCAGGAAGAACTACGAAGCCCAGGTCAAGAAAGGCAAGCTCAAACAGGACAAGTACGAGCAGCGCATGGCGTTGCTGTCGACCACGCTGAGCTACGACGAGCTGAAGGATGCCGATCTGGTGATCGAGGCGGTGTTCGAAGAGATCGGTGTGAAGGAAGCGGTGTTCAAGGAACTGGACCGCGTGATGAAACCCGGCGCCATCCTGGCGTCGAACACGTCCACGCTGGACGTCAACAAGATCGCCTCCTTCACCAAGCGTCCGCAGGACGTGGTGGGTCTGCATTTCTTCAGTCCGGCCAACGTGATGAAGCTGCTGGAAGTGGTGCGCGGCGAGAAGACGGCCAAAGACGTGATGGCCACCGTGATGACGGTGGCCAAGAAGATCCGCAAGACCGCGGTGGTCTCGGGTGTGTGCGACGGCTTCATCGGCAACCGCATGATCGAACAGTACGGCCGCCAGGGCGGTTTCCTGCTCGACGAAGGCTGCACGCCGCAGCAGGTGGACAAGGCGATCGAGAAGTTCGGCTTCGCCATGGGCCCGTTCCGCATGGGCGACCTGGCCGGCAACGACATCGGCTGGGCCATCCGCAAGCGCCGCTACCAGGAAAAGCCGGACATGAAGTACAGCAAGACCGCCGACCTGCTGTGCGAAAAAGGCCGCTACGGTCAGAAGACCGGCGCCGGCTGGTACGACTACGTGCCGGGCAAACGCGACGCGATCCCGAACGCTGCGGTCGAACAGATGATCGCCGACCACCGCAAGACGCTCGGCATCGCGCCACGCAAGATTTCCGACGAAGAGATCGTGCAGCGCCTGGTGTTCTCGCTGGTGAACGAGGCCGCGCACATTCTCGAAGAGGGCATCGCCAACAAGGCCAGCGACATCGATGTGGTCTACATCTTCGGCTACGGCTTCCCGGTGCACCGCGGTGGCCCGCTGCGCTACGCCGATGAGGTGGGGCTGTTCAACGTGGCCCAGGCCATGAAGCGCTTCGCCAGGAATCCGCTGGACGACGCCAAGTTCTGGCAGCCGGCGCCGCTGCTGGCGCGCCTGGTCGCCGAAGGCAAAACATTTGGATGACTTCCCCTCTGCGCCGCTTCGCGTCTTCCCCCGACGGGGGACGCTTCCCGTGGCCCGGCAAAGCCGGTTCCACGGGAGCCCTGGCAAGTGCATCCCCGTTCAACCAAGATTTCATTAGGAACCCATCATGACCAACGCCGTCATCGTTTCCACCGCCCGCACGCCCCTGGCCAAGAGCTGGAAGGGCGCCTTCAACATGACCCACGGTGCCACGCTCGGCGGCCACGCGGTGCAACACGCCGTGGCGCGTGCCGGCATCGACGCCGCCGAGGTGGAAGACGTGATCATGGGTTGCGCCAACCCCGAGGGCGCCACGGGTGCCAACATCGCGCGCCAGATCGCCCTGCGCGCCGGCCTGCCCGTCACCGTTTCGGGCATGACGGTCAACCGCTTCTGCTCCTCCGGCCTGCAGACCATCGCGCTCGCCGCCCAGCGCATCATCGCGGGCGAAGGCAGTGTGTACGTGGCCGGTGGTGTGGAGAGCATTTCCTGCGTGCAGCAGGAGATGAACACCCACTTGCTGGTCGATCCCTGGCTGGCCAAGAACAAACCAGAGATTTACTGGAACATGCTGCAGACCGCCGAGAACGTGGCCAAGCGATACGGCATCGGCCGCGACGCCATGGACGAGTACGGTGCTGCCAGCCAGCAAAAGGCCGCCGCTGCGCTGGAAAAAGGCTTGTTCAAGGACGAGATCGCGCCCATCACCGTCACCGCCGGCATCGCCGACAAGACGCTGGGCCTGATCACCAAAGACGTGACCGTCGAGAACGACGAAGGCATCCGTGCCGGCACCACCTTTGACGGCATCCACGGCCTGCGCTCGGCGCTGCCCGGTGGGCTGGTCTCGGCCGGCAACGCCAGCCAGTTTTCCGATGGCGCAGGCGCTTGTGTGCTGATGGACGAAACACTGGCTGAAAAACGCGGCTTGAAGCCCTTGGGGCGCTTCCTCGGCTTTGCGGTGGCTGGCTGTGAACCCGACGAGATGGGCATTGGCCCGGTGTTTGCGATTCCCAAGGTGCTGTCACGCCTGTGCCTGAAGGTGAGCGACATCGACCTCTGGGAGCTCAACGAAGCGTTTGCGGTGCAGGTGATCTACTGCCGCGACAAGCTGGGCATTCCGGCCGACAAACTCAACGTCAACGGCGGCGCCATCGCGGTTGGCCACCCTTACGGTGTGTCGGGCCAGCGCCTCACCGGCCACGCGCTGATCGAAGGCAAACGCCGCGGTGCCAAGCGCGTCTGCGTGACCATGTGCATCGGTGGCGGTATGGGCGCGGCAGGTGTCTTCGAAGTGTTGTAGGACGCACCGGTGCGCGATGCAAACGCCACGCCCGAGACGCTCATGGCGATGGGTCGCGAGGTGCTGGCCTCGCAACCCTTCTCGCAACTGTTCGGCGCCGAACTCACCATGCTCGCGCCGGGGCGCTGCGAACTGCAGATCCCGATCGGTGACCGCGTCAAGCAGCAGCATGGCTTTGTGCACGGGGGTGTGATCAGCTACGCGGCCGACAACGCGCTGACCTACGCCGGCGGCACCGCATTGCCGGTGCCGGTGGTCACCTCCGAATTCAAGATCAACTACCTGCGCCCGGCCATCGGCGAGCGGCTGGTTGCGCGCGCCGAAGCGGTGCACACCGGCAAGACCCAGTCGGTGTGCCGCTGCGATGTGTTCGTGGTGCAAGACGGTCAGGAAAAGCTGTGTGCGGTGGCGCAGGGCACCATCGCCGCCCTGCCATCGGTCAAAGATGCCTGATTGCTGTGGGCAATCGATGCGACCACCCCGGAGATCCCCATGAGCTTGCGTGCCACCCTCGACTTCCTGCTCAACGACTGGCTGGCGGTTGAACGCCTCAACCAGCGCGAGCGCTTCGCCGACCACAGCCGCGAAACCTTTGACGCGGTGCTCGACACCTGCGAGCGCATCGCGCGCGAAAAATACGCGCCGTTCAACCGGCTGGTGGACACACAGGAGCCGCAGTTCGACGGCGAAAAGGTGATCCTGCCGCAGGCCACCCACGATGCGCACCAGGCCTATGCCGAGAGCGGCTTGCTGAGTGCCGCACAAGACGCCGAGATCGGCGGCATGCAGCTGCCCTACACGGTGGAGGCGGCTGCGAACACGTTTTTTGCCATGGCGTCGGTGAGCATCGGATCGAGCATGCTGACCACCGGCAACGCCAACCTGCTGATGAAACACGGCACGGAGCTGCAAAAGCAGGTGTTCGCGCTCAACGAATTTTCAGGTCGCTGGGCGGGCACCATGTGTTTGAGCGAACCGCAAGCGGGCTCCAGCCTGAGCGACGTGGCCACCCGCGCTTTGCCCGACGGGCCAGACGCTGCGAACGACCCGCTGGGACCGCGCTACCGGCTCAAGGGCAACAAGATGTGGATCTCTTCGGGCGAGCACGAGCTCACCGAAAACATCGTGCACCTAGTGCTGGCCAAGATCCCCGATGAACACGGCAAGGCGGTGCCCGGCACGCGTGGCATTTCGCTCTTCATCGTGCCCAAAAAGATGGTCAACACGAAAGGGGAGCTGACCGGTGAGCGCAACGACGTGGCGCTGGCGGGCCTGAACCACAAGTGCGGCTGGCGCGGCACCACCAACACCTTGCTCAATTTCGGCGAGGGCAAATACCCGGTGCAAGGGCAGGCAGGCGCGGTGGGTTATCTGGTGGGCCAGCCCGGCAAGGGCCTGGCCTGCATGTTCCACATGATGAACGAGGCGCGCATTGGCGTGGGCCTGGCCGCCACCATGCTGGGCATGGCGGGCTACCACGCCAGCCTGGACTACGCAAAAAACCGGCCACAAGGACGGCCTGTCGGCCCCGGCGGAAAAGACCCGGCCCAGCCACAGATCCGCATCATCGAACACGCCGATGTGAAGCGCATGCTGCTGGCCCAGAAGTCCTATTGCGAGGGCGCGCTGGCGCTGGCGCTTTGCTGCGCGCGGCTGGTGGACGAGCAGCACACCGGCACCGCCGAGGCCGCCGACGAGGCGCGCCTGCTGCTGGAGGTGCTGACCCCGATCGCCAAAAGCTGGCCCAGCGAATGGTGTCTGGAAGCCAACTCGCTGGCAATCCAGGTGCACGGCGGTTACGGCTACACACGCGATTTCCCGGTGGAGCAGTACTGGCGCGACAACCGCCTGAACATGATCCACGAGGGCACCCACGGCATCCAGGCGATGGACCTGCTGGGCCGCAAGGTGCTGATGGAGGAGGGCCAAGGCCTGAAGCTGCTGGCCGCGCGCGTGCAGTCCACCATGGCGCGGGCGGCCGCGGTGCCCGAGCTGGCACCTTGTGCCCAGGCCCTGGGCGCAGCCTTGAAGGAGATCGACGCCGCCACCCAGGCCGCCTGGTCCACTGGCAACCCGGGTGAGGCGCTGGCCAATGCCGTGCCTTACCTGCAGGCGTTTGGTCACACGGTGCTGGCCTGGATCTGGCTGGACGTGGCGCTCACCGCACACGCCGCGCCCGATTCGCCCGCGCGCACCGGCCGCCTGGCCGCGATGCGTTTCTTTTTCCACTACGAACTGCCCAAGATCGGCGCCTGGCTGCAGGTGGTGAGCAGCAGGGATCCCACCTGCGCCGAACTGGCAGAAGACGCTTTTTGAACCCATACACCACAGGAGACACCACATGACACCACGCACCGTTCAACAACTGTTCGATCTCAAAGGCAAAACCGCCCTCATCACCGGCGGCTCGCGCGGTCTGGGCCTGCAGATGGCGCATGCGCTGGGCGAGCAGGGCGCCCGTGTGGTGATCAGCTCGCGCAAGGCCAGCGATCTGGAGACGGCCACCGCCGAGCTGCAGGCCACGGGCATCGACGCGCGCTGGATCGCCGCCGACTGCTCGCAGGAAGGGGACATCCGCCGCCTGGCCGACGAGGCCTTGCAGCGCGTGGGCGACATCGACATCCTGGTCAACAACGCGGGCGCCGCCTGGGGCGCACCGGCCGAGGATCACCCGGTGGAGGCCTGGGACAAGGTGATGAACCTCAACGTGCGCAGCTACTTCATCCTGAGCCAGATCATCGCCAAGCGCAGCATGATCCCGCGCCACCGCAGCGCGCAAGCTGCGGGTTCACGTTATGGCGGTCGCATCATCAACACCGCCAGCATCGCCGGTCTGGGCGGCAACCCGTCCGAGATGACCACCATCGCCTACAACACCTCCAAAGGTGCGGTGATCAACTTCACCCGCGCGCTGGCCGCGGAGTGGGGCCAATACGGCATCACGGTCAACGCGATCTGCCCGGGCTTTTTCCCCAGCAAGATGACCCAGGGCACCCTGAAAGCCATGGGGGAGGAGAAACTCGCGGCCCACGCGCCGTTGCGCCGTCTGGGTGACGACGAAGACCTCAAAGGGCTGACCGTGTTGTATGCGTCGGACGCGGGCAAGCACATCACGGGCCAATGGCTGGCCGTCGACGGTGGCGTGTCTGTGGTCACCGGTGGATAGGGCCCGCCCACCCCCGCGCAGCGTGTCGCTGCGCACCTTGCAGGCCGCGCCATCGCCAGAGGTGCTGTCTCTTCGGGCTGTTCGGGTCTGCGCGGGCAGACCTGGAGCTGCCGCCCTCAACCCTCTCCGGGGCAGCACGGTCGGCCCGGTGAAACCGCCCGGGTCAAAGTCATGGTTGTTCAATGAGAACGTTTGCACATGAAATTTGAAGTCCACATTCCTTTTGTCGAACTGCTCGGCTTCGACCTGCTGCGCATGGAAGGCGGCGAGGCCGAGATTGCTTTTGCGCCAACACCCGAACACGAGAACTCGTTCGCTGTGGTGCACGGTGGCGCGAGCATGACGCTGATGGACGTGGTCATGGCGCACGCGGCGCGCTCGGTGGAGCCGAGCATGGGCTGCGTCACCATCGAAATGAAGACCAGCTTCATGCGCGCCGCCAAGGGTCCGTTGCTGGCGAAGGGCAAGCTGCTGCACCGCACCGCCACCCTGGCGTTCACCGAGTCGAGCATCTTCGACGCCGCCGGCAAGCTCTGTTGCCACGCCACCGGCACCTTCAAATATGTGCCCCGGTTGCCGGTGGGTCCGGGCCGCACGCAGCCGCTCAACCGCATCCCCACCGATTGACCCCCGCCTTGTTTTTCACACACCCTCAGGAGATCTCACCATGCCCAGCAACCAGCAAATCCTGCTCGACAACCGCCCGCAAGGCGAAGCCACGGTCGACAACTTCAAGCTTGTGACCAGCGAGACGCCCGCCCTGCAAGTCGGCCAGGTGCTCGTCAAACACCACTACCTGAGCCTGGACCCCTACATGCGCGGGCGCATGAACGACAGCAAAAGCTACGCCGCCTCGCAGCCGCTGGGCGACGTGATGATCGGCGGGACCGTCGGTGAAGTGGTCGAGTCCAAACACCCCAAATTCAGCGCTGGCGACCAGGTGGTGGGCATGGGTGGCTGGCAGGAGTACAGCGTGGTCGATGCCGGCCAGCCCGGCGCGCTGCGCAAGGTCGACACCACCCATGTGCCGCTGTCCTACTACCTCGGTGCGGTCGGCATGCCGGGCGTGACCGCCTGGTACGGTCTGGTCAAGATCATCAACCCCAAGGCCGGCGAGACGGTGGTGATCAGTGCCGCCACCGGCGCGGTGGGCAGCGCGTTTGGTGCCTTGGCCAAGGCGCGCGGCTGCCGTGCGGTGGGTATTGCGGGTGGCCCGGAGAAGTGCCGTTACGCGGTGGAGGAGCTGGGTTATGACGCCTGTATCGATTACAAGCAGCACAAGGACATGTACTCGCTGGCCAAGGCCCTGAAAGAGCATTGCCCGGACGGCATCGATGGCTATTTCGAGAACGTGGGCGGCATGATTCTCGATGCGGTGCTGCTGCGCATGAACGCCTTCGGCCGCATTGCAGTCTGCGGCATGATCGCCGGCTACGACGGCCAGCCGCTGCCACTGACCAACCCGGCGCTGATCCTGGTCAACCGGCTGAAGATCGAGGGTTTCATCGTCAGCGAACACATGGAAGTCTGGCCCGAGGCGCTGAGCGAGCTCGGTGGCCTTGTCGCTTCCGGCAAGCTGCGGCCACGTGAAACTATTGCCGAAGGCATTGCCTCGGCGCCAGAGGCATTTCTTGGCCTGCTCAAAGGCAAGAACTTTGGCAAACAGCTGGTGAGAATTTAATCCCCCGCGCCGCCTTCGGCGTCACCCCCAAAGGGGCGCCACTGGCGGCCCGACGGAGCCGGTTCCGCTGTGGCCTGGGTTGAGCTGCCTCGCCGCTGCGGTGACATTGTTGATCGCTTACCTGGACGCACCATGAACACCACGCACGAAGTTTTCAACCAGCCTGAGCCGCTGGTCGATGTCAACCTGTTCTCCGGCAACCGGGCGCTGCAGTCGGCACTGGCGTTCAACGCCCCGGAGCTCGACACCGCGCCCTTCCAGGCGCTGGGCGAGCGGGTGGGCAGCGCCGAGATGCAGACCCATGCGCGGCTGGCCAACGTGTTCACGCCGCAGCTCAAGAGCCACGACCGTTTTGGCCACCGCACCGATCAGGTGGAGTTCCACCCGAGTTACCACGCGCTGATGGGTGCGGCGACCGCAGCGGGCCTGCACGGCACACCGTTCTCCGAGAGCGAGCAGGCCACGGGCCAGGCCCATGTGCGGCGCGCGGCGGCCTTCATGCTGTTCACCGAACTCGAACCCTCGATCCTGTGCCCGATCTCCATGACCTACGCGGTCACCCCCGCGCTGCAGGACAACGCGGCCATCTACCGCGACTGGGCGCCGCAGCTCACCAGCCGCGCCTACGACCCGACGCTGAAGCTGTGGAAAGACAAAGCCGGCGTGACCATGGGCATGGGCATGACCGAGAAGCAGGGCGGCTCCGACGTGCGCGCCAACACCACCCAGGCGGTGCCCGATGGGGCCGACAACTGGGGCCAGCGCTTCAAGGTCACCGGCCACAAGTGGTTTTTCTCCGCCCCCATGTGCGACGCTTTCCTGGTTCTGGCGCAGACGCCGTCGGGCCTGAGCTGCCTGTTCCTGCCGCGTGTGCTGCCCGACGGCACGCTCAACGGGCTGTTCATCCAGCGCCTCAAAGACAAGCTGGGCAACAAGGCCAACGCCAGCTCCGAGGTGGAGTTTGTCGGTGCCACCGCCTGGCTGGTGGGCGAGGAGGGGCGTGGCGTGCCGCAGATCCTGGCCATGGGCACCATGACACGCCTCGACTGCGCGCTGGGCACCAGCGCCCTGATGCGCCAGGCGCTCTCGCTCGCGATCGACCACACGGCGCAGCGCCAGGCTTTCGGCAAGAAGCTGATCGACCAGCCGCTGATGCAGAACGTGCTGGCCGATCTGGCCCTGGAATCCGAGGCCGCCACCGCGCTGGCCCTGCGCCTGGCGCGCAGCTTCGACCGAGCCGCCAGCAACGAACACGAGCGCGCGATCCAGCGCCTGCTCACACCGGTGGCCAAGTTCTGGATCTGCAAGCGCGGCAGCTATTTCGGCCAGGAAGCCATGGAATGCCTGGGTGGCAACGGCTACGTGGAAGAGGGTGGCGAGGGCGTCATGGCGCGCATCTACCGCGAGATGCCGGTGAACTCGATCTGGGAAGGCGCGGGCAACATCATGGCGCTGGACCTGCTGCGTGCCCTGCGCAAGGCCGATGCCGCTGCCGCACTGGCGCACGAGCTCGCCCCGGCGCGTGGCATGCACCCGGCACTTGACCACCTGGCCGACACGCTGCCCACCCGCGTCGAAGCCATGGCCACCGAGATCGAAGCGCGCCGCCTGGCACAAGATGTGGCGCTGGCGGTGCAGGCCGCGTTGCTGGCCCAGACCGCGCCGGCCGCCGTGTTCGGCGCGTTCTGCGATTCTCGCCTGGCGGGCCATTGGGGCCTGAGCTTTGGCTCGCTGGGCAGCGGTGTCGACTTCGCCGCCATCCTTGCCCGTGCGCAGCCGCGCTGACCCGTTCCGAAAGCACCGCCGTGGCCGATCTGATCCTGCACCACTACCCCACCTCGCCGTTCTCGGAGAAGGTGCGCCTGATCCTGGGCCACAAGCGTCTCGCCTGGCAGAGCGTCATCATTCCGCGCACCATGCCCAAGCCCGATGTGCTGGCGCTCACCGGCGGCTACCGGCGCACGCCGGTGCTGCAGATCGGCGCCGACATCTACTGCGACACCGCCCTGATCTGCGATGTGCTCGAACACCACCAGCCCGAGCCCACGCTGTATCCGGCGCAGCTCAAAGGGGTGGCCCGGGTGCTCGCTCAGTGGGCCGACAGCACGCTGTTCTGGGCCGCCATGGGCCACAACCTCAGCCCCAAGGGCGCGGCCGCGCTGTTTGCCGGCCAGCCACCTGAGGCCGCCCAGGCCTTCGCTGCCGACCGCGGCGCCATGCGCCAGAACATGACCAGTCTGCGCCCGGGCGACGCCACCGCGGCCTACCGCAGCTACCTGCGTCGCCTGGCGCACATGCTGGAGGTGCAGCCCTATCTGCTGGGCGACGCGCCGTGTGTGGCCGACTTCGCGGCCTACCACCCGCTGTGGTTCAGCCGTGTGGTCAACCCCGCGATGGCCGCCATCCTGGACGCCACGCCGGGTGTGATCGCCTGGATGGACCGCCTGGCCGCGCTCGGCCACGGCACCATGAGCAAGTTCACATCCACCGAAGCCTTGGCGGTCGCTGCAGCGGCCGAGCCGGCCCCGCTGGGCACCGAAGTGTTCCAGGACGAGCACGGCATCACCCTGGGCAGCCGGGTCAGCATCGCGGCCGAGGCTTTCGGCACCGAACCCAGCGAAGGCATCCTGCGCGCCGCCACCCGCACCCGCTACACGCTGGAGCGCAGCGACGACCGCGCCGGTCGCCTGCATGTGCACTTCCCGCGCATCGGTTTTGTGCTCAGAGAGGTGCGCGCTTGAGCGCTGCCGTGTTGCAGAGCCTGCGCTGGCGCTGCCTGTCGTTCGAGACACTGAGCGGCGCTGAGCTGTACCGCGTGCTGAAACTGCGCGCCGAGGTGTTTGTGGTGGAGCAGGCCTGCGTGTTCCAGGACATGGACGGCCTGGACCCGGCCTGCACACACCTGCTGTGTGAGACGCCCGACGGTGCGGGTGGCCCGCGGCTGCTGGCGTACAGCCGGCTGCTGCCGGCCGGACTGGCGTTCACCGAGGCCAGCATCGGCCGGGTCGCGACGGCGCCGCTCACGCGCGGCAGCGGCCTGGGCCACGCGCTCATGCGCGAATCGATCTCGCAGCTGCAGCGCCTGTGGGGCGAGCAGCCCATCCGCATCGGTGCCCAGGCGCATCTGCAAGCTTTTTACCGCCAGCATGGCTTCGCGCCAGCGGGTGATCTCTACGTCGAGGACGGCATCGACCACATCGAGATGCTGCGCAAATGAAGCCCCCCTGCGGCGCTTCGAGCCGCTCAAGCCGACGCAGGCAGGCCTGGAGCCGCGGCTCTCAGCCCCATGGGGGGCCACCAGCGGCCCGGCAGAGTCGGCTCCGCGGTGTGTGCTGAACAACGCTGCTGGTCATCGAACGATCACAACAACCTGAGGAGATCGACCCCATGATTCAAGATTTTTCTGGCAAAACCGCCGTGCTCACCGGCGCCGGTTCGGGTTTTGGCCTGGAATGTGCGCGCATCGGTGCCGCGCGGGGCATGAACCTGGTGCTGGTGGACGTGCAGACCGACGCGCTGGATCAGGCCGAGACCGAGATGAAGGCTGCGGGCGCCCAGGTGCTGGCGCGGCGTGTCGATGTGTCCGACGTTGCCCAGATGGAAGCCCTGGCCCTTGAGGTGCAGCAGACCTTTGGCGCGCCCCATTTTGTGTTCAACAACGCTGGTGTGGGCTCGGGCGGGCTGATCTGGGAAAACTCGGTCCGGGACTGGGAGTGGGTGCTGGGCGTCAACCTCTGGGGTGTGATCCACGGTGTGCGTCTGTTCGCGCCCATGATGCTGGCCGCAGCCCGGGCTGACCCCCAGTGGCGGGGCCACATCGTCAACACCGCCAGCATGGCCGGCCTGCTCACGCCACCCAACATGGGTGTGTACAACGTGAGCAAACACGCGGTGGTCAGCCTGACCGAGACCCTCTACCAGGATCTGAAACTGGTGAGCGACCAGGTGAGCGCCAGCGTGCTCTGCCCGTACTTTGTGCCCACCGGCATCAGCCAGAGCCACCGCAACCGTCCGTCTGCGCTGAGCGATGAAAAACCCACCCAGAGCCAGCTGATCGGCCAGGCCATGACCGACAAAGCGGTGAACTCGGGCAAGGTCACCGCGGCCCAGGTGGCCCAGTTGGTGTTCGACGCCACCACAGGCGACCGCTTCTACATCTACAGCCACCCCAGGGCCCTGGGCAACGCCAGGCAGCGCTTCGACGCCATCGTCGCCGGCACCAACCCGGCCGATCCGTTTGCCGAGCGCCCCGAAATCGGCGTCGGGCTGCGCCAGGCCCTGCGCGGCGGCTGAGCCGCGCTGGCGTCGCCGTGATGACCACCACCACGCTGCACCCGACCGCCACACCCCGCGGCCACGCGCTGTTTTCCACCGCCATCGGTGTCTGTGGCATTGCCTGGAATGCGGTGGCGGTGGAGGCTGTGCAGCTGCCCGAAGCCACCGAGCCGGCCACCCGCGAGCGGCTGCTCAAGGGGCTGGCGGCGGGCTCGGTCGCCGACGAACCACCGCCCCACGCCGCACAGGCCATCGCCGGCATCCAGGCCCTGCTGGCGGGCGAGCCGCGCGACCTGCTGGAGATCGCGCTCGACACAAGCCGGCTCACCCCGTTTCAGAGCCTGGTGTTTGATGTGGTGCGCCGCATCCCGCCCGGCCAGACCCTCACCTACGGCGAGGTTGCTCAAGCAGTGGGCCGACCACACGGCGCGCGCGCCGTTGGACAGGCCATGGGTTTCAACCCGTTTGCGCCGGTGGTGCCCTGCCACCGGGTGCTGGCCGCCGGCAACCGGCCGGGTGGGTTCTCCGCCACCGGTGGTGCGGCCACCAAGCTGCACATGCTGGCGATCGAAGGCGCGCTGAGCGGCGACACGCCCACGCTGTTCTGAGCCGCTGCGGCCGGCCGCGCCGCAGCGGCGCGCGACAATGGATGCCATGCCAGCTTCCCGTTATTTCAAGACCGCCCTGATCCTGGGCCTGCTGTCGGCGATCGGCCCGTTTGCGATCGACATGTACCTGCCCGCGCTGCCCGACATCGGCCGCAGCCTGGGCGCCGAGGTGGGCGCGGTGCAGCTCACGCTGACCGTGTTTTTTCTCGCGCTGGGCACCGGCCAGCTGTTCTACGGTCCGGTCTCGGACATGGTGGGCCGCAAGCCGCCGCTGTATTTTGGTCTGGGCCTGTTCACCCTGGCCAGCATCGGCTGCGCACTCACCAGCGACGTGCAGACGCTGATCGCGCTGCGGTTTCTGCAAGGCCTGGGTGCGGCGGCCGGCATGGCCATTCCGCGTGCTGTGGTGCGCGACCTGCACACCGGTACCGAGGCGGCGCGCCTGATGTCGCTGCTGATGCTGGTGTTCAGCGTCTCGCCGATTCTGGCGCCGCTGGCCGGCAGCGGCGTGATCGCGCTCACCGGCTGGCGCGGCGTGTTCTGGGCGGTTGCACTGGCGTCGCTCGCGGGTCTGGCGCTGGTGTTCGGGGCGCTCAAGGAAACGCGCGGGCCCGGGCAGCGGGTGGAAAGCAGCCTGGGCAGCGCCTGGCGGGCCTATGCGCTGCTGCTGCGTGACACCCATTTCCTGGGGCTGGTGGGTATTGGCAGCAGCGCGATGGCGGGTTTTTTTGTGTTTCTGGCCGGCTCTCCGTTTGTCTTCATCAACCACTACGGCCTCACGCCCACGCAGTACAGCCTGGCGTTTTCGTTCAACGCCGTCGCCTTCATTGGTGCCTCACAGCTCACCGCATTGCTGGGGCGCCGTTTTGGCCTGGTGCGGCTGGTGAAGTTCGCGGCCAGCGCTGCTGGCGCGGTGATGCTCGTGCTGCTCGGTTTTTTCCTGTTCGGTGGTGACAGCCTGGTGGTGCTGATGGGGCTGTATTTCGTGGCCAGCGGGTTCATGGGCCTGGTGATCCCCACCGCCTCGGTGCTGGCGCTGGACCGGCACGGCGCCATCGCCGGCACCGCGTCGGCGCTCATGGGCACGCTACAAATGCTCGGCGGCGCGGCTGCCATGGGCATCGTGAGCCTGTTTGCGAACGGTCAGCCGCTGCCCATGGTGGCGGGCATGGCCACTGGCGCGCTGATCGGCGTGGGCCTGACCTGGCTGACCCTGAGCGGATCGGCACCACCCGGCAGAGCGCCGACCCGCGTGGGCTGAACTGCGCGGCCGGATGTGTCCGGGCTTGCAGTGCTGGTGGCGGGCGCGGTGAATCCAGGTGACAGATTGGCGGGTTTGCCAGCTTGCCGCTCACCAGGAACGGTGATCGAATGGCCGCGCTTCCCCCCTTGCGCCCACGCTTTGTGTTCACCCAGGAAATCCTCACATGTTGATCCTCGACCACGTCTACCAGCATGAGACCACGCTGGCCAACCACGTCTACCTGACCCAGCCCCTGGGCGGTGGCCAGGTGGCCGATTTCACCTGGGCGCAGGTGATGGACCAGTCGCGCCGCATGGCCGCGCACCTGCAGAGCCAGCGCTTCGTGCCCGGCTCGCGCATCGCCATCCTGTCGAAAAACTGCGCCCACTTCATCATGGCCGAGCTGGCAATCTGGATGGCTGGCCACACCACGGTGGCGATTTTCCCCACCGAAACCGCCGACACGGTGAACTACGTCTTGCGCCACAGCGAGGCCAGCCTGCTGTTTGTGGGCAAGCTCGACACCTGGCCGCACCAGGCACCGGGTGTCCCGGCCGGCCTGCCGTGTATTGCCCTGCCGCTGGCGCCAGAGACCGGCCACGACACCTGGGACGCCATCGTCGCGCGCACCGCCCCGCTGGCCGGTCAGCCGCGGCGCGCGGCCAACGAGCTGGCGATGCTGATGTACACCTCGGGCTCCACCGGCACGCCCAAGGGCGTGATGATCGGTTTCGACGCGGTGACCCAGGCCGGGCAGGGCATGGCCACCGATCTGCGCCGCCGCAACGGTGACATCGAACTGCGGATGCTGTCCTATTTGCCGCTGGCGCACAGCTTCGAGCGCAACTGGGTCGAAGCGCTGACGCTGATCGACGGCAGGGCCCATGTGTTCTTCGCCGAATCGCTCGACACCTTTCTGGCCGACCTGCAGCGTGCCCAGCCCACCGCCTTCATCTCGGTGCCGCGGCTGTGGCTCAAATTCCAGCAAGGTGTGTTTGCCAAGATGCCACCAGCCAAGCTGGAGCGGCTGCTGCGCATCCCGCTGCTGGGCAGGATCGTCGCGCGCAAGATCCGCAACGGCCTGGGCCTGGGCCAGGTGCGGATGGCCGGCAGCGGTTCGGCGCCGATCCCGCCGGACCTGATCGCCTGGTACCGCCGCATCGGCCTGCCGCTCTACGAGGGCTACGGGATGACCGAAGACAGCTCGTATTCGCACTCCTCGAATGCACAGGCCAACGAGCCGGGCCTGGTGGGCGTGGCGCTGCCGGGTGTCCAGGTGCGCATCAGCCCCGAGGGCGAGGTGCTGATCAAGTCGCCGGGGGCTTTTCAGGGCTACTACAAACAGCCCGAACTCAACGCCGAAGCGTTCACCGAGGACGGATTTTTTCGCACCGGCGACCTGGGCGAGCTGCGCTCCGATGGCCTGCTGAAAATCACCGGCCGGGTCAAGGAGCTGTTCAAGACCGCCAAGGGCAAGTACATCGCGCCGGCGCCGATCGAGAACCGCATCAACGCGCACCCCATGGTGGAGATGTCCATCGTATCGGGCGTCGGGCAATCCGCGGCCTATGCGATGGTGGTGCTGAGTGAGGCCCTGCGCCCGCGCCAGCACGAGAGCGCGCTGCGCCAGCAGGTGGAGCGCGAATTCAGCCGCCTGCTTGACGATCTCAACGCCAGCGCGGCCGACTACGAGCGGCTGCAGATGATCGTGGTTTTGCGCGAACCCTGGAGCATCGAAAACGGCTGCCTGACGCCCACCATGAAGATCAAGCGCGCGCGCATCGAGGCCATGGCCGGCCCGCAGATGGAGCAGTGGTACCGCAACAAACAGAAGGTGCTCTGGGCATGACGGCTTTTTTCACCCCCCGGCACGGTGGCGACCGGGTCGCCCAGGCCCTGCAGGCGCACGGTGTACCGTGCATCTACACCTTGTGTGGTGGTCATATCTCGCCAATTCTGAGCGCGGCCAAGGCGCGCGGTATCCGCATACTTGATGTGCGCGACGAAGCCACCGCGGTGTTCGCGGCCGACGCCGCCGCCCGCCTGTCCGGCCGGCCCGGCGTGGCCGCGGTTACCGCCGGGCCCGGCATCACCAACACCATCACCGCGCTGAAAAACGCACAGCTCGCGCAGAGCCCGCTGATCCTGATCGGTGGTGCCGCGCCCACCGCGCTGCAGGGCCGCGGCGCGCTGCAGGACATCGACCAGCGGCCACTGGTCGAGCCGCACGTGAAGCGTTTCTTCAAAATGCGCCGGGTGCGCGAGCTCGGGCCCGCCGTGGCGGAAGCCTTTGCGCTCGCGCAGTCGGGTGTGCCCGGGCCGGTGTTCATCGAATGCCCGGTGGACCTGTTGTACGAGGAGGCCAACATCCGCCAGTGGTACGCCGACGCTTCGGGCAAAGGCAACAGTTGGCCCGAGCGCGGGCTGCGCTGGTACCTCAACCGCCATGTGCAGCGCATGTTCGAGGGCAGCGCCCAAACCCCGGCCATCGCCGCCCGCCCGGTTGCCGTGCCCGAGGCCAGTGCCAGCGCGCTGCGCGCGACCCAGACCGCGCTGGCCAAAGCCGAGCGCCCCCTGATGGTGATCGGCAGCCAGGCGGTGGTGGACGCCGCCCAGGCACAGGCGCTCGCAGACGCGGTGGGGCGGCTCGGGATTCCGGTTTACCTCTCGGGCATGGCGCGCGGCCTGCTGGGACGCAACCACCCGCTGCACCTGCGCCACCAGCGACGGCAGGCACTGCGCGAGTCCGACTGTGTGTTGCTGGCCGGTGTGCCCTGTGACTTCCGGCTCGACTACGGCAAACACGTGCGCCGCAGCGCCCAGCTGATCGCCGCCAACCGCAGCACCCGCGACGCGCGCCTGAACCGGCGGCCCGACGTGGCGGCGCTGGGCGACGCCGGTGCCTTCATCCGCGCGCTGGCCGGGGGCGCCGATGCCAGCCAGGCCGCGCGGCTGGCGGGCTGGGTCGCGGGTCTGCGCGAGCGCGACGCTGTGCGCGAGGTCGAGATCGATCAGCAGGCCAGCGCGCAGGGCGATCACGTCAACCCGATCGTGCTGTTCCGTGCCATCAACGAAGTGGCGGGCGACAACGCGGTGTTTGTGGCCGACGGCGGTGATGTGGTGGCCACCGCCAGCTATGTGCTGCGGCCGCGCACGCCGCTGAGCTGGCTCGACCCCGGCGCCTTCGGCACGCTGGGCGTGGGCGCGGGTTTTGCGCTCGGTGCAGCCGTCAGCCGACCGGACAGCGAGCTGTGGATGGTGTTCGGGGATGGGGCGTTTGGTTACAGCACCATCGAGTTCGACACCTTTGTGCGCCACGGCATCCCCGTGATTGCGGTGATCGGCAACGATGCGGGCTGGACACAGATTGCGCGCGAGCAGGTCAAGATGCTGGGTGACGACGTGGCCACGGTGCTGGCGCGCACCGATTACCACCGCGTGGCCGAAGGTTTCGGTGCCCACGGCATTCTGGTGCGCAACCATGCCGAGCTGCCCGCGGCCCTGGCCGAGGCCCGCTCGGTGGCCGCCAGCGGACGGCCGGTGGTGCTCAACGTCTGGCTGGCGCGCAGCGATTTCCGGGAAGGATCGCTGTCCATGTGACCGGGCGGGCACCGCTGGGCCTGTGGCAAACTTGGCTTCGTCATTCTCAAACGGCTCCATGTGGAGCCTTTTTTTCGCCATGCAGATAATCATCGCGCAGATCGCGCAGGAAATCCGGGTTGGGGTGCACCAGGTCGAGGCCGCTGTGGCCCTGCTCGACGGCGGCGCCACCGTGCCCTTCATCGCCCGCTACCGCAGGAAGCCACCGGCGGGCTCGACGACATCCAGCT
>CAYRIT010000006.1:0-67065 GCA_964424415.1 uncultured Hydrogenophaga sp.
GGAACACGTCGTCGTACGGGGACATCGGACCCCAGATGCTCATCGGGACGTTGCCGACGTTTTTGTTGGTGACGGTGTGGTACGGGATCACGTTGATGTCGATCACCGGCAGCTCGTCGGTGACGATTTTCTGGAACGACGCGTAGTAGGCCTTGCGCTTGACCGGATCGAGGATGCCGCCGGCTGTGTTCAGCAGCTCGTCGACCTGGGCATTCTTGTACGACTGGGTGTTGGTCCAGACGATGGGCTTGATGTTGCTCGACAGGTAGGTGCGGTGCACGCCGATCACCGGGTCACCCCAGTTGAAGACGATGTCCATCGTCATGTCGAAATCGTGGCTGGCGATGCGCTTGGCCCAGGCCGGGAAATCCGCCGAGGTGCGCACTTCGATCGCGATGCCGACTTTCTTCAACTGGCTGCGCAGATATTCGGCGACGTTCTTCTGCTGATCGTCGGTGCCCGGCAAGTAATCGACGGTCAGCTTGAAGCGTTCACCGTCCGCCTTCGCCTTGTAGCCCGCTTCGTCCAGCAGCGCGGCGGCTTTCTTCAGATCGAGGGGGTATTTCACCAGGTCGGTGACGGCAAACGGGCTGCTTGCCACGATCGGGCCATCGGCCGGCGTGGCAAAACCGCGCATCAAGGCCTTGGTGATGAAGTTCTTGTCGATCGCATGGGCAATCGCCTTGCGCACCTTGAGATCGGACATCGGCTTCTTCTCGAGGTTGAAGGCCAGCCAGTTCAAGGGGCCAGGGCCCTCGTAGCCGCGCGATGTCAGCACCAAGTTCTTGTCATCTTTCAGCTTGCTCAGTTCGGTCGATGCCGAGAAGAACGGCACCATCTGCATGTCGCCACGCTGCAAGCCAAGCGACAGACTGGAGATGTCGGGAATGATGTTGAAGATCACGCGATCCAGATAGGGCTTGCCCGACAGGAAGAATTTGTCGAAGCGTTCCAGCACGATGCGCTGACCCGACTTGAACTCGACAAACTTGAACGGACCGGAGCCCACCACGTCCACGCTGTTGCGGGGATGGGTTTTCAGGTCCTTGCCGTCGCCGTAGATGTGCTTGGGAAGAATCGGGCACAAGGCCGGCGACATCGCCAGCACGATCGCCGGGTGCGACTCGCTCATGCGGATGATGGCGGTGTAGGGGTCGGGCGTTTCGACCTTCTCGACCGGGCCGAGCATGGTCTGGAACGGGTGGTTGGCCTTGATCGCCATGATCGAGAACGCCACGTCGGCCGAGGTGATGGGCTTGCCGTCGTGGAAGACCGCGTTCTTGCGCAGGTTCAGCGTCAGCGACCTGCCGTCTTCGGCCAGCTTCCACGACTCGGCCAGATACGGCTGGGGATTCCACTTGTCGTCGAAACGCAGCGGGCTGGCAAACAGCTGGGTCGATGGCAACGCGGTGGCGACACCGGACTGCACCGCACCGTTGAGGTGGCGAGCCACCTGCGAGGTGCCCACAATGAAGGTGCCGCCGCGTTTCGGTGTCTGCGCGGACGCACTGATCGGCATGGCAGCCACCACGGCGGCGAGTGCCAAACTGAGGGCAGCGGTGCGGCGGCGGATCGGGGTGTTTGTCATGCGATGTCCTCGTTTTGGTGTCGTCAAAATGTAGGCTGATCATTCAGCCACAGATAGAACCAGATTGGGACCCCCAATGGAACCAGGCACCAGGGAAAACCCCGAGGGAGCCTCTGTCCATCTGGCCCAAAGGATGGTGCGTGCCGACCGCGGTTTTGCCGAGATGCAATGTGCCGACGACCAGGGATCGCTGTATTGCGCGAACGCCGACGCTGCGCCAGCGGAGGGCCTCTTTGCCATCGTGCGGAAGGGGCAGTTGCTGGTGAATCGGCTCGCGCCTTCATGGGTCGAAGCGGCTGTCAGCGCTGCCGGCGTGCCCCAGCCGCCTGAATGTGGGCTCGGTGCGTCTGGGGGGCTACATGAGCGGCCGCTGTGCGCGCTGGCCGCGTTCCGCGATGGCGCAACACGCCAAGGCAAAGCCCGCGATGTCGCGGGCTTCGATCGGGTGCTTCAGGCCTGACAACCGACGCGGACCACGACGCTCTGAACCGGGTGGCATGGCATGAGCAAATGGCGCAATCCAATGGCGGTAGCGCCTCGCAAGCAATACACAACGTGCATTCAAACGCCGCAAGCCCGGTAGGCCTCTAGATCGACTTCTGCACCAGCCAGCCCTGGAACAGGTACGGCAGGCTGGGGCCGGCCGCGTCCAGCACACCGTCCTTGTTTTCGACACTGATGGCGAGCCGGGTCACGCCTTTGAGTGCGGCGTCGGTGACCGGCATCTGCAGGGTCTTGTATTTGCTCTCGATCACACCCAGCGAGCGTGGCTTGGCGTCGCCGGCCAGTGCCCAGAGCTGCATGCTGTCCTGGCGGCCTTCGCGCACCTCGCTCAGGCGTTGCAGCAGCAGCGCGCCTTGCTGGGGGTCGTGTGTGACGAGCATGGCGGGCAGCTGGTGGCTGTCCAGCAGCACCGCGATCTCACGCACCTGGGGCACCTGCACCAGGCGCGCCTGCTGGTGAACCAGCTGGGCCTTGAGCTGCTCGACCATGCTGGCGCTGATGGCCCAGCCGATCACCAGCACCAGCAGCAGCAGGATGGCGAGCACGCGCCACCAGGGGCTGACGCGCTTGAAGATGGGGGGGTCGGTCGAAGGATTGGACATGTCGTTTTCAGGTCGGGTAGGTGCCGGGCAGCAGTATGCCTTTGTCGACCTTGCGCAGATCGGTGTGGCCGCAGAAGGCCATGGTCACGTCGAGTTCCTTGTGGATGATCTGCAGTGCGCGCGTGACACCTTCTTCGCCCATGGCGCCCAGGCCGTAGACCATGGCGCGGCCGATCATGGTGCCACGCGCGCCGAGTGCCCAGGCTTTCAACACGTCCTGTCCGCTGCGGATGCCGCCGTCCATCCAGACCTCGATCTGGTCGCCCACCGCGGCCACGATGGCGGGCAGGGCCTCGATGCTGCTGGGCGCACCGTCGAGCTGGCGCCCGCCGTGGTTGCTGACCACGATGGCATCGGCCCCGCTGGCCACCGCCAGCCTGGCGTCTTCCGCGTCCATGATGCCCTTCAGGATCAGCTTGCCGCCCCACTGCTGCTTGACCCAGGCCACGTCTTCCCACGACAGGCGGGGGTCGAACTGCTCGTTGGTCCACGAGGCGAGCGATTTCATGTTGGTCACCGCCTTCACATGGCCGACCAGGTTGCCGAAGCTGTGGCGACGTGTGCCGGCCATTCCCAGGCACCAGCGCGGCTTGGTCATGAGGTTGATGATGTTGGCGATGGTCGGGCTGGGTGGCGCGGTCAGGCCGTTTTTCAGGTCTTTGTGGCGCTGGCCGATCACCTGCAGATCGAGCGTGAGCACCAGCGCACTGCACCCGGCCTTGCGCGTGCGCTCGATCATGTCGACCATGGCCTGGCGGTCCCGCATCATGTAGAGCTGGAACCAGAACGGTGCGGAGGTGTGGGCCGCGATGTCCTCGATGGAGCAGATGCTCATGGTGGACAGGGTGAAGGGAATGCCGAATTTTTCGGCCGCCTTGGCCGCCTTGATCTCGCCGTCGGCGCTTTGCATGCCGGTCAGGCCCACCGGGGCGATGCACACCGGCATCTTCACGTCCTGCCCCACCATCTGTGTTGCGGTGCTGCGGTTTTCCATGTTCACCGCCACCCGCTGGCGCAGCTTGATCTTCTGGAAATCCTCGCTGTTGGCGCGGTAGGTGCCTTCGGTCCAGGAGCCGGAGTCGGCGTAGTCGTAGAACATGCGTGGCACGCGTTTTTCGGCCAGCACACGCAGGTCTTCGATGTTGGTGATCACGGGCATCGGGGAAGTCTCCGGGGTTTCTTGAGGGATGCGCGAATGGTAGCCAGCCGCGCCGCCCCTGGCTTGTGAAACCCGGTGTGGCGCTTGTGAAAAATCTTGTGGGGTCTGTCAGGCTGGCGTGGGCAGGCGATGGGCGCGCTCGGCCTCGTTCAGCGGCTCGACCCAGCCCAGCTGCTGTTCGAGCACCTCCAGCGTCGCTTCCGACGCATCCAGGCCGCGCGCCTGCCGCGCGGCGATGCGCTCGCGCAGCACCGCCACCGGCGCCTCGGGCGCCAGCAGGTGAAACGGCACCGCCCGGGTGGTGGCCAGATCGGCGAATGCCTGGCGCTCCCCCTGCCGCAGAAAGGCCGCATCCACCAGCACGCTCCAGCCCTGGCGCAGCAACTCGGCCGTGCGCGTGTGCAGGCTGGTGTAGGTGTCGCCGTGCGTCTGGGGGGCGTAGAGCCCGGTGTTCAGGCCCGAGCCGCTGACGGCCAGCGCGCCCAGGCCATGCAGGCGTTTGCGTTCCACGTCGGAGCGCAGGCGGATCGTGCGGCCGCTGGGTTCGGCCGCCAGCCAGCGGCTCGACGCCCAGGTCTTTCCGCTGCCCGAGAGACCGTGGGTGATGACCAGCTGGGGTGCGGGTGGCTCGGCAATGTCTTGCGCCAGCGTCAGGTAACCGCGCGCCTCGGCCAGCGCGGCGCTGGTGTCTGCGCCCGGCTGCGTGCTGCGGATCACCGCCACCTTGGCGCGCACCAGCGCCCGGTAGGTGGCAAAGAACGGCAGCACCGCGGGCGCGGAGGTGTCGCCGCTGGCGTCGAGCCAGGCGCTCAGCAAGGCATTGGCCAAGCCGGGCTGGCGCTGGTGCAGGAGATCCATCCAGAGGAAGGCGATGTCGCTGGCGGTGTCGATCCAGCGCAGCGCGTCGTTGAACTCGATCGCGTCGAACGGCAGCACGGCCTCGCCGATCAACACCAGGTTGGCCAGGTGCAGGTCGCCGTGGCCCTCGCGCACCCGGCCGCTGCGCCGGCGCTCGGTCAGCAGCGGTTCGATGTGGGTGAAACGGGTGTCGGTCCAGCCAGCCAGGGCGTCGAGTGCCCGGGTGTCGCTGGCCTGTGTGAGGTGCTCGCGCAGGGTGTCGAGGTTGTCGCGGGCGAAGGCGATCACCCCGGCGGGCTCACCCCAGCGGCTGTCTGCGGCCGCGATTGCGGCGTGGGCCTGGAACGCGGCGAGGTCTTGCGCCAGGGCCTGCAGGTGGTCGGCGGTCAGCGCGCCGCGCGCGCACAGGTGGTCGAGCCGGCCCGCCTCGTCGAAGCGGCGCATGTGCACCGCGAATTCGATCGCCCGGGCGTCGTCGGCACCCGGCCGGCCCCAGCGCGGATCGTCCACGCTGCCCAGCAGCGGCAGAACGTCCCGGTAGAGCTGGGTGGCGGGATCGCCGGTGGCAAAACGGCGGTTGACGCGAAGCTCGGTTTCGCAGGCGGCGCGGCGCAGCGCCAGTGTGCCGAAGTCCATGAAAGGGAAACGCACCGCTTTCTTGATCTTGTAGGCATGGTCGCCCGCGAGCAGCACCCAGGCGCCGTGGGTCTCCATCCACCGGACGGTGTCAACCGGGTGGGGATAGCGGCTCGGCGACAGCAGGGACTGGATCAGGGGGGGCAGGGCGGCGGGCATGCGCCGCACTGTACGTGAGCGCCGGTCCGTGTGGCGAGCCAGCCTGGTGGCTCGCTGTCAGGTCGCCGTCGGAGCCACCGGCAGCTCGGCGGTGATGGTGGTGCCGCGCCCCGGCGCGCTCTCCACCACCAGCCGCCCCGTGTGCGATTCCAGCCGCACCCGCATGCCCATCAGGCCGTGGTGGCCGTGGGCCACCCGACTGGGCTCGAAGCCCTGCCCGTCGTCGCGCACCACAAGCTGCACCTTGTGACCGGTCTGCCGCAGCGATACCCGAACCTCGCGGCAGTGGGCGTATTTGCCGATGTTGGTGAGTGACTCCTGGGCCGCCCGGTAGAGCGTGAGTTCGGCGCTCTTGCCCACCGCCACCGGTTGCAGCTCGGCGCGCACCGGCACCCCCAGGACCTCGGCCATGTCGCCGCACAGAATTTCCAGCGCCGGCACCAGACCGAGCTGGTCCAGCGATGACGGCCGCAGGTGTTCGATGATGCGGCGCTTGAGCGCAATGCCTTCGTTGAGCCGTGACTCGATCGCCTGCATGCGCTCGGGGGCTTTTTCGGGCATGCCGGGCAGGCGGCGCAGGCGGGCGAAATCGAGCTTGATCGCGGTGAGCAGACCGCCCAGCTCGTCGTGCAGTTCGCGCGCAATGCGCGCGCGCTCGTCCTCCCGGGCGTGCACCAGGTGGTTGGTCATTTCGGTGAGTTCTGCGGTGCGTTCGCGCACGCGGTCGGCCAGCAGCGCTTTTTCTTCGGCCAGGTCGGTATCGCCCCGGCGCAGCTGCCGGCGGAACAGGGCCATGCCCAGGATGGAGGCAAACGCCAGCACATGCACCGCCAGCCGGCTCATGGACAGTGCCTCATGAAGTGAGAAACGGGCCTTTTGCTGCAACCGCGCCGTGCTGTCCAGCAGCATGTCAAATTCGTTGCGCAGCTGTTCGCGCCGGCCGCGGCTGCCACCGCTGACCGCCTCAACCAGCGCTTCTTCGCGCTTGCCACGGGTGACCAGATCGACCCAGCGGTCGGTGGCCCCGATGTGTTCCGACACCAGGCGCTCGATCGCGTCGATCGAGACCGTGTGCCCCGGGTCGACCTCGGCCAACAGATCAAACGTTTTTTGCTTGACCGCACGCATCTTGCGCACCGTCCTGCGGTACACCTCGGCCTCTTCGGGGGTGCCGGCCAGGATGAAAGATCTTGCGTACAGGCCGGCGTCGGTGAGCAATTGCAGGGTTTCGGCGGCCTGCACCCGCGCATCGGTGAGCGCGATGCCACTGGTCAGTGCGCGGTGTGAATGCCGGTAGGTGCTTTCGTTGACCGCCATGGCCACGATGCCGAGCACCAGAACGATGGGCATCACATAGCGGCCGCGCGCCACCGCCTCCAGCGATTGCTGCAGCGTGTGGGATTTTTTTGGTGGTGCAGACATCGCCCGGTATTGTGCCGCGCAGACATCGGGCGTCCATGTCGTCCTTGTCCTACAAAACGCCGGTGGCCTGTCTGACTGTGTCCCCGCGGGCGCCTGACTAGATTGGTGTTCATGTGGCCGCCGTTTTTTTGTGCCGCCCGCCCGACAAGGAGGACCCGTTGAAATTTGTTGACCAAACGCGAGCCGAAAGCGTCACGCTGGCCGATCGCCTGCAAGGCCTGACCACCGCGATGCTGACCCTGCGAGACACCGAATGCCGTCTTGTGAGCCAGCCCATGACGCCGCTGGAAATGGACGCCAGCGGCGCGATCTGGCTGATGATCAGCCGCAGCGGACGCACCGCCCGCCACGTGGAGGCCAATCTGCCGGCGGACACGGTGAACCTGGCGTTCAGCGACGGGGGCAAATCGACCTATGTATCGATCACCGCGCGGGCCACGCTGAGCGACGATGCCCAGCGCAAGCGCGAACTCTGGTCCGTCATGGCCCGCCCCTGGTTTCCCGACGGCCCGGACGATGCCGATCTGACCCTGCTGTGCCTGGAGCCGATGCAGGCCGAGATCTGGGATGCGCCCGACAGCACGGTGGCAAGGCTGCTCGCGCTGGCCACCTCGGTGGTTTCCGGCAAGCCGGTGGATCTGGGCGATCACGAAGAGCTGAGAAACCTCGACGTCCCCCGCGTGTAAATAACCGCATCGATGCGGCAGGGCAGATTTCAACCGCCCCAGCATTCATT
The DNA here is from genome assembly GCA_964424415.1 of uncultured Hydrogenophaga sp. Lineage (GTDB taxonomy): Bacteria > Pseudomonadota > Gammaproteobacteria > Burkholderiales > Burkholderiaceae_C > Hydrogenophaga. The sequence continues at coordinate 7,665 of CAYRIT010000006.1, forward strand.
TCAAACACCAAAACAAGAGAAGCGGTCAGACTTTCGGTCTGACCGCTTCTTGTTGCTGCGGGTACACGATGGTCAGGCTTCGGCCATCTTCTCGCAGTAGGCGATCAGTTCTTCCAGCTCGCTGGACTTGTCGAAGACCTGGTCGGCACCCATGTCGGCGCAGCGCCGACGCATGTCCGGGGTGGCGTAGTTGCTGAGCACCACTCGGCGCGCGGGCAGCTTCAGGTCCTGCGCGCTGCGCAGCACACCCAGGCCGCTGCCCGAGCTCAGAAAGATGTCGACGATCACCAGATCCACCGAGTCGGCCCGCTCCTGCAGCTCTCGCACCGCCTCGCTCTCGTTGCCCACCGACCCCACCACCTGGACATCCGCCAGCTCTTCCAGCGTGGCAATCAGGTTGTTGAGGATGACGGGGTTGTCTTCGACGATGAATGTTCTCAGGGTAGACATGGGTCACAAAACCGGCAGGTCGACCGGTGAATTTCAGGCGCGTCAGCCTGTTCAATGTGGGCGCGGAATGGCGTTAGGGGGACGTGTCAACCATATCCCAATCTGTATCTTGACGTTAACGGAAAAGACCGGGAATCGCTGTAGGACAGATCCGACACCAGGCTGCCAGACAGGCACAAAAACCAACGGCTCCTGCGGTGGTCACAGGAGCCGTTGGTCTGGATGGCGCAGCCAGGAAGGTCAGGCCGCCGACGCAGATCCTGGCACCGACTGGGGTGGTGCCAGGGCGTCCATCAGGGGCGAACTGCGATGTCGTTGATGACTTTTTTCACGCCAGACACACCTTTGGCGATCGCCTCGGCACTCGCTCGCTCGGCGGAGGACTTGGCAAAGCCGGAGAGCTGCACCGTGCCTTTGAGGGTTTCAACCTGGATCGCCATGGCACTGACCTTGGGATCTTCGGCGAAACGGGCTTTCACCTGGGTGGTGATGGTGGCGTCGTCCACGTACGAGCCGACGGACTGCTGGTCCCGGACGACGGCGCAGCCGGTGGAATAGATCGCGGTGATGGCGATGGCGGAAGCGAGGGCAATTTTCTTGATCATGGTGTTTTCCTGATGCACTGGGGTGTGGGTTGGGGTTGATGGAACGGGGACGGGGTGATGGGTGGCGGTGGCAAACGGGATTCAGGACGGCAGCCAGTCGGAGAGCTCATCGGCATGTTCCTCTTCGTCGGCCAGGATGTCTTCCAGCAGGCGACGCGTGGTCGAGTCCTTGTCTTTGATCAGCTCGATCATTTGCCGGTAGCTCTCAACCGCCACCCGCTCGGCGACCAGATTGGCGCGGATCATGGCGTTGAGGTCGGTCGAGTCGTCGTAATCGGCGTGGCTGCGCTCGGTCAGGCCTTTGGGGTTGAAGTCGGGCTTGCCGCCGAGCTGCACGATGCGTTCGGCCAGGCGGTCGGCGTGGCCAAGCTCTTCGTTGGCATGCACCATGAACTCTTCGGCGATCTTGGGCGAGTCCAGGCCGTCGGCGGTGAAATGGTGGCGGCGGTAACGCATCACACACACCAGTTCGGTGGCGAGCGCGTCGTTCAGCAGGCGCACGATGTCGTCGCGCCAGGGACCGTAAGCCGGGGTCATCGCGCCGTCCTGCAGGTTCTTGCGGGCGGCCGCCAGGCCTTTTTCGTCGAGTGTCATCGGCGAGGTGTCGTCGGCGGTGGCCGCGGTTTTGTTTTTGGCTTGTGTCATGGGACCTCCTGGTGGTTTGACGTGTTCAGCTCTTGTCGTCCACGGTGAGCTGGTTCTTGACTTCGGTCACGCCGTCCACCGCCTTGGCCATCGTGGTGGCCCGGTCGGCGGCCACCTGGGTGGGCGCGGGGCCGGTGAGGGTGACGATCTTGTTGCTGGTGTCGACGTTGATTGCCAGGGCGCTGAGCTGGTCATCGGCTGCCAGGGCGGCCTTGACCTTGGCGGTGATGGCCATGTCGGCTGCGCCATCGGCAATTGCGGTGGCCGCCTGCGAGGCGTCCTGCCTGATCTCGTTGCCCGCTGCCGCTGCATCTTGCTTCGCTTCGGCGGCTGCCTGCTGGGTGCGCTCGATGCCGGCGTCGATCTTTTCGCCCACGGTCGGGGGCTTGGACTGATCGCAGGCGACCAGCATCAATGCGGCGGCGCTGATCGAGAGCAGGGAGAGGGTGCGTTGTGTGGTGTTCATGGCGTGGCTCCTGAGACATGCGGTAGGGCGATGTGTGAGAAGCAGACTCCAGCTTAGGTGAGCTGCTGCCGCACGGGCATCGGATGCCGCCGCATGGTGTTGTCGGACAACGCCGACACGGCTTGATAGGGGGAGGGGATGGGCGAAAGTCCGTCCTTGGACAGCCGCGCCGCACGGGTGGTCCACACGGTGCGGTTGCAAAAAGGGTTCAACGGAACCAGTCGTCGGTGGCGCTGCGCTCCCAGGCGCTCACCTGGGATTCCACCTCATCCTTGGCCAGACCGTAGCGTTCCTGAATCTTGCCGGCGAGTTGCTCGCGTCGGCCTGCAACCACGTCCAGGTCGTCGTTGGTGAGCTTGCCCCACTTCTCGATGGCCTTGCCTTTGACCTGTTTCCAGTTGCCTTCAATGCGTTCCCAGTTCATGTTGATTTCTCCTTGAACAGTGTGGTGAATCGACCCGGCGGATCCCGAGTCGGTCACAGCGGCGATGGGGATCGTTGCGCTGTGACTCCAATGTAGGCAGCGTGGCAGGCGGTGAATGTCGGCGCGCTTCGGGGTCCGATGTAGGACACATTCCTGCGCCGGCTCCAGCCGTTTGTAGGAACTGTCCGACGCCACCGTCGGACAGCTGGGGCTACAGTGACCCCCGGGCGCTTGTGCTGCGCCATTCCTGTCCATCTCCCTATTCACTCCCAGAGGTTTTCATGATTCGTGTCGGCATCGTTGACGATCACGCGGTGGTCCGCGCCGGACTCAGGCAGTACCTGTCCGAGCATGTGGACGTCCGCGTGAATGGCGAAGGCTGCAACGGCGCGGACGCGCTGGAGCTCGCCCGCCAGGGTGAGATCGATGTGCTGCTGATGGACATTTCCATGCCCGACCAGAGCGGTGTGGACGCGCTCAAGGCGATCAAATCGCGCTTCCCCACGCTCTCGGTGCTGATCCTCAGCGGCTTTCCCGAAGCCCATTACGCTGCCACGCTGCTGCGTCAGGGGGCCAGCGGCTACCTCAACAAGGAATGTGACCCGGAAGAAATCATCCGGGCGATCCGCACGGTTTCGATGGGTCGCAAATACATCAGCCAGGCGGTGGCCACCTTGCTGGCCGAGGGTGTGGCCGGCGGCCTGGAGCGCCCGCCGCACGAGCTGCTCTCCGAGCGCGAGCTGCAGGTGTTTCTGCGTCTGGCCAAGGGCGAAACCGTGGGCCACATGGCCGAAGCCATGTTCCTGAGCGTCAAAACGGTGAGCACCTACCGCACCCGCGTGCTGGAAAAGCTCAAGCTCGCCAGCAACAGCGACCTGACCTACTACGCGATGACCCACGGGCTGATCCAGTAAGTTTCAGGCTGGTTGGCCGCTGGTTGCATGACCCAGGTGGCCTGTGCGCAAATCACTCTCGCGGCGCTCCGGGGTCCAGCAGATTCGGCTGATCGCGCGTCTGCCGGTCACGGTCAATCTGTTGTTGCAGGTCGCGATTCACGCCCATGTCCACCGCCACCAGTGCAGGGCGCTCGCCGCGTGTGGCTCGGGATGGGGCCTCGGTGGCGGACTGGGTTGGCAAGGTGTGTGCCGCCGCCGACGGCTCGCTCAATTGCACCCGGTAAATCGGCTCGGGCATGTCCATACCGGCGGCTTCCAGCGACAGCTTTACATGGCGAATGGCCTCGCTGCGCACGGTCCAAAAATCGTGGGTGCGCTGATCCACCCAACCGCGAAAGCGCAGCTGCACGTTGGAGTCGCCCAGCGTTTGAATGAAGGCGCGAGGCGGCGGATCGTTCATCACGCCAGACAGCCGTCCCAGCTCCTCGGTGCCGAGCTGCTGCGCTTCGATCAGATCTTCTTGCACCCCCACACCCACATCAAACTCAAACCGGCGGCTGGGGTTGCGGGTGTAATTGAGCATCACGCTGCGAAACACCAGCGCATTGGGCAGGCGCAAGTGGTTGCCGTCGGGCGTCATCAAAATGGTGGCGCGCGAGGTGAGCGCCACCACCGTGCCTTCCTGCCCGTCGATCACCACCAGATCGCAGGGCGCGAAAGGCTGACGCAGGCTCATCAGCACGCCCGCCAGATAGTTCTCCAGCGTTTCTTTGAAGGCGAAACCCAGCGCGATGCCGATCACGCCAGCGGTGCCCAGCATGGCGCCCACCACCGCTGTGGCATCCAGAATTTCCAGCGCAATCAGCAGCGCGATCGCACTGCTGACCCAACGGGTGGTCGTGCGCGCGAGCTCTTTCAGAAACGGGTTTCGCGCGGCCAAGCGGTCGATCGCGGCGCGGCGCGACAACCAGCCACCCAGTTGCCAGCCAATCCACACCACCAAGATGGCCAGCAAGAAGGACGGCAGCGCCGACAGCAGGCCATAGATCTTGTCCAGTAAGCGCGCGAGCACCTCGTACAAGTCGAATCGCGGCGGCGGGTGGCGGGTGGCGGGTGGCGGGTGATGTTGTCGACCAGGGGCATGGTGTTTTGTGTGATGGATCGGGCGAAAACAGCCAGCGACGGCCAATGCCAACAGCGCTGGAATTTGCATTGCAGGCAGCGCTGAGCTTGCCGCGAAGTGTGGGCGCTTGCGATGCGCGCGCCTGTCGGACAACTGCGCATTTGCGCTGTGTGGCGGATTGGCGGGCTTGCGCGTGCGGTGTTGTCTGACATGCGCCAGTGGAGACCAACGCTACGCTGCATTGGATCGAAGGGCCGTGTGGCTGGCGCGTGAAATCGCGGCGTGGTGCACCCGCTGAGCGCAAGTGCTATCCACACCCGCCTCACCACCCGCAGCCTCAGTTCACTGACTGGAGACCCCCATGGAAACCTCTCGCTCCGGCGCTCCCTTGTCGGGTCCGGCCGTCCAGCACCACGTCGCCGTTGCGCCAGCTTGGTCGGTAGACAGCGCGCGCGGGGCATTGCTTTGGGTGGGCCTCACCTTCCTCGCCGCCGCGCTGGGTGGCCTGGCCTCGGCCAGCGCTGCGCCGTTTTATGGCGCGCTGCAGCGGCCGGCCTGGGCACCCCCGGCGTCGGTCTTTGGTCCGGTGTGGAGCGCGCTGTTTGGGTTGATGGCGTTGGCCGCGTGGCTGGTCTGGCGCCATCGCCACACGGTGCGTGGGTCCAGCGGTCTGCTCCTTTATGCCCTGGCCCTGGTGCCCAACGCGTTGTGGTCCTGGCTGTTCTTTGCCTGGCACCGGGGGCTGTGGGCGCTGATCGACCTCGCGGTGCTCTGGCTGCTGGTCGGGCTGACGGTGCGCGCCTTCTGGCGTGTGCGTCCTGCGTTCGGCCTGCTGATGCTGCCGCTGTGGGCCTGGGTGTCGTTGGCCGGTGTGCTCAATGTGGTGGTCTGGCGGAGCAACCCGGCGTTGCTGGGTTGAACGAGGGGATGCCGGCCGACACTTCGCCAGCTGGGGCCGGGACTGTGCGCCCGCCGCCGGCCAGCCGCGGCTGGTGGGTGATGGCGCGGGCCGCGGTGGACGGCTGGATCGCCGACAGCGCCGCCAGCATGGGTGCCGCGTTGGCGTACTACACCTTCTTCTCGATGGCGCCACTGCTGCTGATCGTGATCTCGGTCGCGGGTCTGCTGCTGGGCCGCGAAGCGGCGCAGGGGCACCTGATGGACGAGCTCGGTGGCCTGCTCGGGACCCAGGCCGCGGCCTCGATCCAGGCGCTGGTGGCCAGCGCAGGCGAGCCGGCTGAGAGCTGGTGGGGCACGCTGGTGGGGCTCGGTGTGATGGTGGTGGGGGCGACCACCGTGTTTGCCGAACTCCAGGGCGCGCTCGATCGCATCTGGCGGGCACCCGAGCGGCCGGGCGGTGGCGGCCTGTGGGCGCTGCTGCGTGCCCGGGTGCTCTCGTTCGGCCTGATCCTGGGCCTGGCTTTCCTGCTGATGGTCTCGCTGGTGTTCGGCGCCGTGATCACCGCGCTGGGCCGCTGGTGGAGCGGCACGCTGGGCGACTGGGTCTGGCTGGCGCAGGCGCTCAATTTCGGCCTGGGGTTCGTGATCATCGCGACCATCTTCGCCATGATCTACAAGCTCATGCCGCGCGCCCGGGTCGAATGGAAAGACGTGTGGGTGGGCGCGCTGGTGACCGCGCTGCTGTTCAGCCTGGGCAAGTCGCTGATCAGCCTGTACCTGGGTGCCAGCGGGGTCGCCTCGGCCTATGGCGCAGCGGGTTCGCTGGTGCTGGTGTTGCTGTGGGTGTACTACTCGGCACAGGTGTTTTTGCTCGGCGCCGAGTTCACCTGGGTGTATGCCAACGCACGGGGTTCGCGCTGTTCGGGGCGCCGCTGAACGGGTGCGGCCGCGGCTGTCGGCTTTTTCCTACAACCGACGGCGCCTTGCACCGACAAGGCTTGGGCGCCATCACAGAGAACATGCGTTCATTCCATTGACCTCCGAGGAGCGAGCCATGAACACCCCCAGCAACCCAGCGGCCCAGCGCAACCCGACCCACGTTTCCTGGACCGGCACCTGGGCCCACGCGCTCACCTGGGTGCTGCTGGCCGTCGCCGGCTTGCTGCTGGTCGGCTTCACGGCGGTGGTCGACGACATCACCCAGCGCGGCGAGCAGCGGCGCGTGCAGCAGCGGGCGTCCGGCTCGCTGCTGCTGCCCGACGAGCTGCAGGCGCGTGGCGTTGACGTGCTGGGTCTGGTGGCCCTGACCGGCGAGAAGCTCGTGGGTCGTTGACACCTGCCGCCCACGGCAGGGGGCGCGGCAAACGCACAGCCCGAGCCAAGGCGCATCGCCAACAAAAACCCGGCCACTTGTGCCGGGTTTTTTGTGGGTGTTGTTGCGCTGCTGGCCAGGCCACTGCGCGCCGGTCCGCTCAGTGTGCCGGTGTCGATTCGCCCTGCACGGTGGGGGCCGCCTGCGCGTGCCGGTCTGGCGGTGCAGCGCCGCGCTTGCCCTGATCGGCCAGCCAGGCGGCCAGGGCGCCGGCCAGCGCCATCTGCACCGGCGCCGCGGTCAGCTGGGTCCACAACAGGCCGCCGATGCGCTCGCGCCAGGGGCTGGCCCGCTGCCGCACCTGTTGCCAGGCCCAGGGACGGGCGGTTGACAGCGCGGCCACCATCCCGGCGCCCAGCGCCACCCCCACCGCCAGCGAGGCCAGGGGATGGCGGCGAATGATCGGCCGCGTCTGGTGCAACAGGGTCTGGCCCACCAGGTCGACCGAGCTGTGCCAGGGCTGGCGCACCCACCAGCGCCGGGCCACGGCGCGCAGGGTGCGCCAGCTGCCTTGCAGCAGTCCGTTGTGCGAGATCCCTGCGGCCAGCGACTCGGCGAACGAGAGATCGGGATCGCCCTCACCGGCCAGCCCCGCCCGCCGGCTGCGCGGCGCGGGCGGCTCGGGCGCCAGGCACAGGATGAGCGCCGAGCGGGATGCTTCGATGCGCGCCAGCGCCTGCTCGATGCGCTGGTCGGCCGTGGGTGCCTCCCGGGGGATGCGTGGCGGTGTGTCAGCGGGGGCGGCGGTGTTCATGCTTCGTCCTCCAGAATTTTGAGGGTGGCGAGGTCCTGCGCCATTTGCTCGCGCACGAGGTTGAAGGTGCTGCCGCTCTCCAGCCGCTGCACGCGCCAGCCGAGCAGGGCTGCCAGCAGCAGCGGGATCAGCGGCAGCGCCCAGAGCAGCCAGGGCATGGGCATGGTGTGCACCGGCAAGGCGGCGGCGAGCAAGCCGGCCACGCCAGCCAGGCCCAGGCCGAGCAACGCGAGCAGGGCCGCCGCCACGGTGAGCGTGGCGCGCTGCTGCAGGCGGCCGCGCCAGCCGGCCACCTCCGCCATGGCGAGATCGGCATAGGCATCGGCGTGTTCAAAAAACAGGCCGGGCTGCTTGGCCATCGTGATGAAGATGGGATGGATCACGGCGCGGGGCCCTCATGGGGTTGAAAAAAAGGCGCAGCACCCGGTGCGTTCCGGTTGCTGCGCCTTGGAGGTGTCCTGTCTGGCGACAGGCGATGGACGTTCAGCGACGCATCGGTTTCAGTGACGCGAACGGCCGTTGCCGCGCGTGGCCCAACCGATCAGGAGGGTGGCAAACGCACCGGCCGCCACCGCCATCAGCAAGGCCTTGGTTGGCTCCTCGCGCACATAGCTCACGGTTTGGTCGCGCATGTGGCTGGCCTGGCTGGCCACCGACTGCCCGGCGGCTCGCGCTTTGTCGATGCCGGCGCGCGCCAGCTCTTCGGCCTGGCTGGCCGCACGCGACAGCGTGGCGGGCACCGCCTCGCGAATCTGGTTCAGGCCGGCCTGAACCGTCTGGCCAGCGTCGGCCACGGCATCCTGCGTGGCGTCGATCGCCTGTTCGGCTTTGCTGGCGGCTTTGGACACCATCTGGTGTGCCTGGTCGGCGCCGCGTTCCAGCTTCTGGTGGCTGTCTTTGGCGAGGGTCTGGGTCGTGGTGTTCATGGGGTGCTCCTGGAATGTGATGGATGCTTGCGTGCAAAGGGGTGTGGGACTCGCCCTCGGACGAGGCCTATCGGCGCCGGTAGCCGAAGATGAAGGACACCACGGCCATGATCAGAAAGACGACGAAGAGGACCTTGGCAATGCCCGCAGCGCCAGCGGCGATACCGCCAAAACCGAGAACCGCCGCAATCAGCGCAACAACAAGAAAAACAAGGGCGTAGTGCAACATGGTGGGCTCCTGAACAAGGATGGGCAGCGTCGCTGCGGGCCTTGGTGGTTGTGCTCGCAACGCCAATCGCTGCGATGGATTCAGTGTAGGAAGCGGATCGGTGGCTGGCTGTCGGCCGAGCGCTGTGGCTGCGGTAGGACAGGGCCGACAGGCTGCTGGCTCAGGCGTTGACAACCGCCCCTTGGCCGGGCGTTCCGGTCGCCTCGGCACCACGATCGCCGGTCGATGGCGGCTGCTCGTGTGTGGCGGGTCCGACCACGGCGTCGAGCCGCAGGGCAACCGCATCCACGCCCATCATCGCCACGCTCTCGGCACTGGCCAGAGGCTCTGCGGCGCACCAGGCCACCAGCACAACCTCCGCCGCCGGCCAATGCCGGCGCAAGCGCCGGCACATCAGGCGCGCCTGGGTCTGCGGTGTGCCACTCAGGGTGCACAGGTGGATGCGTTGCACCGGTCCGATGAGCTGGGCTGCGATGTCGCTCCATCCCTCCAGCGGCAGCGCGCGTGCAGGTTGGCCCGCCTGCGCCAGGGCATGGGCCAGCATCTCGGCCGAGAGCGTGTCGAGCTCGGTGCGCAGGCCGAGGCACAGGGCGCTGGCCGCTTGCGCGTTGACCGCCTGGGCAGCGGCATCGTCGGCCTGAAGCTCGCGCACAAAGCGTGCCGTGCCTTCGAGCAGGCGCTGGCGCTGCACCTCGGTGGCTCCGCGGGCCTGCTGGCGCGCTGCCAGCGCCAGCATCGGCAGCGCGGTGTCCCCATAGAAACCCAGCAGCGAGCGCTGCTTCACCTCCTGGTAGGCCATGTCTTCGGCCTCGTCCAGATCGCCGGCGATCAGGCGGTGGTAGAGCTGGGTGGCGTCGTCGAACACCGGCTCGCTGCTGAGCAGAATGTCCAGAAAACGCAGGGGCGCCAGATGCCGCCCGATCACCACCAGGCACACCGTCAGCGGCATGGCCAGCACCAGGCCGACCGGCCCCCAGAGCGCGGCCCAGAAGACCGCCGACAGCAGCACCGCCAGCGAAGACACACCGGTGCGGTCCCCATAGACCAGTGGCTCCACGATGTTGTTGCTGACCAGCTCCAGCAGCGCAATCAGGCCCAGCGTCCACAACACCATGGACCAGCCGGGATCGACCGCAAACGCCAGCAGCAGCGGGAAGACCGCGCCCACCGCCGGCCCGAGATACGGCACAAACCGCAACAGCGCCGCCAGGCCGCCCCAGAGCCAGGCACCGGGCACGCCGATCCACCAGAGGCCCAGCGCCATCGGCACGCCGTAGCCGAGGTTGACCATCACCTGCGCCAGCAGGTAGCGGCTCACGCGCTCGGCCGATTCGCCCAGTGCGTCGGCCATCTGGTGCGGGTCGCCACCCATCAGGCGCAGCAGCCGGTCGCGCAGTTCGCGCCGCTGCAGCAGCATCAGGAACAGCAGCACCACCACCAGGCCGGCGCTGGCCAGTTGGACCCCCACCGTGGTGACCAGCTGGAGCGACAGCGAGCGGCCGGCGTTCGGGTCGACCGCCACACGCGTCGGTTCGGGCTCGCGCCGGGTGTCCAGCCGCAGCTCCTTTTGTGCCGCCGCGATTTCGCCCTCCACCATGCCAAACACCCGCGCCACCTCGCGGGTGGTGCCCGAGGGCACCAGCGCAGGCCGCAGGTCGCGCAGCTTCTGCTGGATGTTGCGGCGGTGGGTGGGCAGCTCTTTGGCCAGCTCGTTGACCTGCTGGAACATCAGCAGGCCGGTACCCAGCAACAGCGACAGTGCCACCCCCATCACCAGACTCACCGCGAGCGCGCGCGGCACCGACCAGCGCCGCAACCACGACACCAGCGGATCCAGCACAAAGGCCAGCAGCGCCGCCAGGGCCAGGGGAATCAGCAAGACCTGGCCGGCATAGAGACCCAGAATGCCCAGTGCAATCGCGGCGCCGGAGAGCACAAACCGCTGCACCCCGGGCATGACCTGAAACACCGCGCCGCGACCGGGGAGCGACCCCGGTGCCGGGTGCTCGCGGTCGCTGTGCGACGGGGTGCCGGCACCGTCGCGGGCTCCGGTGGTGACCGCCGCCGGGGCTGGCGCGGCTGGGGGAGGGGGTGAGAGTGGGTGGTTTGATGTCACGGTGTTTGGGGTGCTGGTCGCGATGGGGGGACACAAGGCTCGGTCTCTGGCGTCGCGCCGGTGTCGATGAACGCGAGCAGCGCAGCCGGTGGCGCCAAGGCGCCCAGAACAAGGGCCCCGGCCGCGCGCGCCAGCAGGCCGCCGGCCTCCACCGTCACCAGCGGCTGTTTGAAGCTGCCGGTGAGGTTGAGCGGCGAGCGCAAGGACAAGGGCGAGAAGTCTTTGGGCTCCGCGACCACGCGCAGGCGCAGCGCCTCGCTCCCGAGGTCGGCGCCACCCTGGATGTGCAGCGTGCTGTCGGCGTTGTCGAGCACCGCGTGGCGTGTCTTGAGCACACCGCGCTGGATCACCGCCTCGGCCCGGGCGCAGTTCAGGCGCAGCGGCTGATCCCCCGCGATCAGCAGACCCAGCGCCTGCGCCGCGTCCAGGCCCAGCGCCTCGGTGACCAGTTGCGAGATCTGTCCATCCACCACGCCCATCTCCAGCCGGCCGCTGGCGCTGCCCAGAAACTCGGCCACGCTGTTGCCTTCTCCGCTCAGCGACACCCTGGCGTTCAGTGTGCCGCTCAGGTAGGCCGGTACACCGTCCCGCGCCGACGCCGCGTCTTTGTTCAGCGCGCGAATCCAGCGCTGCAGATCGACCTCGGTCAGACGCAGCGCCGCGTCCCACCTCGGTGGGTGCTGGTCCGCCTGCAGGCGGGTCGATCCCGTCAGCAGCCCGTCGGCGATCCGCGCGTGCAATTCCGACAGCCGCAGGCGGCTGCTGGCCAGTGTCAGATGGAGCTGGAGGTCGCTGATGGGGGCGAGCTTGGGCGTGCCGAAATCGAGCTGCGCCAGATCCACCCGCACGTTGGCGTCCATCTGTGCCAGGCTGGGCAGGTCAAAGCGTTCGTCGGGCAGCACGCGGCCGGCGTCCCGCGGAGCCCGGTCGGCACCGATGGCGGGCCCGAGGTCGGCCAGGGCGAGGCGGCGGCCACCCAGGTGCCCGCTCAAGGCCGGGGGGGCGGTGGCGGTGTCGAGCTGCATCGCTGCGGTGAGCGCGCTGCTGCCCACGGTGGCGTCGTTGGTCACGATCGACCACACCGCGCCCTCGCGGGCGATGCGGCCTTGCAAGCGGTACGGTGGGGTGTCGGGCAGCGTGAGGCCCAGCGGCTGCCCGCTGGTGCGCAACGAGGCGCCGCGCAGGGTGAGGGCTCCGCGCATACCCTGGCCGGCCCACAGCGCCCCGGTCGCACCGTCGAAACGCAGCTGGGTGCTGCCCAGCTGACCGCTGAGGCGCAGCGGTGTCAGCGGTGAATCGCTTTCGGTCTGCCACAGCAGCGGCAGATCGGCGCCGGCCTGCGCCTCCAGATCGACCACCGTGCCGTGGTACCGGCCGCTGGCCCGGGCGCGCCAGGGCAGGGCTGTGCCGGGCTCGCTGCTCTGGGTGATGTGGGCCTGGAGGTTGATGGCCTGCCGCTCGTCGCGGTAGGTGATCTGGCCGGTCCGCAGCAGCAGGTGTTCGATCTGCGGCAGTTCGGCGGCACCTGTGGCTTTGTTTTGTGATTGGGATCGGGCCAGTGCCCAGCTGCTGTCGCCGTTGGCGAGCCGCACCAGATGGGCGTCGATCTGGTCTGCCTGCAGGACCTTGAGTCGCAGCGTGCCACCCAGGCGTGCCCGCCAGAGATCGTGCCAGCGCCACCGAATCACCAAGCGTTCGGCTTGCAGCAGATGGGGCACATCAACCGCCGGGCCGGCACCGATGGTGACGCTCTCTACCGCGATCCCGGGATCGACCAGCAGTTGCGCCCGAAAAGGCCCTTCCAGGGTCACTGGGGCACCCGTGAGCCGAGCGATCTGCTGCGCCAGCGGCCCGCGCAAAAAAGGCCAGCCCGCCAGCTCCCCGAGCGCGAACGCACCCAGCAGAACAGCAGCGCCCATGCCGACCCTGCGCCATTGCCGGCCAGGGCGCGCAGTCCGCTTGGGTTGTGAAGGGGAATGGGAGGAAGAGGACATGACGCGCACCAGCCCGCGCAGCGACCCTTTGGGCTCGGCCACAGCGCGTGAGACCATCCTCAGCGCCGGGGCGGCGTGGCCGTGTCGGTGCGCAGCGGGCCGGCTTGTAGGACAAGAGGAAGCCGGTCGCCAAAGCTCGGGCGCGCAGCCGCTGATGCGCCTGGCGATCGACCCGCGCAGACGCGACCCCAGGCGCCCGGTGTGCGGCGACTGCGGGCGCGAAACCGGGATGTCGACATGACAAGAAAAACGGCCTGGAGCTATCAAAAAAATAGCTTCAGGCCGTTGTCATTGGCGGAGAAGGAGGGATTCGAACCCTCGGTACAGTTGAAACTGTACGCCGGATTTCGAATCCGGTGCATTCGACCACTCTGCCACCTCTCCGGTGTCCTGTCGGGTTGAACGGGCGCCTGCTGTGATCAAGCGCTGCTCCCCAGGGAATGTTGTGTGTCGAAGCGCAGGATTCTACCAGCGCCCCCGCACCGGTTTTCGGGGGCTGGCCGCTGTGGTGCGCGGTGCGACAATGCAGGCCCTCCGTCCACCCTGCACAACCATGCTTGTTGACACCCAGCCGGCGACCCACCAACACCTGCCCGCCTCGTCGGAGGTGCGCGAGGAGTGGGTCACGTCCCAGCTGATCGGTGTGGTGATGGATGGCGCGATGACGGCCTTGCTGGGGGCCGCCGGTGCACTGCCGCTGCTGGTCTACCTGATGTACGGGGAGGTGGACCACACGGTGTTGCTCGTGTGGGCCGGCTCCTTGAGTGCCTTGCTGGCCTACCGATTTCGCATGATCGGACGGTACCGCCTGCGCTACGACAGCGTCGAAGGACCGATGCGCAAGACCTTTGTCGATCGCTATGCCTGGACCTGGACTGCGGTCGGGGCCCTGTGGGGGGCCTCCGTTGGCATTTCATTCCAGCAGACCAGCGTGCAGACCCAGTTTGTCACGGGCGTGGTGCTGCTCGGCCACGGAATGATTTCCCTGACCGCCTTCTCGCCCTACCTGCCGCTGTTTCGACGCTACGTCAGCGGCCTGATCTTCACCGGTCTCGCAGGGCTGCTCCTGCCCGCTGCACTGGGCTGGGTGGCGCAACCCAACCTCGAGTTGATGGCGGTGTTGACGGTGCTGATGCTGGTTTTCTGGTGGCTGCTGCGCACCGCGGGTCACCGCCTGAACGCGGTGCACCGTTCGAGCTACGAGCTGCAGTTTTCCAACCAGGAGCTGATCGATTCCCTGACACAGCAGACGAGCGCGGCATTGCGGGCGGTGGCCACCAAGAACCGGTTCCTGGCTTCGGCGGCGCACGATCTGCGCCAGCCGGTCCATGCACTCAGCCTGTACGCCGACTGGCTGGGCAGCGAGCCCGAGATGGGGCGGGACATCGCGCCGCGAATTCTGCAGTCCACGCGGGCGATCAACGAGCTGTTCGATTCGCTGTTCGATCTGACACGTATCGACGCGGGCAACTACAAGGTGCGCCTGCAGCATGTGGATGTGCAGCAGCTGCTGGCCGATCTGGCGATGCAGTTCGAACCCGTGGCGCAGGCCAAGTCGCTCAAATGGCGCACCCGTGCCCAGCCCAGCACCATCTGGGCCGATCCCGTGGTGCTGCGCCGCATGCTGGGCAATCTGGTGTCCAACGCCATGCGCCACACGCAGCAGGGCGGGGTTTTGCTGACGCTGCGCCAGCGCGAGGGGTTGCTGCTGTTCGAGGTCTGGGACACCGGCGTGGGGATTGCGCGCGAGCACCAGCAGGCGATTTTTCAGGAATTTTTCCGGGTGTCCCAGCACCAGGGCACGGAAGACAGTCTGGGCCTGGGCCTGACCATCGTCTCCAAGCTGGCCACGCTCATGGGCTACCAGCTGGCGCTCAACTCGGTGGCTGGACGCGGCAGTGTGTTTCGGGTGATCCTGCCGACGTTCACCCAGTCCCATGCCGACGGGGCAGCCGAAGCCAGGCAGATCGACACACCGCCCTGAGCCGCTCGGCCGCTGCTCAGAGGTCGAGCAGGCCGGCGGTGCGTGCCAGGTGGCTGGCCTGCGAGCGGCTCTTGACGTTGAGCCGGCGGAACAGGCGCCACAGGTGCACCTTGACCGTGTGTTCGCTGATTTGCAGCTGCTCGGCGATGTCGCGGTTGGACAGACCCCGATCAAGCATCACCAGCAGCTGTTTCTGGCGCTTGGAGAGCTTGTCGGGAATGGTGGGTGCGTTTTCGTCCTCGATTTCTTCGGTCAGGAACTCGCGCAGCACCTTGGCGATCTGGGCCGCACCGGCCGATTTCTCCACATAGGCATCGGCACCGGCTTCTCGGGCCAGGTCTTCGTAATCGGAGGCGGGTGAGGCGGAAAGCACGATCAAGGAGGTATCGGGCAGCATCTGCCGCACCTCGCGCACGCCGGAAACGCCATGGGTGTCCGGGAGTTTCAGATCCAGGCAGACCAGCTCGGGGTCGCCATGTTCTGCGATCGCCTTGCTCACGGTTGCCAGCCGTTCCAGCTCGACCACCTGGGTGGAGGTACGCAGCCGGCGCAACAGCATGACGACCGCTTCACGCATCAGCGGATGGTCATCAATAACAAAAATACTCATGGCAACGGAAGGTGTTAAGAATTTTTATATCGAAAGCGAGCATATCGGCAATGCAGGCATTTGGCGATAGTGCGTTGAAACCAAAGCGAGCCCTTGCTTTGTGGCACAGCGCCCCCAAAGGCTGGAGCTGATGTGAACCATTGGCCCTGCGATCGCATGGGTTTTCACCTTCGCTTGCCTCACGCGGGGGCCATCCACGAGGCCAGCGCGGCCGCTACCGTTTCGGGGCTGCCCAGGCTGGACACCTGGGGTGCCAGGGCCGTGAGGGCTGCGGCACCCTGCTCGCGCAGGCGGCTCACGACCTCGGCCACCTGGCGGGGCGAATCGAATCCCTGACTCTGCAGCAGCGTCTGGCCCGATCCATCGACCAGCTTGAAATAGAAGCGGCCGTCGGTTTCCCGGTATTGCTTGACACTGGGCGAGGTCGATTTTGCCACCTTCGCGCTGCGCGCCGGCGCTGCCACGCTGTCCAGAGGGCGCAGGCCAACCGCATGCCGCAGGCGCGCGGTGAACGGGGTGGCGGTTTCACGCGCTTTCTCGGCGCCACGGCGCAGGATGCGCTCGATCCGGGTCGGGTCCTGGATCAGCTGGTCGTAGACCACACGCATCGGTGCGATCTCCTGGTCGATGCGTTCGAACAGCTGCTGCTTGGCATCGCCCCAGGCGATGCCGTCGGTGTAGGCCTGGGCCAATGCAGCGGTCTCTTCGGGGCTGGCAAAGGCCTGGTAGAGCTGGAACAGCGCCGAGCCGGCGGTGTCCTTGGGCACACCGGGCGCGCGCGAGTCCGTCACGATGCCCTGTATCAGCTTGCGCAACTGCTCGCGCGGGACAAAAAGCGGGATCGTGTTGTCGTAGCTCTTGCTCATCTTGCGGCCATCGAGCCCAGGCAGGGTGGCCACATGGTCTTCGATCGCTGCTTCGGGCAGGGTGAAGTGATCGCCGTAGAGGTGGTTGAAGCTGGCAGCGATGTCACGCGCCATTTCGATGTGCTGCACCTGGTCGCGCCCCACCGGCACCTGGTGCGCGTTGAACATGAGGATGTCGGCCGCCATCAGCACCGGGTACATGAACAGGCCGGCGCTCACGCCCGCGTCCGGGTCGGTGCCGGCCGCGGCGTTCTTGTCCACCGAGGCCTTGTAGGCGTGGGCGCGGTTGAGCAGGCCTTTGCCGGCGACGCAGGTCAGCAGCCAGGTGAGCTCGGGAATCTCGGGAATGTCGGACTGGCGGTAGAAGGTCACCTGCTCCGGATCGAGACCACAGGCAAGCCAGGTCGCGGCGATCTCCAGCGTGGAGCGCTGCACCCGCGCCGGCTCGACCACCTTGATCAGCGCGTGGTAGTCGGCGAGAAAGTAGAAACTCTCGACGGTGGCGAGGCGGCTGGCCCGCACCGTGGGGCGGATCGCGCCCACATAGTTGCCCAGGTGCGGGGTGCCCGAGGTGGTGATGCCGGTGAGAACACGTTGGGTTTTCATAAGCGGTTCGGGATTCACAGAATTAGCAGGCGCAAGGGTGTGAGCAGCACCTGAATCGCGCTGTTGGTCAGCGCCATCAGCGGACGCAGCCAGAGGTTGCCAACAATGCCGGAGATCACCAGCGCCATCACGATGAAGAAACCCCAGGGCTCCAGGCGCGACACCAGCTCGGCCTGGCGGTGCGGCAGCAGGCCCACCAGGATGCGCCCGCCATCGAGGGGCGGCAGGGGGAACAGGTTGAAGGCGAACATCACCAGGTTGACCAGCACGCCGGCACGGCACATGTTGAGAAAAAACCGCTCGTCCACGCCCAGGGCAAACAGCAGATACAGCCCGATCGTCCACAGAATGGCCTGTGCCAGATTGGCGCCGGGGCCGGCCAGGGCGACCCAGACCATGTCGCGTTTGGGGTTGCGCAGGCGGGCAAAATTCACCGGCACGGGCTTGGCATAGCCGAACAGGAAGGCGCCGGAGGTGGCGAAGTACAACAGCAGCGGCATCGCGATCGTGCCCACCGGGTCGATGTGCTTCATCGGGTTGAGCGTGATGCGACCCAGCATGTGGGCGGTGTTGTCGCCAAAGTGCCGTGCTGCGTAACCGTGCGCCGCCTCGTGCACAGTGATGGCGAACAACACCGGAATGGCGTAGATCGCGACGGTCTGAATGATTTGGGCGAAATCCATGGGCTCTGGCGGGCAAACCGCTATTGTCCCAGATGGACGTGGGCGTTCCGGGACGCGGCAGGGCGGTCCAGCGGCGTTCCCCGTGAGAGCCCGGCGAAACCTTGCTGATCGGGCCTCAGCCCGGCAGGTCCGGGCCGCGGTGTGCCGGTGGCCGGACCAGGCCGGTCGCGGTCAGAGGCCCAGCGGCGCCAGCGTACCCCTGCCGACCCGCACCACCTCGGGTTCACCGCCGCTGCCCATGGGGGCGAGATCGATCACGGTGGTGGCTTCCAGGGCGCAGGCGCCGGCATCGACCACACCCGCGAGTTCGCGCTCGAACCGTTCGCGGATGGTTGGTGCGTCGTTCAGCGGTTCGGTCTCGCCGGGTGGGATGAGTGTGGTGGCCAGCAGGGGACCGCCGTGCAGATCGAGCAAGACCAGCAAGGCGTTGTGGTCGGGCACCCGCAGGCCGATGGTTTTGCGCGAGGGGTGGCTCACGCGCCGCGGCACTTCCTTGCTCGCTTCCAGAATGAAGGTGTAGGGACCGGGGGTGGCCAGCTTGAGCAGGCGGTACTGGCGGTTGTCGACCCGGGCGTAGTTGGCCAGTTCGCTCAGGTCGCGGCAGAGCAGGGTGAGGTGGTGTTTGTCGTCCACCTGTCGGATGCGGCGCAAGCTGTCGGCCGCGGCCTTGTCGTCGAGCTGGCAGACCAGTGCGTAGCTGGAGTCGGTGGGCACCGCCAGCACGCCGCCTTGCGCCAGCAACTGCACCGCCTGCTTGAGCAGGCGCGGCTGGGGATTCTCGGGATGGACTTCGAAGTACTGCGACATGCGGGCGATTTTCGCAGACGCGCGCCATGCCTGCGGGCACGTTTGGTCAAACGCTTCAGGGTTCAGGGATTTCGATCGGCAGGCGTTTTTCGCGTGCGGTGATCCAGCTGGCGGTGGCGCCACACAACACGATCAGCGCGATACCGGTCAGCTCCCAGGCGCCGGGCACGTGACCGAACACCAGCCAGCCGCCGAGCATCGCAAAACCGATCTGGCTGTAGCTGAAGGGCGTCAGCGTGGAGGCCGGCGCGCGCGCAAACGCCAGAATCAGCAGGAAGTGGCCGACCGTGCCGGTCAGTCCGATCAGGCTGAGCAGGGCCAGCGTTCTGGCGTCGGGCAGCACGGTCCAGAACAGCGGCAGGGCCAGTGAGGTCAGCAAGGCGCCGACCCAGCCGGTGTAGAAGTGCATGGTCAGCGGGTTTTCGGTGCGGGCCATCTGGCTGGTGAGGATCTGGAACCAGGCGTTGGCAAGCACCAGCGTGATCGGCAGCAGGCTGGCCCAGCCGAGTGCCGCGCCACCCGGGCGCACGATCAGCAGGGTGCCGATGAAGCCGCCGGCCACCAGAACCCAGCGCAACCGGCTCACCCGTTCCTTGAGCAGCAGCGCCGCCATCAGGGTGACCACCAGTGGTGCGGTCATGACAATGGCGGTGAACGCGCCCACCGGCATGTACCGCAGGCTGATGAAGGCCAGCGCACTGATGGCGGTGAGCAGCAGGCCACGCAGCGCCTGGAAGCGCGGGTGGTCGGTGCGCAGCAGCCGCCTGCCGTGACGGGGCAGCATGATGGCGCTGGTGGCCACTGCCTGGAACACATAACGAAACCAGACCGCCACCACCACGGACACGCCGGCGCCGACGTACTTCACCGTGGTGTCGAGCACCGCGAAGCAGGCCACCGCCACCACCAGAAAAAGAATGCCCGCCAGGGCACTGGGTGCCGTGCGGGCGTTGACGAAGCCCATGGCTCAGTGGATACGCGATTGCAGGCGCTCCCACACCGGTGTCAGATCTCCCGGCAGGTCGGGCAGGGAGCCGAGGTCGCAACGGCTTTCTTCCGGGCCATGAAAATCGCTGCCGCGCGAGGCGAGCAGGCCGAACTCGCGGCACATGTCGGCGTATTTGAGCGCATCGGCGGCGCTGTGTGCGCCGGTCAGCACCTCCACACCCTGGCCGCCGTGGGCCTTGAACTCGGTGAACAGCGCGTACTCCTCGGTCGGCTTGAGGTCGTAACGCGCCGGGTGCGCAATGATGGCCATGCCACCGGCCCCGGTGATCCAGCGCACCGCATCGCCCAGGCTGGCCCAGCGGTGTGGCACGAAGCCGGGTTTGCCTTCGGTGAGGTATTTGCGAAACACCGCGCCGATGTCGCTGCACACACCGGACTCGACCAGGTGGCGTGCGAAATGGGCGCGCGAGATCAGGTCCGGGTTGCTCACGTATTTCAGCGCACCTTCAAAGGCCCCGGTGATGCCCACCGCCGCCAGGCCTTCGGCCATTTCGCGTGCGCGCTGTTCACGCCCGCCACGCGTCACGCGCAGGCCTTCGAGCAGCTCGGGGTGGGTGGGGTCCATGCCCAGGCCCACGATGTGGACGGTGATGTGCAAAAACGTGACCGAGATCTCCACCCCCGTCAGGTAGCGCAGACCCAGCGCGGCGGCGGCCCGCATGGCCCGCGCCTGCCCACCGAGTTCGTCGTGGTCGGTCAGCGCCCACAGCGCCACCCCATTCGACTTCGCCCGTTCGGCCAGGGCCTCGGGCGTGAGCGTGCCGTCGGAAACGACGGAGTGGCAGTGCAGGTCGGCGTTGATGAGATGGGTCATCTGAGCGATTTTAGGGACTCGCACACAGGCTTGCCCGACCACTGGTATCGCCCTTTGAAGGGAGGCGCGCAGCGCGGGCGGGGTGAGTCGATTTTGGGCTCAGCCCGTGTTTCGCAAGCCCGCCGCAATCCCGTTGATCGAGATGTGGATGCCGCGCTTGACCTTGTCGTCGCGGTCGGCGTCGCGTTTGCCCGCACGGTAGCGCCGCACCAGTTCCACCTGCAGGTGGTGCAGCGGGTCGATGTAGGGGAAGCGGTGGCGGATGGACCGGCGCAGCGCGGCGTTGTTGACCAGGCGCTGTTTTTCGCCGGTGATCAGCGCAAGCGCCTCGGCGGTGCGGTGCCACTCGGCCTCGATGGTGGCAAACACCTTGTCGCGCAGGCGCTTGTCGGTCACCAGTTCGGCGTAGCGAGAGGCCAGCGCGAGATCGCTCTTGGCCAGCACCATGTCCATGTTGGACAGCAGGGTGCTGAAGAACGGCCACTGCTGCTGCATCTGTCGCAGCAAGGCCTTCTGGCGCGCCACGCCCTTGGCGCCGTCCCGCTGCACGAAAGCCTGCACCGCCGAACCAAAACCGTACCAGCCGGGCAGGGTCAGCCGGCACTGGCCCCAGCTGAACCCCCAGGGGATGGCACGCAGGTCTTCGATCTTCTGCGAGGGTTTGCGCGAGGCCGGGCGCGAGCCGATGTTGAGCTCGGCGATCTCGCGGATCGGGGTGGCCGAGAAGAAGAACTCGGCAAAACGCGGCGTGTCGTAGACCAGCGCGCGGTACGCAGCCATGCTGTGCTGCGACAGGGCGTCGGCCGCGGCCAGGAACTCGGCCGGCGCATCGCGTGTGGGTTGCAGCAGGGTGGCCTCCAGCGTGGCCGCCACCAGGGTCTCCAGGTTGCGCCGGCCGATCTCCGGGTTGGCGTATTTGGCGCCGATCACCTCGCCCTGTTCGGTCAGGCGGATCTGGCCCCGCACCGTGCCCGGTGGCTGCGCCAGGATGGCCTGGTAACTCGGTCCGCCGCCGCGGCCGACCGTGCCACCACGGCCGTGAAACATGCGCAGCTGGATGTGGCCCCCGCGCTCCCCCGCCCCCTGAGGGGGTGTGTTTTCATCTTGGGGCGGCCCGGCGACGAAAACGGCGCCCCCACGCGCCGCTGCCCTGAGAGACGCAGTGCCAGCGCTGATCTGGCTGGCGTTGCTGCCTTCCGATGCGATGGCCGCGTTCAGACTGTCGAACAGGTCGACCAGCGCGATCTCTGCGCGGTAGAGCTCCCAGTTGCTGGTGAAGATGCCACCGTCCTTGTTGCTGTCCGAGTAGCCGAGCATGATGTCCTGCTCGCCGTAGCCCAGCGCGTCGCCGCGCAGCACCATGGCGCGAACGCCAGGCAGCGCGTAGTACTCGCGCATGATGGGTGCGGCGTTGCGCAGGTCTTCGATGGTTTCGAACAGCGGCACCACGATCAGGTCGCAGGTGGCGGGGCAGGTGCCAGTCCGCGGCCCCTCGGGGGGCAGCGAAGACACGGTGGCGCCGAGATCGGGAGGTCCGGGGTCGCTGAGCAGCCCGTGCATCAGCCCGGTTTCTTTCTGCAGCAGCAACACCTCCAGCAGGTCGCTCACCGTTTCGGTGTGGCTGATGATGGCGTGACGGATGGCTTGCGCACCGAAGCGCGCGCGACCGCTGCGCGCGGTCTCGAAAATGCGCAGTTCATCGACCGTGTGATCGGAGTAGCGTGCCCCGGGCACACGCAGCGGGCGCGCATCGTTGAGCTGGCGCAGCAGCACGGCGCGCTTGGCGGATTCATCCAGGGCGCTGTAGCCGGCCTCGATGCGCGCGGTCGCCAGCAGCTCGGCCACCACCGCCTCGTGCTTGTCCGAACTCTGGCGCAGGTCGATGGTGGCGAGCTGAAAACCGAACACCTGCACCGCACGAATCAAAGGACGCAGCCGGCCCTCGATCAGCGCTTCGCCGTGGTGAGCGACCAGCGAGGCCTCGATGGTGCGCAGATCGGTCAGCAGCTCGGTGGCACTCGGATAGGGGTTGTTGGGCGCCACCGCATGGCGCTCGGCCTCGCTCCCGGTCAGGGCCTTGAGGGTCGCGGCGAGGCGCCCGTACATGCCCGTCAGCGCGCGGCGGTAGGGCTCGTCCTGGCGGTGGGCGTTGGTGTCGGGGGATGCTTCGGCCAGTGCCTGCATGGCCGGGCTCACCGGGGTGAGCATGGCCGAGACGGACAGCTCGGCCCCGAGCAGATGCAACTGGGCGAGGTGGTGGCGCAGCGCGACGCTGGCCTGGCTTTGCAGCGCCAGCTCCAGTGTGGCCGCGGTCACGTTGGGGTTGCCGTCGCGGTCGCCGCCGATCCACTGGCCCATGCGCAGGAAGGGGGCCACCCGTTCACCCAGCCCGTTCTCCAGATCGCGGTACAGGCGCGGAATCTGCGGCAGAAACGTGGTTTCGTAGTGGCTCAGCGCGTTCTCGATTTCGTCGGCCACGGTGAGCTTGGTGAAGCGCAGCAGCCGGGTTTGCCAGAGCTGGGTGACCCGGGCCCGCAGCTGCGCCGCGTTGTGGGCCAGTTCGTGCGGCGCCAGGGTGTCGCGCGCGGCCAGCAGCTCGGCAATCGCGCGTTCGGCGTCCAGGATGCTCTTGCGCTGTACCTCGGTCGGGTGGGCGGTGAGCACCGGCGAGATGTGACTGTGGGCCAGCGTCTGCGCCACACGCGCCTTGGGAATCCCGGCGGCGTGCAGCCGCTGCAGCGTCAGCGCCAAGCTGCCTTCCTGCAGATCGCCGACGCGCTCGCGCACCGTGCGGCGGCGGATGTGGTGGCGGTCCTCGGCCAGGTTGGCCAGATGACTGAAGTAGGTGAAGGCGCGGATCACGCTCACCGTCTGGTCGCCGCTCAGGCGCTTGAGCAGCGTTTTGAGCGCGCGGTTGGCGCCCTGGTCGTCGTCTCGCCGAAACGCCACCGACAACTGGCGGATCTGCTCGACCAAATCGAACGCGTCCGCGCCATCCTGCTCCCGGATCACATCGCCCAGGATGCGGCCGAGCAGCCGGATGTCATCGATCAGCGGCTGGTCTTTGTCGGGCACTTTTGGGCTGCTGAGCGGGGCTTTGGCGCGGCGGCTGGGCAGGGTGTTCATGTGGCGACTGCTGAAATTTTGAGCAGCGACCATGCTAGCATCCAAGCCCGTCTTCGACGCCTCGTCACCGGTACGAAACCGTCGCTCCACGCCGCCTTTTTCTCAAGCTGCCCGTGTCGCCATCCACCTCCCCCAACGCCCTGACCATCACCATCGCCACGCGCGAAAGTCGCCTTGCGCTCTGGCAGGCCGAGCATGTGCAGGCCTTGCTCGACGCCTTGGGCCACCGCGTCGGTCTGCTTGGCATGACCACCAAGGGCGACCAGATTCTGGATCGCAGTCTGTCCAAGGTGGGCGGCAAGGGTCTGTTCGTCAAGGAGCTGGAGGTGGCGCTGGAAGAGGGGCGTGCCGACATCGCGGTGCACTCGCTCAAAGACGTGCCGATGGATCTGCCCGAAGGTTTTGTGCTGGCCTGTGTGATGAAGCGCGAAGACCCGCGCGATGCCTGGGTGTCGCCGGTGTGTGAGCGACTGGCCGATCTGCCGCCCGGTGCGATCGTCGGCACCTCCAGCCTGCGCCGCCTGGTGCTGCTGCGCGAGGCGCTGGATGCGCTGGGTCGCCAGGACGTGCGCATCGAGCCGCTGCGGGGCAACCTCGACACACGCCTGCGCAAGCTCGACGAAGGCCAGTACCACGCCATCGTGCTCGCTGCGGCCGGCCTGAAGCGCCTGGGGCTGGACTCGCGCATCCGCCACATCTTCGAGCCGGTCGAGTCGTTGCCGGCCGCCGGCCAGGGTGCGCTGGGCATCGAGGTGCGTGCCGACCGTGCCGATCTGGTGGCGGCGCTGGCGCCGCTGGTGCACATGCCCACCTGGCTGCGCGTCGCGGCCGAGCGCACCGTCTCGCGCGCCATGGGGGGTAGCTGCTCGATGCCGCTGGCGGCCTACGCCCACTGGACGGCCGACGGCAGCCTGCGGCTGGACGCCGCCTGGGGCGACCCCGAGGGTGTGCAGCGCATGGTGCGGGTGCACGACAGCGCCCCGGTGCACGACCTGTTTCAGGCCGAGGCGCTGGGCCAGCGTGTGGCGCAGGCCTTGCGCGCGGGTGGTGCGCACCCGCCGCCGGCAGAGGCCTGAAGCCTTGGCGCCAGCCGCCGCTCCGGGCCCGGATGGGCCTCGGTCTAGCCCGATCGGCCGGGTGATCGTCACCCGTCCGCTGATGGAGGCGGCCCAATGGGTGCAGGCTTTGCAGGCCAGGGGCTGGCTGGCCGAGGCCTTGCCGCTGATCGCGATCACCGAACCCGGTGACCCGCCCGCACAAGCCGCCTTGGCGCAGCATCGCCGCGATTGGTGGCAGACCGATGTGTTGATGTTCGTGAGCGCGGCCGCGGTGCGGCACTTTTTTGCGCGCGATGTGGCGCCACCGCCGGCGCAGCACCCGCTCACGACCCGCTTCTGGGCACCCGGCCCGGGCACCGCGCGCGCGCTGGACCAGACGCTCGCAGGCCTGGGTGTGAGCGCCGATCGCATCGACGCCCCACCGGCCGACGCTGCCCAGTTCGATTCCGAGCACCTCTGGCCGGTGGTGGCGGCCCAGCTGCACACCGGTGCCCGGGTGCTGATCGTGCGCGGTCATTCGCCCGAGCGCGATGGCCCGCGCGACGCAGCGTTGCCTGGCACCGGCCGCGACTGGTTGATCCGGCACTGCGAAGCGGCTGGCGCGCAGGTCGGCGCCTGCGTCGCCTACGAGCGGCGCGCGCCGGTGCTTTCCGTGGCCGAGCGCGCGCTGGTCCGCGATGCCAGCGGCGCAGGCCATCTGTGGCTGTTCAGCAGCTCCGAAGCGCTGGCCAACCTGCAGGCCCTGGCACCGGGCACCGACTGGTCTGCCGCCGCAGCCCTGGCCACGCATCCGCGCATCGCGGCCGCCGCGCGCGCCGCCGGATTTGGTCAGGTGATCGAGAGCCGGCCAGCGTTGCCCGACGTGCTGCGCGCGCTGGGTCGATGCTGATCACGGCCTTGCGCGTCGCACATCCCCGCATCGGACTGCCTGCCTCGTTACCCAACCCGACCCTGGCCCGAGCCCTGTGTCCCCACCCCCTTCGGGCACGCGCCATCGCAGTGACCTGCTCGGCACCGCCCTAGAATCGACACAGATCATGAGCGAAACCCACCCCATTCCCAACCCAGGCGAGCCCGTCAAACCCGTGGTTTCGGCGCCTGCGCCCGCTCCAGCCGCGTTTCGCGCGAGTGGCGCCGTGGTCCCGCCGACGCCACCCGCACCGAGCTCGTTCGGCGGGCGCGCCGCGATTTTGCTGGCCCTGGTGTCGCTGCTGGTGGCCGCACTGTCCCTGGTGGTTGGGGTCTGGTTGTGGCAGAAGCTGGGGCAGACACAGCAGGAAATGGCGCGGCGCAGTCAGGACAGCGCAGCCCAGGCCGATCAGGCGCGCGCGCTCGGTGCGCAGGCCGAGGCGCTGACCAAGGAGCTCGATGCGCGCCTGACCGTGGCCGAGGTGCGTCTGTCCGAAGTGAGCCTGCAGCGCAGCCAGCTCGAAGAACTCATGCTCTCGCTCTCGCGTTCGCGGGACGACAACCTGGTGCAAGACCTGGAGTCGACGCTGCGCCTGGGGCAGCAGCAGTCCCAACTCACCGGCAGCGTGGCGCCCTTGTTGGCCGCCCTGCAGGCGGCCGACCAGCGCATCGCACGCGCCGCCCAGCCGCGGCTCAACCCGGTCCAGCGCGCGATCGAGCGCGACATCGAGCGTGTGCGCAGCGCCGCGGTGGCCGACGTGCCCTCGGTGGTGTTGCGTCTCGACGAGCTGGCGCGCCATGTCGACACCTGGCCGGTGGCCAATCAGGTCGGCCCCGCAGCTGCCACGGTGTCGCCCGCCGCGGTGGCCACCCAGCCGGCCGCGAGCACCAAGACGCCAGCCGCTGCATCGCCCGCCAGCAACACCGACGAAACGCGCCCGGAGACAGCAGCCGAGAAGCCGCCAACCGCCGCCGACCCGGTGGCCGTTGCCGCAGAGCCGGCGCCTGCCGGCTGGGGCACCGGCTGGCGCATGCGTTGGGATCGTGCCTGGGCGGATCTGGCGCGCGCCAGCCGCGATCTGGTGCGGGTCAGCCGCATCGACCAGCCCGAGGCCGCGCTGCTCGCACCCGAACAGGCCTATTTCCTGCGCGAAAACCTCAAGCTCAAGCTGTTGAACGCCCGTCTCGGACTGCTCGCGCGCCAGCCGGCGTCGGCGCTGGCCGACCTGGTCTCGGCCGAGGCCGCGCTCGCGCGCTACTTCAACACCGAGGCCCCGGCGGTGGTGTCGGCGCAGGCCGCGCTGACGAAGCTGCGCGAAGAACTGCGGCTGGTGGAGCTGCCGCGCCCCGACGAAAGCCTGTCCGCTCTCGCCACCGCCGCGGGAGGCCGCTGATGACACACCACCGCCAGCGTGGCGCGATGCGCGGCGTGTTCTGGGTGCTGGGCCTGGCCGCACTGGCGGTGGCGCTGGCGCTCCTGGTCGGCCACAACCAGGCCACGGTCACCCTGTTCTGGCCACCCTACCGGTTCGATCTGTCGTTCAACTTCGTGGCGTTTTGTGCCATCGCCGGTTTCGTGCTGATCTATCTCGCGCTGCGGGCGGTGAGTCTGATGCGCGAGCTGCCCCGGCAGGCCCGGCGCTGGCGCGCGCAGCAGGTCGAACGTGCCGCGGTGGGTGCGGTGCTCGACGCGCTGTCGCACCAGCTCGCCGGCCGATTTGTGCGCGCGCAGGCGGCCGGGCGCTCGGCGCTGGAGACGCTCAGCGGCATGCCGTCGGCGCAGTGGTCGCGGCGCCGGCAGCTGCAGCTGCTGGCCCACCTGCTGGTGGCCGAGAGTGCGCATTCGCTGCAGAACCGCGAAACCCGTGACGAGCATCTGCAGTCTGCCCTGCACCCCAAGCTGGCCAAGAGCGCGCCCGAGGCCCATGAAGGCGCGCTGTTGCGCGCGGTGCGCTGGGCGGTGGAAGACCGCGACGCCGACCTCGCGCGCAGCCGCCTGGCCGACCTGCCGCAAGGTGCCGCCCGCCGCATCCAGGCGCTGCGACTGAAACTCCAGATTGCCCGCCTGGGCGGCGCGTCCGCCGAGGCGCTGGAGACCGCACGCCTGTTGGCCAAACACCGCGCGTTTTCGCCGCAGGCCTCGGCCAGTATCGTGCGCGGGCTGGCCCTGGACAGCCTGCGCGAGGCACACGACCTGTCGCAATTGCAAGCGGTCTGGTCGCGGCTGGATGCTGGCGAGCGCCGCTTGCCGGAGCTCGCCCTGGCGGCCAGCCAGCGCGCGCGCCAACTGGTGTCGGACCCGGCGGCCGACCCGCAGGAGCGCGGGGAAGCTTCCCACCTGGTGTGGGGCTGGTTGGCGCCGCTGTGGCCGCATCTGCAGGCGCTCAGCGCGCCGCAGCAGCGCCAGTTCGTGCTCGCCCTGGAGCCCGGCCTGGCGCAGCTGGATGCCGCTGGCCTGGTCCAGCTCGAGCAGGCGCAGCGCCAGCAACCCGGCAACGTGTACCTGCAGTACCTTGCCGGACAGGCCTGCATGCAACGCCAGCTCTGGGGCAAGGCCGCGCAGCTGCTGGGGCAGGCGAGCCATGGCCTGACGGACGGCGCGCTGTTGCGACGCACCTGGTGCAGTCTGGCGCGGCTGGCCGAGGAGCGGGGCGACGAGGCCGCAGCGCAACGCGCCTGGAAAAAGGCCGCCTTGCTCGACTGAGGCCATCGCCGCGCCGGTGCTGCCTGGTTGGTATGCATCGATGGGATGGCCGGATACCGGCTGGCCGCGGCGTCTGGTCCTGCAGGCGATGGAGCCGCCCGAGCGATGAAGCCCAGGATTCACCGGCCACCGCCGATTCCCCGACCGAGGCGCGCCGATTCACCGGCAGCAGGACGAAAAAAAGCCGGCATCGTGTGCCGGCTTTTGGCTGCGCATCACCCGGGCCAGGCCGGGCGATCGGTCAGCTGCCCGATGGGGTTTCGAAGGGCAGCGGCATGTTGCGCAGGTCTTTGCGCGTCTCCACCAGCACCAGCGGACCTTCGTCAAGCACCACCACCGGCCTCGGTTCGCGCGGCACGTGGACCGGACGCGGTTCGGCAGCGATGGCGGCCTGCACCTGCGCGACCTTCTCGGCGTTGGAGTTCACCCATTCCAGGCCACTGGCCTGCGCCACCTGGTTCATGGCATCGATGGGCAGGACAAACGGCTGCACGACCGGCAGACCTTGTGGCGCCGGGGCTGGCGCCGTGGCCTGCGGCACCACCGCTGGACGCGGAGCGGCCTGCGCGACCGGCACGGCACGGGCCGGCTCGGGTTCGCTCACCGGACCGACGGGTGCAACAGGCGCAACCGGTGCAACCGGTGCGCTGGGCGCTGCGGCCAGGGCGGATTCGGTCTGCTCCTCGGCGGCAGGGCGTGTGAAGTAGCTGCCGCGCGCTGGCGTGGCGTCTGCACCTTCACCGCTGTCCTGGACAGGAGCCGTTTCGGCGCCTGCGCCAGTGTCAGCCGAACCTGCAGCCTCGTCACGTGGTGCGCGCTCGCGGCGGTCGCGGCCGTAGCGATCGCGACCGCGGCGTTCACGCGGTGCGCGTGGCTCACCGCCAGCCTCCTGGCCCGGCGCATCGGTGGCGGGCTGGGCCTGCACGTCCTCACCGGTGCTGACTTCCACCGGGTCGCTGCCATTGTCCAGCAAGGCCTGGGGCGCGCTGCTCTCGACGGCATCGGCTGCACCCGGGCGCCGACGGCTGTCGTTGCGGCTGCGGCGCTCGCGGCGCTCACCCGTTTCACCGGTCCCGGCGGCGGGGCTGGCGCTGGAGATGCCGACGTCGCTGCTGGGGGGGGTGTCGCGGCGAGTGTCACGGCGGGCGCCGTTGCGTCCGTCACTGCGGCCCTCGCCGCGGTTGTCGTTGCGGCGTTCACCGTTGCGAGCTTCGCTGCTGCGACCGTCAATGGCACGTCCCTCGCTGCGGCCCTCGGCGCGCCCCTCGCTGCGCGGCTCACGGGTGTCGCTGCGGCCTTCGACGTTGCGGTTGTCGCCACGGCCTTCGCCACGTGGGCTGCGGCCACCATCGCGGCCACCCCGGCTGTCGGAGCCGCCACGGCTTCCCCGGCCGCCACGGCTGTCGCGGCGAGCGTCACCGGTGCGGGCGTCGCGCGCCTCGGTGCCGGCGGCGGCGGGCGCCGCTGCGGGTGCGCGAGCAGGCGCGGGTGTGGCGGGTTCGCTGACGCCAAGCAGGCTCTTGAGCCAACCGAAGAAACCTTTCTCGGCGGGTGCGGGAGCAGCTGCTGCGGGCAGGGGCGCTGCCGCCACGGGAGCCTTGGCGGGTGCCTCGGGCTTGGGCGCTGCAACGGGAGCCGGGCCGTCAGGCAGCACACCCTTGATCAGCGGTTCCTGCTTGTTGGTGCGCTCCTGGCTGCGGCGCGTGAAGCTGGCCACATCGTCCACTTCCTCGGCCATCTTGTAGCTCACGTCCAGGTTGTCCAGACGCGCGTCGTCGTGCTTCAGGCGCTCAAGCTTGTAGTTGGGCGTGTCCAGAGATTTGTTGGGCACCAGCAGCACGTTGATGCGCTGCTTGAGTTCGATCTTGGTGATCTCGGTGCGCTTCTCGTTGAGCAGGAAACTGGCCACCTCGACCGGCACCTGCACCAGCACCGCGGCTGTGCTGTCCTTGAGCGATTCCTCCTGGATCACACGCAGAATCTGCAGCGCCGAGCTCTCGGTGTCGCGGATGTGGCCGGAGCCGCCGCAGCGCGGACAGGGAATGGACGCGCCTTCGCTGAGCGTGGGCTTCAGACGCTGCCGGCTCATCTCGAGCAGGCCGAACTTGCTGATGGAGCCGAACTGCACGCGGGCGCGGTCCTGGCGCAGTGCGTCGCGCAAGCGGTTCTCGACTTCGCGGCGGTTCTTCGACTCGTCCATGTCGATGAAGTCGATCACGATCAGGCCACCCAGATCGCGCAAACGGGCCTGGCGCGCCACTTCGTCGGCCGCTTCCAGGTTGGTGCGCGTGGCGGTCTCCTCGATGTCGCCGCCCTTGATGGCGCGCGCCGAGTTCACGTCCACCGCCACCAGGGCTTCGGTCTGGTCGATCACGATCGCACCGCCGCTGGGCAGCTGCACGATGCGGCTGTAGGCGGTCTCGATCTGGTGCTCGATCTGGAAGCGGGAAAACAGCGGCGCGTCGTCGCGGTAGCGCTTGACCCGGTGCTCATGCTCGGGCATCACGTGCGCCATGAACTGGTGCGCCTGCTCGAAGATGTCGTCGGTGTCGATCAGGATTTCACCGATGTCGCTGTTGAAGTAATCGCGGATGGCGCGGATCACCAGGCTCGATTCCTGGTAGATCAGGAACGCGCCTTTGCCGCCTTGTGCGGCGCCGTCGATGGCACCCCACAGCTTGAGCAGGTAGTTCAGGTCCCACTGCAATTCGGCGGCGGCACGACCAATACCGGCGGTGCGCGCGATGATGCTCATGCCGTTGGGGTATTCGAGCTGGTCCAGCGCCTGCTTGAGTTCCTGCCGGTCTTCGCCCTCGATGCGGCGGCTCACACCACCACCACGCGGGTTGTTGGGCATCAGCACCACGTAGCGGCCGGCCAGGCTGACAAAGGTGGTCAGCGCTGCGCCCTTGTTGCCACGCTCCTCTTTTTCGACCTGGACCAGCAGCTCCTGGCCTTCCTTGATCACGTCGTTGATGCGCGCCTGCGAGGGCGCCGTGCTGCCCTGGAAGTAGTTGCGCGAGATTTCCTTGAAAGGCAGAAAACCGTGGCGGTCTTCGCCGTAATCGACGAAGCAGGCCTCCAGCGAGGGCTCGACGCGGGTGACCACCGCCTTGTAGATGTTGCCTTTGCGCTGTTCGCGTCCTTCGATTTCGATTTCGTAGTCAAGCAGTTTCTGCCCGTCCACGATGGCCAGGCGGCGCTCTTCGGCCTGCGTGGCATTGATCAGCATGCGTTTCATGATGCGTTGTCCTCTGTTCAAACACTCATAGATGCCCCGACCCCATCGGGTCTCGGGCGTCGACCTGCCGTGAATCGGCCGGAGGTGCGAACGGGGAGGAATTGCCGGAGAGCCGGTGACCTGGGGTTCGGTTGTCATTGGACGGGGCAGCGCCTGGGTAAGGGCTGCCTCGAACCGCCGGGTCAGGGCGTGGGCGCGCGGACGCGGAGCGCAGGGTTGGTCGGCGGGCTGTTGTCAGCAGGGCGCCGGCCGGAGTTTCACTGGCCACTCGTTGTCCTCAGGCAGCTGGGGCTGCCTGATGGTCACCGGGCAGCTGGTGAGCTGCCCGGTGGGGTATTCCGTATTCGGGTTCGCAGTCTCTGGAGCCAATTCGACCGCAGCGTCGGCCGCGTCAAGGGCCGTTCTGGCTTCCTGGGGGAAGGCATCAGACAAAAGCCTTGGGACGCGGGTGCTGCGGTTGGCAACGTTCACCTGCCGGGCCCCATTTCCTGTTTGCTGGAGCATCCGCCTGCAGCGACTGCCTTAAACTCAAGGCAAATCAATCACTTACGGCGCGCGGTAGGTGTGTCGCATTATAGTCGGCCAGCCCGCCAGCGGGTGCGCTCATTTTCACGTCCATGCCCCCTGTCACCTCCCCCGCGTCGGCCGTGTCGGTCAGCCACATCACGGTCGATGAGGAGTCGGCGGGCCAGCGGCTCGACAACTTCCTGATTCGCCAGCTCAAAGGCGTGCCCAAAACCCACATCTACCGGATCATTCGCTCCGGCGAGGTTCGGCGCAACAAAGGCCGGGTGGGCGCGCAGGATCGGGTGCAGACGGGTGATGTGTTGCGAATCCCACCCATTCGCACCTCGGCGCGCAGCGAAATCCAACTGGAACAGCCCGCACCGGCGCGCGATTTCCCGGTGGTTTTTGAGGACGATGCCTTCCTGGCAATCGACAAACCCGCCGGTGTGGCGGTACATGGCGGCAGCGGGGTCAGTTTTGGGGTGATCGAGCAGCTGCGCCAGGCGCGCCCGCAGGCGCGCTTGCTCGAATTGGTGCACCGGCTCGACCGTGAAACCAGTGGTCTGCTGCTGATTGCCAAAAAACGCAGTGCCCTCAAGGCCTTGCAGGACCAATTTCGGGCGCGCGAAACCGGCAAGACGTATTTGGCCCTGGTGCGCGGTGAGTGGCCGGTCAAGCGCAAGGTGCTCGATCAGCCACTGCACAAATACCTGCTACCCGACGGTGAGCGGCGGGTGCGGGTGACGCAGCCGGACGATCCCGACGCCATGCGTGCCTTGTCGCTGGTGCGGGTGGTGAAAACGGTGCCTGCACCGCCAGGTTTTCCCGGAGCCATCGCCCAGACCTTTACGCTGCTGGAGGTCACCATCAAAACTGGCCGGACACACCAGATCCGGGTGCACCTCGCCCATGCCGGGCATCCGATCGTGGGCGATGACAAATACGGGGATTTCGACCTCAACCGGCAATTGGATCGGCTCGGATATCGCCGCATGTTTCTGCACGCCTGGCGCTTGCGATTGGCCCATCCGATCTCGGGCGAACCTATCGAGTTACAGGTTGAGTTGCCTGCCGAGCTGCAATCTTGGATGCAGGCGGCAGATAGGGATTAGAATTGGCCTGGCATCGTTGGGATGCAGACAATAACAATCTTTACCCTGACAAAACAGAAGGAAATTCAATGGCAAGCTATTCCGAACTCATGGCCCAGGCGCAATCGCTGATGGCCCAGGCCGAGCAGGCACGCAAGAACGAACTGGCCGAGGTCATTGCTGGCATCAAGAATCAGATGAAGCAATACGGCATCACGGTGTCCGATCTGGGGGGAGCTTCTGGCGGCACCAAAAAGAGCAAGTCCAAGTCGAGCGCACCGGCGAAATTCCGGGGCCCGAATGGCGAACTCTGGGCAGGCGGCCCCGGTCGCAAACCCGAGTGGGTCCGTGCGGTGCTGGCTTCAGGCAAGAGCATCGAAGACTTTCGCATCTGAGCAGCGCTGCCCGCCTGATGCGGGACGTCACTGCCCAAGGCCCGCCTCGCGCGGGCCTTTTTTATGGGTGTAACAGCACGGGGGGCCAGGCATCCGGCGGGTCCCGTTTGCTATTCTTGACCGATGATCCGCATTCTTGTCGTTTGTATGGGCAACATTTGCCGTTCGCCACTCGCCGCCAGCGCGTTGCAGGCGCAACTGGAGCGCGGTGGTCTGTCAGACCGGATCGAGGTGGACTCGGCGGGCACGTATGCGGGCCATCAGGGCGAGAAGGCCGACCCCCGGGCGGTGGCGGTGGCGAGCGCCCGGGGTTATCAGCAGATTCACCGCGAGCGCGCCCGTCGCGTGAGCGCACAGGACTTTGCTCGTTTTGATCTGTTGCTGGCGATGGACGGCGACAACCTCGGCAACCTGCAGCAGCAGTGCCCGCCGGAGCACGCACACAAGCTGCACCTGTTCCTGGAGTTTGCGGGCGAGGGACCGGGTGCCGAGGTGCCCGATCCGTATTACGGCAACGCCGCCGGCTTCGAGCGCGTGATGACGCTGTGCGAGGCCGGTGCCGCGGGGGTGCTGCGGCGCCTGGCCGCCGTCAGCGGCTGACACCGCTTTCAAGCGGCGCCGGGCAAACCGGTCAGCTGCCTTGCCAGATCACTTTCTTGCCCGACGATTCCCAGGCCTCGTAGTTCTTGGCATAGAGGTCTTCGATGCGGTTGCGCTTGACCTTGAAGGTGGGCGTGATGATGTCGTTGTCGACCGTCCAGGCGGTGGTCACCACCACCAGGCACTGGAGCTTCTCGTGTGGGTCGAGCGTGGCGTTGATGCTCTTGAGGTGGTCGGCCAGCGAAGCCTCCAGCTCGGTGCGTGCGCCGGCGTTGGTCACGCGGGCCGCGGCTTCGGCGTTGAGCATCACGATGCCCAGCGGCTGGCCCAGGTTGGCACCGGTCACGACACAAGCCTCCACCGCTTCGTGCATCACCAGCTTGTCTTCGATCGGCGCCGGCGCCACGTATTTGCCCTTGCCGGTCTTGAACAGGTCTTTGACCCGGCCGGTGATGCGCAGCAGCCCTTGCTTGTCAATCGATCCCTTGTCGCCGGTGCGCAGCCAGCCGTCTTCGGTGAACGTTTCCTGGGTTTTCTCGGGCTCTTTGAAGTAACCCATCATCAGCGCCGGACTGCGCATCTGGATCTCGCCCGTTTCAGGGTCGATGCGTTGCTCAACGCCTTCGTAGGGAGGGCCCACTGTGCCTTGCTGGTTTTTGCCGGGCTCGGTGATGTGGGAGAGCGCGAGGTTCTCCGTCATGCCGTAGCCCTCGTTGATGTGCAACCCGAGCCGGCTGTACCACTCCAGCAGCGCGACGGGCATGGGTGCGGCACCACCGGCGGCGAACTTGCACTGGTCCAGACCCAGGGCCTTCATGACTTTCTTGCGCACGATGCCGCCCAGGATGGGAATGCCGAGCAGGCGGTTGAGCTTGGCCGGCGGCATCTTGTGGTGAATGCCCTGCTGGAACTTGACCCACAGGCGCGGCACC
Organism: uncultured Hydrogenophaga sp.; assembly: GCA_964424415.1. Taxonomy (GTDB): domain Bacteria; phylum Pseudomonadota; class Gammaproteobacteria; order Burkholderiales; family Burkholderiaceae_C; genus Hydrogenophaga. The sequence continues at coordinate 42,506 of CAYRIT010000006.1, forward strand.
GAGAAGAAGATGGTGGGGCGCGCACGTTGCAGGTCGGCGGCGAAGGTGTCAAGCGAATCGGCGAAATAGACGTGCATGCCGGTGCGCAGCCAGCCGTGCTCCACCAGCATCCGCTCGACCACGTGGGCCAGCGGCAGGTAGGACAGCATGCGGTCTTCACCGGACATGGGGATGCGCTTGATGCCTTTGTCCAGCGACCAGGCGAAGTTGCCAAAGGACTGCATCACGCCCTTGGGCATGCCGGTGGTGCCCGAGGTGTAGATCAGCGTGGCGAGCTCGTCTTCCCCCCGCACCGGGTGGCCCGACATCGGAGGGGTGCGGGCACAGATCGCGTCCCAGCCTTCGTAGGCAGCCACCGCGTCGGGTGGCGACAGCGGGTAGCTGACGCATGGCATGTCGGCCGGCACACCGGGTTTCATGCCTTCCCAGCCGTCGAGCTTGCCGACGAAGCAGGCTTTGGCTTCGCTGTGGGTCAGGATCTGCCGCACGGTCTCGTGCGCCAGCGTCGGGTACAGCGGCACCGAGACGTAGCCGGCCATCCAGATCGCCAGGTCGGTCATCATCCACCAAGAGCAGTTCTTGGACAGCAGCGCCACCCGCGAACCCGGCTCCCATCCCTGGGCCTTGAGGTAGGTCGCCATGCGCCGGACCTGATCGCCCAGCTGGGCCCAGGTGAGATCTTGCACCGCACCATTTCCCATGGGCTGGGTCAGGGCGACGCGGTTGGGCGCGGTCTTTTCCCAGTGGTACAGGCGCTGAAGTGCCAGGAACTCGGGCGCGATGAGGCTCATTGTTGGTCTCCGTAGATGTGAATTTCCGACTGTAACCAGCAGATGGGCGGGTCTCCAGAGGGTTTTACCTCAACAGCGCAGGCGGCACCGCGCCTCACGGGAGGGTATGGAGCCCCGGGAGCGACACCCGGGCCGTTGGCGGGTCCATGGCGGCGCCCGGCGCTGTCGTATGCTGCCTCACATGACTTCAGACGACATGGAACTTATTGAACTCGTCACCGGGGGTGACGCGGCCGCGTCCCCTTTGGCCAGCATCGTGGTCTTGCACGGACTCGGTGCGGATGGCCACGACTTTGTTCCGATCGCGCAGGAACTGGATCTGCAGGGTGTTGGCCCGGTGCGCTTCGTGTTTCCGAGCGCCCCGGTGCGGCCGGTCACGATCAATGGCGGGTATGAAATGCGTGCCTGGTACGACATCCATCCCCCCGGCCCTGACGGACGACGGCGGGAGGACGGCGCGGGGCTGCGGCACAGCCAGGCGCTGGTGCAGACGCTGCTCGAACGCGAGGCCGCTCGCGGCGTGCCGCCCGGGCGCACCGTGCTCATGGGGTTTTCTCAAGGGTGCGCGATGAGCCTGCTGGCTGGTTTGTGCGCGCCGCAGCGTCTGGCCGGTATCGTGGGCCTTTCGGGCTACCTGCCGATGGCCGAAGCCACCGCGTCAGCGCGCTCCGGGGCCAGCCAGGGCGTGCCCGTTTTCCTGGCCCATGGCGAGCAGGACGAGGTGGTGGCGATCGAGCGTGGCGTGGCAACGCGGGACGCGTTGCGGGCGCTGGGCCACCCGGTGGACTGGCACGCTTACCCCATGGGCCACAGCGTGTGCGCCCAGGAAATCGCCGATCTGAATCGGTGGCTGTTGCGGGTGCTCGCGCCGACGCCTCAAGGCAATTGAGCGCTGGTGGGCCCGTACACTGAGCGGGCATTCATTCCAGGAGAACGCGATGGCATGGCACACCGTGTGCAAAGTCGATGAACTGCCGCAGGGCAAGATGGCGGTCCACACCGCGGGCGAGACCAAGGTTCTGGTCTACCACCTGGCCGAGGGTTTTTTTGCCACGCAGCCGAGCTGCACCCACGTGTTCGCCCCGCTGGGTCGCGGCAAGATCGTCGAAGGTTGTCAGGTGCAGTGTCCGCTGCACCGGGCGCGCTTTGACATCAAGACCGGCGAGGTGGTCGAGTGGGCGAATTTCCCCCCGGGCATCCAGCTGCTCAACGTGGTGCGCGGCGAAAAGGCGCTGAAAACCTTCCCGGTGCAGTTGAAGAAGGGTGAGGTTCAGGTGCGCATCGACTGAGACACTGTGCGCCAAGCCATTCCGCTCGGCTGGCAGAGCCTCGGTTTGACCCAATCGGTATCAGCATCGGCTTTGACGTCTGACAATGGCACAAGCGAACGCACACAGCGGTGCGCATCGTTTTTCTTGTTCATCCACGTCAGGAGTTCTCATGCGTTTGAAAGACAAAAACATTCTTGTCACCGGTGGTGCCAGCGGTATCGGCCTGGCCACGGTGGAGCGGTGCCTGCAGGAGGGCGCGCAGGTGGTGCTGACCGACCTGGCCAGCTCGGCCGGTGCGCAGGAGGCGAAGGCGCTGGCAGATCAACACGGCGGACGCTGCCTGTTTCTGCCGGTCGACGTGACATCGACCGAGCAGGTGGACCGCCTGATCGCCGATGCGGTCAAGGCGTGTGGCTCACTTGACGGTGTGTTCAACAACGCCGGCATCGGTGGCATCGCCCCGGCCGACACCTACCCCGATGCGGACTTCCTGCGTGTGCTCGACATCAACCTCACCGGCGTGTTCCGTGTCGCGCGTGCGTCGCTGCACCAGATGTACCGCCAGGGCAGCGGCAGCCTGGTCAACTGCGCCTCCATCCTCGGCATGGTGGGTCAGAGTGGGACAGCGGCCTACTCCGCGGCCAAGGGCGGTGTGGTGAACCTCACCCGCACGCTGGCGATCGAGGCCGCTGGCAAAGGGGTGCGGGTCAACGCGATCGGCCCGGGCTACATCGACACGCCCCTGCTGTCCCTGCTGGACGACGCCACACGCCAGGCGCTGATCCAGCTGCACCCGATCGGACGCCTCGGCCGGCCGCAGGAAGTGGCCAACGCGGCGCTGTTCCTGATGAGCGACGAGGCGAGTTTTGTGACCGGCACCACCTTGATGGTGGACGGCGGTTTTACCGCCGGCAAGTCCTGATCCACGGGCCCAGATGCCCGGGCCCGGTCGGTTGCTGGCTACCCCATCCAGTAGCCCGGCCGGGCGTAGATCTTTTTCAGGTGGTCGATAAAAAACCGCACCTTGGCCGGCAGGTGCCGCTGCTGCGGATAGACCGCCAGGATGTCGTAGGCCGGTAGCGCGAACGCGTCGAGGACGGTGACCAGCTCACCGCGCTGCAGCTGTGCCTGGATCTCCCAGGTGCTGCGCCAGCCCAGTCCCATGCCCTCGCTCACCCAGCGGTGCAAGAGCTCGCCGTCGTTGCAGTCGAGGTTGCCGTCGGCGCGGATCGTGACGGGTTTGCCACCCTGTTGAAAGTACCAGCCGCGCTGCTGCCCACCTTGCAGGTTGAAGGCCAGGCAGTTGTGCTGCGCCAGATCGGCGAGCGTTTCGGGCTTGCCGTGTTGGCGGAAATACGCCGGTGTGCCGCAGACCACGCGCTGGTTGGTGGCGAGCTTGATGGCAACAAAGTTCGGGTCGATCACACCGCCGATGCGCAGACCCAGGTCGTAACCGTCGCGCACCAGATCGACCACCCGGTCGGTCAGGTTGAACGACAGCTTCACCTTGGGGTTGGCCTTGAGAAAGCTGGCGGCGTGCGGCGCCACGTGCAGCCGCCCGAAGGCCGCCGGCGCAGAGACCACCAGGTGCCCGCTGGCGCTCAGGCGCTGTGACGACACGGTGGCCTCGGCGGCGGCCCACTGCTTGAGCAGCGCGCGGCATTCGTCGAGAAAACTCGCACCCGCTTCGGTCAGCGCCAGGCGGCGCGTGGAGCGGTGGATGAGCTGTGTACCCAGGCGCTTTTCCAGCGCGTCCATGCGCCGGCCCATCATCACCGGCGTGATGCCCGCGTGCAGCGCGGCGGCGGCCAGGCTGCCGTGCTCCATCACCTGCACAAAGGCCTCGATTTCCTTGAAGCGGTCCATGGGGTTCTCCGAGATTGCGTACCAAAAGTATCGAATCAAAGTATTGATGATGCCATTCTCGATATGAAAAGTCTTCAATAGCATCCCTGCATCCCGATCACCCGGGCCCTGCACCCACCTGAGAAGACAAACCCATGACCAAGATGAAGGCCGCAATGGCCGCTGTGCTCGTGATGGAAAAAGAAGGCGTCAGCCAAGTCTTTGGCGTACCCGGCGCCGCCATCAACCCGCTGTATGCCCAGATGCGCGAGCGCCAGACGATCGCCCATGTGTTGGCGCGCCACGTGGAAGGCGCCTCGCACATGGCCGAGGGGTACACACGGGCGAAGACGGGCAACATCGGTGTCTGCATCGGCACCAGCGGCCCGGCCGGCACCGACATGATCACCGGCCTGTACTCGGCCAGTGCCGACAGCATCCCGATTCTGTGCATCACCGGCCAGGCACCGCGTGCCCGGCTGCACAAAGAAGACTTTCAGGCGGTGGACATCGCGAGCATCTCCAAGCCGGTGACCAAATGGTCCACCACGGTGATGGAGCCGGCCCAGGTGCCGCGCGCCTTCCAGCAGGCCTTCCACCTGATGCGCTCGGGTCGCCCGGGCCCGGTGCTGATCGACCTGCCGTTTGATGTGCAGATGGGCGAGATCGAGTTCGACATCGACACCTACGAGCCACTGCCGGTGTACAAACCGGCCGCCTCGCGCAAGCAGATCGAGCGGGCGATCGAGATGCTCAACGCGTCCGAGCGGCCGCTGATCGTGGCCGGCGGCGGCATCATCAACGCCGATGCCTCCGACCTGCTGCAGCAGTTTGCCGAGATCGCTGGCATCCCCGTGATCCCCACCCTGATGGGCTGGGGCACCATCCCCGACGACCACCCGCTGATGGCGGGCATGTGTGGCCTGCAGACCAGCCACCGCTACGGCAACGCCACCCTGCTGGCCAGCGATTTTGTGCTGGGCATCGGCAACCGCTGGGCGAATCGCCACACCGGCTCGCCCGAGGTGTATTGCAAGGGTCGCAAATTCATCCACATCGACATCGAGCCGACCCAGATCGGTCGCGTGTTTGCACCCGACTACGGCATCGTCAGCGACGCCAGGGCCGCGCTGCAACTGTTCGTGGACGTGGCCACGGAATGGAAGGCCGCCGGCAAGCTGCGTGATCGCAGCGCCTGGGCTGCCGAATGCCTGGCGCGCAAGTCCGACGTGCAGTACCTGCGCAAGACCAATTACGACAGCGTGCCGATGAAGCCGCAGCGCGTGTACCAGTGCATGAACAACGCCTTCGGCAAGGACGTGACCTACGTCTCCACCATCGGCCTGAGCCAGATCGCCGGCGCGCAGTTCCTGCACGTCTACCACCCGCGCCACTGGATCAACTGCGGGCAGGCCGGCCCGCTGGGCTGGACCATCCCAGCGGCGCTGGGCGTGCGCGCCGCCGACCCGACCCGCAAGATCGTGGCTTTGTCGGGCGACTACGACTTCCAGTTCATGCTGGAAGAACTGGCGGTGGGCGCGCAGTTCAAGCTGCCCTACATCCATGTGGTGGTCAACAACAGCTACCTCGGTCTGATCCGCCAGAGTCAGCGCGGTTTCACCATGGATTACTGTGTGCAGCTGGGCTTCGACAACATCAACACGCCGGCGCAGGAGGTCACCCATGGCTATGGCATCGACCACCTCAAGGTGGTTGAAGGCCTGGGCTGCAAGGGCATCCGGGTGCACAAGCAGGAAGCGCTTGCGCCGGCCATCAAGCAGGCCGAGGCGTGGATGGCCGAGTTCCAGGTGCCGGTGGTGATCGAGATCGTTCTGGAGCGTGTGACAAACATCGCCATGGGCACCGAGATCGACAACGTGGTGGAGTTCGAAGAACTCGCCGCCGGCAGGGCCGACGTGCCCACGGCCGTCGGTATGCTCGATTGACCGCAAGGCCGCCCCAACCCCGGAGACCAACATGCCCAAATTCGCCGCCAACCTCACCATGCTCTACAACGAGCTGCCGTTCCTCGACCGTTTTGCCGCCGCCGCCAAGTCGGGCTTCAAGGCCGTGGAGTTCCTGTTCCCCTACGACTTCGCCGCGCAAGAGATCGCCCAGCGCCTGAAAGACAACGGCTTGCAGCTGGTGCTGCACAACCTGCCCGCGGGCAACTGGGCCGGTGGCGAGCGTGGCATTGCCTGCCACCCGGATCGCGTGGGCGAGTTCCGCGACGGTGTGCAACAGGCGCTGGACTTCGCAGCGGCGCTGAACCCACCGCAGTTGAACGCGCTGGCCGGGATCGCACCGGCTGGTGTGAGCGAAGCCGATGCACGCCAGACGCTGGTGGGCAACCTCCGCTTTGCGGCCGGGAAGCTGGGCGAGCGCGGGATCAAGCTCCTGATGGAGCCCATCAACACCTTCGACATTCCCGGTTTTTTCGTCAACCGCACCGCGCAGGCGCTGGCCATCATGGACGAGGTCGGATCCAGCAACCTCTACCTGCAGTACGACATCTACCACGCGCAGCGCATGGAAGGTGAACTGGCCGCCACCCTGAAGCAACACCTGGCGCGCATCGGCCACGTCCAGCTGGCCGACAACCCCGGGCGCAACGAACCGGGCACCGGCGAGATCGCTTACCGCTTCCTGTTCGACCAGCTCGACGCACTCGGCTACCGCGGCCACATCGGTTGCGAATACAAGCCCAAGGACAGCGGCCCGGGCGGCACCGACGCCGGCCTGGGCTGGGTGGCCGCACACAACCAAACCCTTTAACCGATCGAGATCAGAGGAGACATCACCATGACCAAAAGCGGACTCAAAGTCGGATTCATCGGCCTGGGCATCATGGGCACGCCCATGGCGCTCAACCTGCTCAAAGCGGGCCACCAGCTGTTTGTGAGCAGCCGCGGCAAAGTGCCGGAGGCGTTTGCAGAGCAGGGCGCCACGATTTGCACCAGCGCCACCGAAGTGGCCAAACGCGCCGACATCATCGTCACCATGGTGCCCGACACCCCCCATGTGGAGGACGTGCTGTTCGGTGAGACCGGCGTGGCCAAAGGCCTGAGCAAGGGCAAGGTGGTGGTGGACATGAGTTCCATCAGCCCCATGGCGACCAAGCAGTTCGCCACGAAGATCAACGCCCTGGGGTGCGACTACCTGGATGCGCCGGTCAGTGGCGGCGAGGTCGGTGCCAAGGCGGCCAGTCTCACCATCATGGTCGGCGGCCCGCAGGCGGCGTTCGACCGCGTCAAGCCGCTGTTCGAGCTGATGGGAAAGAACATCACCCTGGTCGGCGGCAACGGCGACGGCCAGACCACCAAAGTGGCGAACCAGATCATCGTGGCGCTCAACATCGAAGCGGTGGCCGAAGCCCTGCTGTTCGCGAGCAAGGCCGGCGCCGATCCGGCCAAGGTGCGCGAAGCACTGATGGGTGGCTTTGCATCGAGCCGGATTCTGGAAGTGCATGGCGAACGCATGATCCGGCGCAGCTTCAACCCAGGCTTTCGCATCGAGCTGCACCAGAAGGATTTGAACCTGGCGCTGCAAGGCGCGAAGGAACTGGGCGTCAGCCTGCCCCACACGGCGAGTGCGGCACAGCTGATGCAAAGTTGTGCGGCGCACGGCATGGGGGGGCTGGATCACTCGGCGCTGTGCCGCAGTCTGGAGATGATGGCGGCACATGCGATTGCGCCGGATCCGGCGGGGTGATTGCGTTTGGCCCTCTCTCTCCCGCTGGCACAGGGTTGGGGTGAGGGGCTGGGTTGGTTTTCGAGCAGTGGAATGGCTTGCATGGCGTGTCGCGCAGAGTCCCCGCTCGCCACAACCACCCGACCTCGCCGACAAAGAGAAAAGTTGGACTTCGCTATGCCGAAATTTGCGATAGAAGAGCCCCGCTCCCTACTGCGCCACCTGTTCGACGTGGCGGTGCAGCGCGCCCTGCCGCTGCACAACACCGCCGCCTTTCTGCCCCCGCCGCCCAAGGGCCGCACCCTGGTGCTGGGCGCGGGCAAGGCCGGCGGCGCGATGGCGCAGGCGGTGGAGGCGCTGTGGCCGGCCGAGGCGCCCCTGTCGGGTCTGGTGGTCACGCGCTACCACCACACGCCGCCGCGCCCCGACGGTCTGGCGCAGCGCATCGAGGTGGTGGAGGCCGCGCACCCGGTGCCCGACGCGGCTGGTCTGGCCGCTGCGCAGCGCATCCTGCAGCTTGCGCAGGGGATGACCCAGGACGACCTCGTGCTGTGCCTGATCTCGGGCGGCGGTTCGTCGCTGCTCACCCTGCCCTGCGAGGGGCTGACGCTGGAAGACAAACAGCGCATCAACAAACAGCTGCTGGACAGCGGCGCCAACATCCTGGAGATGAACACGGTGCGCAAGCACCTCTCGTCTATCAAGGGCGGGCGCCTGGCCGCGGCCTGCGCACCAGCGCATGTGGTCACGCTCACCATCAGCGACGTGCCGGGAGACGACGTGAGCGTGATCGCCAGCGGCCCCACCGTGGCCGACGCGTCCACCTGCGCCGAGGCGCTGGAGGTCTTGCGCCGTTACGCGATCGAGGTGCCGGCCGCGGTGCGCGCGCAGCTGGAGAGTGGCGCACTGGAAACACCCAAACCGGGGGACGCCTGTTTCACCGGCCACGCAACCCATTTGATCGCCACGCCCCAGCAAAGCCTGGAGGCTGCCGCCGAGGCCGCGCGGGCGCTCGGTCTCCATGCCTACATCCTCAGCGACGAAATCGAAGGCGAATCGCGCGAGGTTGGCAAGGTGCACGCGGCGCTGGCGCGCTCCACGGCCCAAGGCCGCAGCAGCTTCCGGAGACCCTGTGTGATCCTGAGCGGTGGCGAAACCACAGTCACGGTCAAGCCGCGCGCCCCGGGCCAGGCGAAAGGCCGGGGCGGGCGGGCCGGCGAGTTCTGCATGGGACTGGCCCAGGCGCTGGCTGGGCAAGCCGGTGTGTGGGCGCTCGCCGCCGACACCGATGGCATCGACGGCGTGGAAGACAACGCCGGCGCCCTGGTCGCGCCCGACACGCTGGCCCGAGCCCAGGCTGCGGGCCTCAAAGTCAGTGATCACTTGTCTCGAAACGACGCCTACGCTTACTTCGAGGCGCTGGGCGATCTGGTCGTCACCGGCCCGACACACACCAACGTGAACGATTTCCGGGCCGTGCTGGTGCGCTGAGATCCCGCGCCGGGCGGTTACAAAGCGCCCGGTCGGATCGTTTCTAATAGTGGGCTGCCACCGGCGACCCGCGCCGGTCTGGCGCCGGCCCTCCGTTCTGGGCGGCCGCCCCCTGTTTTCCCCACGCACAGACGCCTTGTTGGGCGCTGCGGACCGTTTTGCGCAGTTCTTTCCACCACGCCCCACCCACCGCCCTGGTGCGCCAGCTCGCCCGCTGGTTGCCCGTCGCGGCCGACACGCCGCGGCAAGATGTGGCCGAGCGCCTGGGCCAGTGGCTCAACGTGAACGAGGCGATCCAGCTGCACACCACGCAGGGCGCGCTCAACGCCGCCGTGCGCCGGCCTTCACACGCTCCCCTGGCCGAGCCACCCGCGGCGCTGCATGCCAGGTTGCAGCAGGAACTGCAGCGCGTGCGCGCGGTGCTCACCCAGTCCATCACCGCGCGCGACCCGTCGCACCGGCCCGACCCGAACGACCTCGACACCGAGTTCGCGCTGTTCCACCAACACCTGAACGACCAGCAGCGCCGCATGGAGCTGAGCGTGGAGGCATTGCGCCACCATGTGCGCCAGGCGCTGGCCCGGTCCACGCCCGAGCGGGCGCAGCTTGCCGCCCTGGACGCGGCGATGGACCAGCTGCTGGCCGGGCGTGAGCAGCGCCTGCTCAGCACCCTGCCGGTTTTTCTGAAAGCGCGTTTTGTGGCCTTGCGCCAGCAGGCGGCCCGGTCTCGCGCCCCCGACACCCCCGACGACCTGCGCTGGCTGCACACCTTCGCCGCCGAGCTCGAGCAGACCCTGCTCGCCGAGCTCGACCTGCGGCTGCAGCCGGTCACCGGCCTCATCGAATCCCTTGAAACATGAGCACTGAAATGCCCCGTTCCTCCCGTGCCCTGTTTGCGGCCGTTTTTGTCATCGGCCTGGCCGCTGTGGCCTGGGTTGCCAGCGGCTTCGTCGGCACCAGTGCCTTTGCCCTGGGCATGACGCTGCTGATCGGCGCCGTCTACCTTGGTGGCGCCTGGGAGCTGCGCCGTTTCGGCCAGAGCACCACCGCCCTGGCCGGCGCCTTGTCGCAGGTGCCGCAACCCTTGGAGCGCCTGGCCGACTGGCTGCCCCGCGTGCCCGCGCCGCTGCAGAACGCCGTGCGCCAGCGCGTCGAGGGCGAGCGCAGCGTGTTCCCCGGCCTGGCACTCACGCCTTACCTGATCGGTCTGCTGGTCATGCTCGGCATGCTCGGCACCTTCCTGGGCATGGTGGTCACCTTCAAAGGCGCGGTGTTTGCGCTCGAAGGTTCGGCCGACCTCAGCGCCATCCGCAGCGCGCTGGCCGCGCCCATCAAGGGCCTGGGCCTGTCGTTCGGCACCTCGGTGGCCGGTGTCGCCACCTCGGCCATGCTCGGCCTCATGGCCGCGCTGGCGCGCCGCGAACGCGCCCAGACCCTGCGCTCGCTCGACGCCTTGGTCAGCACCACGCTGCGCCCCTTCTCGGCCGCGCACCAGCGCCAGCAGAGCTTCGAGGCGTTGCAGCGCCAGGCCGAGGCCATGCCCGCGGCGGCCTTGCACCTGCAGACCCTGATCGAGCAGATGGAGCGCCGCAACCAGCAACTCGACGAACAATTGCTCGCCCGCCAGGCCGATTTCCAGCGCGAAGCCGCCGCCGCGTACTCGGGCCTGGCCCAGTCGGTCGAGCGCAGCCTCAGCGAGAGCCTGGCCGCCAGCGCCCGCGCCGCCACCGAGAGTCTGCAACCCGTGGTGCAGCAGGCCATGGCCGGTATCGCCGCCGAATCCACCCGCCTGCACGAAGGCGTGAGTGCCGCGGTGCAGGCCCAGCTCGATGGCCTCGCGACCCGGTTCAGCGCGACCACCAGCACCGTGGCCGACACCTGGGCCCGCGCCCTGGCTCAGCACGAGCGCGGTGGCGAGCAGATGATTCAGGGCCTGGGCCAGTCGCTCGCCGCCTTCAACACCGGTTTTGAAGCACGCGCCACCCAATGGCTGGGCAGCGTGCAGACCGCGCAGGAGCGCGCCCAGGCCGAGCGCAGCCAGGCCGAACAACAGCAACAGGCCGCGCTCACCGCTGCGCTGGCCGACGTCGCGCAAACCCTCCAGACGGAATGGCGGCAGGCCGGTGCACAGGCGCTGGCGCAGCAGCAAGCCGTGCTGCAGGCGCTCGAAGACTCCGCCACCACGATCACCGAACGCAGCCGCGAGCAGGCAGGCCGCAGCCTCGACGGTGTGGCCCGCCTCATCGCCCAGACCGAGGTGCTGGTGCAGGTCCGCGCCCAGTCCGAAGCCGCGTGGACACAGGAACACGGCCAGCGCATGGACGCACTCGCCGCGCTCTGGCGCAGCGAACTCGCCGCCCTGCGCAGCGAAGAGGCCATGCGCAGCGAAGGCGCCGCCCAGCGCGCCGCCGAGCTGCACACCGGCGTGGCACAGCAACTGGCCGCGTTGCAGACGCAGGCCGCTCAGGGGCTGACGGGGTTGCAGACCGAGGCCACGCAGCAACTGACCGCGCTGCGCGAGACCGAGGCCGCGCGGCTGCAGGCCGCCGCCGAGCAGCAGAGCAAGGCTTTTGCGGCGCTGACGCAGCAACTGCACACCCTGCGCGAAGACGAAGCCACGCGCGGCGCCGCCGCCGTGCAGCGCCTGACCGACCTGCAATCCGCGCTGGCGACCCAGCTCGCCACGCTCGGCACCGCGCTCGAAGCGCCCATGGCCCGGCTGATGCACACCGCGTCCGAAGCACCCAAGGCCGCCGCCGAAGTCATCGCGCAGTTGCGCGAGCAGATGAGCCGCCTGGCGGAGCGCGACAACGCCACGCTGGCGGAGCGCGGCGAGCTGGTGGGCCAGATCAGCAGCTTGCTGCAACAGGTGCAGCAGACCACCGGCGAGCAGCGCTCCGCGATCGAAAGCCTGGTGGGCTCCGCCACCACCGTGCTCGACCGCGTTGGCCAGCAGTTTGCCGACACCGTGGGTGCACAGGCCGGCCGCGCCGAGGCGATGGCCGGGCAGGCCGCCACCAGCGCGGCCCAGCTCGCCAGCCTGGGCGAGGCCTTCCAGCAGGGCGCGGGCCAGCTCGCCGCCAGCCATGAGCAGCTGGTGCACAGCCTGCAGCGCGTGGAAGGCGCCATCGGCCAGTCGCTCGCGCGCAGCGACGAGCAGCTCGCCTACTACGTGGCGCAGGCGCGCGAAGTGATCGACCTGAGCATCAGCGCGCAGCAAAGCATCGTGGAAGACCTGCGGCGCCTGCGTGCACCGCCCAAGGCCACCGCCGGAGCCGCGTGATGGGCGCGTTTCACGATCCCCTGATGGACGACGATCTCGGCAGCGACGAAACCGCCGAAGCCACCGCGCCGATCTGGGCTGTCTTCGGTGACCTCATGGCCGGCCTGGTGGGCGCGTTTGTGCTGGTGTTCATCGGCGTCCTGCTTACCCAGGTGGACCTGGTCAACACCCTGCAGGTCGAAGTGGCCAAACGCCAGCAGGAAGAAGCCCGCCGCATGGCGCTGGAGAAGGCGCTGGCGATCCCGCTGGCCAGCGGCCGCGTGACGCTCAACAACGGCCGCATCGGCATCAGTGGCAGTGTGCTGTTCGACGTCAGCTCCGACCGCCTGCGCCCCGAGGGTGAGCAACTGCTCAAGGCCCTGGTGCCGCCGCTGCAGGTGTACCTGGGCGAGCGCGACGAGATGCTGATGGTCAGCGGCTTCACCGACAACAAGACGTTTGGCGCCGGCAACACCCAGTACAAGGACAACCTCGAACTCTCGGCCCAGCGCGCGCTCACCGTCACCCGCACCCTGATGGCCCAGGGCATGCCGCGCGAGCGGGTGTTCAGCGCCGCCTTCGGTGCCGAACAGCCCGTGGCGAGCAACGACAACGAACAGGGGCGTGCACTCAACCGCCGCGTGGAAATGGCGCCTGTGCCCCGCGCGAGCAGCAGCGCCACCGCGCCACCACCGGCCAGGCCATGAAACCCGTGGCCCACCCGCCGGCCGCACCCTCGCCGCTGGCCGAACTCAACGCCCACATCGCACAAGCCTCGCAGGCTGCGCGCGAGGGCTTGCGTGAAGGGACGGGCATCGGTGCTGGCGCTGGTGACGCCTGGCCCGAGCTGCGCAGCGCACAGCGTTTCCGTGAAACCTGGGAGCGCCTGGGCGCCGAAACCCGGGTGCAGCAGGCCAAATCGCGCGCACCCCTGAACGCCGGCCCGCTCAACCCGCAGCGCCTCGTCATCGAGACCCTGGCCCGCATGGGCGAACTCTCCCCCCACTACCTGCGCCGCTTCCTGGCGCACGCCGAAACGCTGCTGTGGCTGGAGCAGGCACAGGGGCTGATCAAGTCTGCGTCCGCGGCGAAAAGCGGGGCGGCCAAACCGGGGAAGGCGGGGCGGCCGAAGAAGTGAACTGAGGCGCTGCCCGAGGCCATGCAGGCCTCAGAAAACGAAGCCCTTGCCGGGTGGTTCAACCCGGGCAGGGGGCTCACCAATCAGCCAGAGCCGGGGAGCTTGCGCTGCAGGCGACTGGCCGCGCACCTTGGCGCGCGGCCGCCAGCGCGGCGGCTCAGGCCGGGTCGCCGTGGCTGGGTGCGCGGTTGAGCAGCTGTGCGCGCCCGTCCGCCAGCACGGCCAGGTGGCGTTCGTAGTGGCGCAGGATGTCCACGATGATTTCCTCGCGCCGCAGGTACTGGATGTCGTAGCCCAGGCGCCCGTCGGCGAAGAAGGTCATGGGCTGGTAGATCTCCTCGCGCTCGCTGCCCTTGGCGGCCTCGCGCACCAGGAACACCGGTGCGGGCTTGTGCACCGACTTCACGCCGTAAACAAAGTCGCGCATCTCCGGGTCGGGCAGCGAGAGGCGCACCACATCGGTCGCCTCGGCTTCGGTGTGCGGGCCCAGGTTTTCGTGCACCTCGGCCACCACGCCGCGCTCGCGCAGCTCGCGCGCCACGTCGTGCATGGCCGGCAGCACGGCATCGTGCAGGAACTGGCGCACGTCCTGCTCGGTGGTCTCGTGCACGATCTGTTCCAGGCGGCGGCGCCAGTGCTGGCCACTCCAGAAGTTGGTGGCCGGCGAAAGGTCTTGCCGGGAGTGCGCCCGGTCGGCCACCAGGCCGCGCCACAGGCCAAAACACAGCACCAGCATGATGAGGGCCACCGGCAGCGCGGCCACCAGCGTCATCGCCTGCAAGGCCTTGAGGCCGCCGGCCAGCAGCAGCACGGCCGCTGTGATGCCCAGCACCACCGCCCAGAACAGGCGCTGCCACACCGGCGACTTGGGGTTGCCGCGCGAGGCAATCGAGTCCACCACGAAGGAGCCCGAGTCGGCCGAGGTGATGAAGAACACGCCGATCAGCAGAATCGCCACCCACGACACCGGGCCTGCCCACGGCAGGTATTCAAAGAAGCGGAACAGCAGCGCGTCCACGTTGCCCACGGTTTGCGCCAGCGCGCCGTTGGCGATGTGGGTGTCGACCCAGATCGCACCGTTGCCAAAGGCCGTCATCCACAGCAGGTTGAAAGCCGTGGGCACCAGCAGCACACCCACCACGAACTCGCGGATGGTGCGCCCGCGCGAGATGCGCGCAATGAACATGCCCACAAACGGCGACCAGGAAATCCACCACGCCCAGTACAGGATGGTCCAGCCGCCAAACCAGCCCGGATCGCGCGTGGGTTCGTAGGCAAAGGTGCGCAGCGACAGCCGCGCCAGGCTGGAGAGGTAGTTGCCGATGTTCTCGCTCAGCGCCTGGAACAGGAACACCGTCGGCCCGGCGATGATGACAAAAGCAAGCAGCAGGAACGACAGCGACAGGTTGAACTCGCTCAGGATGCGCACACCCTTGTCCAGGCCCGAGACCGCCGAGATGCCCGCCAGCAGCACCACCACGGCAATGATGGCGAGTTGAAAGCCCTGCGTGGAGGTGTCCCAGTTGGTGACCTTGCCCAGGCCGGCGGAGAGCTGCAGCGCGCCGTAGCCCAGCGTGGTGGCAATACCGGCGATGGTGCCGACCAGCGCAAACGCGTCCACGGCGTGACCGATGGGGCCGTTGATGCGATTCTTCAGCAGCGGGTACAGGCCCGAGCGCAGGGTGAGCGGCAGGTTGTAGCGAAAGCCGAAGTAGGCCAGCACCAGGCCCATGGTGCCGTACACCGCCCAGGCGTGGAAACCCCAGTGGAAGAAGGTGGACTCGAGCGCCTCACGCGCCGCCGCCGGTGTGCCGCCGATCTCGGTCGGGGGTTTGAGGTAGTGCTGCAGCGGCTCGCCGACACCGAAGTACATCAGACCAATGCCCATGCCGGCGGCAAACAGCATCGCTGTCCACGACACGAAGCTGAACTCGGGCACCGCGTCGTCCGGCCCCAGGCGGATGTCTCCAAAGCGGCTCGCCGCCACCAGCACCAGAAACAGCAGGAAGGTGGTCACCACCACCGTGTAGAACCAGTCGAAATGGGCCACCACCCAGGTCTGCGCGCCCGAGAACAGCGCGTCTGCGCTGTCCGGGTAGAAGCCGCAGTACACCAGCAGCGCGCCCAGCACCAGCAGCGCGGGCACCACCACCGGCGGCGCCAGGGTGGTGAAGGGGGTGCGCTCGGGATCTGCTGGCGGTGGTGGTGTGTACGGCGCGGTGGGCGCAGCGTCACCGTCCGTGGGCGGCACATCGGGCACAGGGGTGTTGGGCATGGGCTTGAATCTCCGGAAAGAAGCAGACCGCGGGACCGCCGCAAGGCATCCGATGGACGGGGCAGAGGCGGTGGCAGCCGCGCGGGACAGGGGAGGTGGGGATGTGGGCTATTGTGGTCCATGGGGTCGCGGGGCCTTCCGCAACGCCCCGGTGCCTGGTGGGAAAACGGGTTGCAGAGGACCGAAAAGCGCTGCGCCGCACACCAGGAAGGCCATGCCTGGCGAGGCAGGCGCTGGTGTTCCCGTTGCTTGCCAGGGCGGGCGGGGGGCACCTGCCCGTGCAGAACGACAATGTGAAAGAGGGAAGTCCGGCGGTTCGGCGTCAGCATTACCCGGCCACGCCGCGGCGGATCGTGGGTGTGGGCGGGGCAGGGCGGTTGGGGGTTTGGCTGGCGGCCCGAGAATTCGAAAAATCAGAGGAGAGAGCCGTGACAACCCAACCCGACAACGACCTTCGAAGCTGACATGCAACCCCGTGTGATCCGCTTCAACAAACCCTATGGTGTCCTGAGCCAGTTCACGGCCGAAGGGCGCTGGCGCGGGCTCAAGGATTTCATCGACATCCCTGGCGTGTACGTGGCCGGGCGGCTGGACGCGGACAGCGAAGGGCTGCTGCTGCTCACCGACGACGGCAAGCAGCAGGCCCGCATCAGCGACCCGCGCTACAAAATGGAAAAAACGTACTGGGCGCAGGTGGAAGGCACGCCCGTTGAGACCGCGCTGGAGCGATTGCGCCAGGGCGTTCAACTGAACGACGGCCGCACCCGCCCCGCCCGTGCCCGCCTGATGCCCGAGCCCCAGGGACTCTGGGCGCGCGATCCACCGGTGCGCTTTCGCCAGGCCATCCCCACAAGCTGGCTCGAACTGGTGATCACAGAAGGCCGCAACCGCCAGGTGCGCCGCATGACCGCTGCGGTGGGTTACCCCACGTTGCGGCTGATCCGCGCCGCCATCGGGCCTTACTCGCTGGAAGGGTTGGCGCCTGGCGCCTGGCTCGATTCGGGCAACGCCGAATAAGTCCCGGTGGATGTGGGTGGGAGCCCGGGATCGAGATGCCCACGCCATGTGGGACTTTTGCAGCGTTGCCTTGGGTCGTCAGCAGCCCCTCAGGCCTGCCACACCCCGAACCCCGCCGAGCGCAGGTCGATGCCGACGTCGATCTCCTTGTCCACCGCCGCCTTGTATGCCATGGGGTTGAACCCTTCGAACAGATCGGGCAGCAGGCGCAGGCCGTACTTCTGCACGTAGGCGTTGGCCTGGATGCCCGCCTTGTGTTTGTCGAACCGAACGTCCGGGTCCAGGCCAGTCATGCCGACGTAGACACAGGGTTTGCCGTCGATGTAGCCCGGGTTGTTCTTCCTGAACTTGCTTTCGTTCAGCACGTCCTTGGACAGCTCGATCACATAGACGTTGTGGTGGTGGCGTTTACCCATGGTGGATCTGTCTGAGCGGGGTAGCGGTCGTCAATTCAGACATGAGAAACGATGGGCATGTGAATCGCCTGCACTCAAAGGGCATCGCGCCCGGGTGCCTGACCGCCTGGAGACTGCCGGACATTTTTGCAGCTGACGATTTTCAAATCCGACACTCGCTTACTCGCTTACTCGCTGACCACGACCGCCTCCACCTCGATCACCCCCTCAAACAGGTCGATGGCGGTGGCTGCCACCTGCGCGGTGTCGTAGTAGGCGTAGGCGCCGACACCGACCGCGCCCACGATGGGCAGCCAGCGCGCGACACCCTTGCCCAGCGCGCGCTGCGCCACCGTGGCGCCGATGCGCCGGGTCAGGGTGCGCATCAACAGCGGCGAGGCGCGGCGCACCACGGTGCGCTGGCCCACACGCACCACCAGGTCGCGCACACCGTCGGCCGCCATGTGCTGGAACAGGCAGTACACCACCTGTTCGGGTGTGAGCGTGGCGTGCTGGCCATACAGGGCGGCGATGTCGGCCACCATCTGTTTCTGGATCTTCCAGACGCCCATCATCTCCGGCAGGATGGTGAGCCAGCCCGCCGGACCGGGCGGCAGGGCCAGCGCGCCGGCGGCCAGCGCCGCCTTGGACGCGGCCGTACTGGCTTTCTTGCGCGCCGCCTCCACAGGGGCCTTGTGCGGGCGTTCTTTCGAGGCCGGGATCTTGCCCACAAAGGGCAACAATGCCCGCTCGAAAAGCGACGGCCCGCTGGCGGCTGCGCCGTTGGGCTCGGGGTTGGTGGGCTTGGGGATTCTGGCGGTCATGGGCGCTCTTGAGGTCGCAGGGATTCGGTGGAGGGGCTGCCTGGCGGTTGAACCGCTACCACCCAAGGGTAGCGCTCAGCCCGCCTCGGCTGGCAGGCTACTGCGGTAAATTGGCGCGATGCCTGTGCGCCCACCGTCCGCCCCCGATCAACCCACCCGCAAGATCCTGCTCACCGGGTTTGACGCCTTCGGTGGCGCTTCGCTCAACCCCAGCTGGTTGGCAGTAAAAACGCTGCATGGCCGCCAGATCGCCGGGCACCGGGTGGTGGCGGCGCAGCTGCCCACCGTGTTCGGTGAATCGCTGAACACGCTGCGTGCCTTGATGGAGCGGCACCAGCCCGCGCTGGTCATCTGCGTGGGGCAGGCCGGCGGGCGGGGCGCGATCTCGCTGGAACGTGTGGCCATCAACGTGAACGACGCCCCGCTGGCCGACAACGCGGGCCGCCAGCCGGTGGACACCGCCGTGGTGCCCGGCGCGCCCGCCGCCTATTTCAGCAGCCTGCCGATCAAGGCCATGCTGATCGCGCTCCAGCGAGAAGGCCTGGCCGCCGAGGTGTCACAGACCGCCGGCACCTTCGTCTGCAACCACGTCTTCTTCGGCCTGATGCACACGCTCGCCACCTGCCGCCCGTTTCGCCACACACGCGGCGGCTTTGTGCATGTGCCTGACCTGCCTGAGCAGGGCGCGCCCAGCATGGCGCTGGACGACACCGTGCGCGGGCTGGCGCTGGCGGTTCGCTGCGCACTGCTGGCCGAACGCGATGCCGCGCTGGGCGCAGGCGCGGCGCACTGAGCCGGGCCGCTTCCAGCAGGCCCGGCACAACGCGCCCGGCGCCGCCGTCTGCCCGTCGTCCAACCCCACGCGCTGTGGTGCTCTGCAAGCTCGCGCGGCAAGCCATACGATGCAGGGTCTTGATGGCCGCCTGCCTGGCGGCCTGAGCCAAAACCGCTTCTCCGCCCCGCCGTCCATGCCACGCGCAGCCAACCGCAGACCCACCCCCACCACCCCCAACCGACCGAGTGGACAGACCATGACCGACACAGCCAAAAAAGCCGACAAGACCCCCTACACCCCGCCCCAGGTCTGGACCTGGGAACAGCCCAGCGGCGGCAAGTTTGCCAACATCAACCGGCCCATTGCCGGCCCCACACACGACAAGGTGCTGCCCGTGGGCAAGCACCCCCTGCAGCTGTATTCCCTGGCAACGCCCAATGGCGTGAAGGTCACGGTGATGCTCGAAGAGCTGCTCGCCCTGGGCCACCCGGGTGCCGAGTACGACGCCTGGCTCATCAAGATCAGCGAGGGTGACCAGTTTTCATCCGGCTTCGTCGAGGTCAACCCCAACTCCAAGATCCCGGCTTTGCTCGACCGCAGCACCGAGAAGCCCACGCGTGTGTTCGAGTCCGGCGCCATCCTGCTTTATCTGGCCGAAAAATTTGGCGCCTTGCTGCCCAAGGCCCACGCGCAGCGGACCGAGGCGCTGAACTGGCTGTTCTGGCAGATGGGGGCGGCGCCCTACCTGGGCGGCGGGTTCGGGCATTTCTATGCCTACGCGCCCGAGAAGTTCGAGTACCCCATCAACCGCTTCGCCATGGAGACCAAGCGCCAGCTCGACGTGCTCAACCGCAACCTGGCCGAACGGCCTTTCATGGCGGGCGACGAATACACCATTGCCGACATCGCCATCTACGCCTGGTATGGCGCGCTGGTGGAGGGCAAGCTGTACAGCGCCGGGGAGTTCCTCGCGGTGCACGAATACACCCACGTCCAGCGCTGGGCCGCCACCATCGCGGCCCGCCCGGCGGTGGCCCGCGGCCGCGCGATCAACCGCGTGTGGGGCGACGAGGCCGGGCAGGTGCCAGAGCGTCACTGAACCGCAGCACCGGCGCCGGCCACACGCCCGGAGAGCGTTCGCTCGAGCCATGGTGCGGCGTGTCAGGGTCGGGCAGCAGCCCCGGCATCGGTCGTCCGGTAGAAGACTTGCCGCTGGAGTTTCGCGGGTGGCTGATCGACTGTCGGCGACAGTGGCTGCGTGGTGCGCTGCCGCGCGGATGCAGAAGACGCCATCGGCCTCGCGGTGCGGCATCAAAAAGAAGCCGGTTTCCGATGCCCGACTCGGTGGGGCGAGGAGCGGGTGCGGGACCGAAGGCAAACGCAAGATCTGCCCGCAGCGGAATCCGCCGCTGCATCCGCTGACCCGGCGCCCGCCGGATCTTCAAGCGCAGTCAGCGCCCCAGATTGCTCCACTTGCCGATGTTGAAAACCTGCTGATAGCCGTTTTTCTTCAGCACCATCTTTGCCATTCCGCTGCGGGAACCGGTGGCGCAGCAGAGCACCACAGGCGCCGAAGTCGGAATTTCCTTGAGCCTGCTGCCCAGTTCCGGCAGCGGGATGTTGATCGACCCCGGGGCGCTGCCGCCCGCGAACTCGGCGGCGGACCGCACATCGACCAGGAGCGCGCCTTGCTGCCTGAGCGCCGGCAACATGGCCATGACCCTTCGGGCGTTCCACCACTTGTATCCAAACCACAGCACCAGAGCCGCGAGCGGCCAGTACTGCTGAGCGAAGCCTGCGAAATCCATACAACTCCTTGGAAAAATGAATCTGTGTCGTGGCGGCAAATGCCCACGCAGCTACACCAGGGAGTATCGGGCAAGCCGGACTGGCGCGTGAATCGCGGCTTCAATCAAGCTGAGGTTTTCGAGGCGATTCCACTCAAATCAAGCGGCTCGCGCGACACAGCGTTGAATGGGCGGACGGTCGGTGACTCACAAATGCCCTTCCCCGCCAAATTATTTCCAGATGTGGCGGAGGCGCGGGCTGCCCTACCCGGTGCGCGACAAGTCGGGCCAGTTCGACCCCGCGGCCGACACCATCAAGGTGTTGACCATGCATGTCAGCAAGGGGCTGGAGTTCCCCGTGGTGGCCATGCTGGGTGTGGGCCACATGCCAGCGCAGGGCGAAGACGAACGCGATGAGGCCCGGCTGTTTTATGTGGGCGCCACGCGGTCGACGCAGCGGCTCATCATCGGCTTGAGTGGTGACGGGTCGTTTGCGGCGCGCTTTGCTGCCTGACCCGGTGGGTTCCGCTGGCGATACGGTTCGTGAGCCCCACCCTGGTCGTCGAGGCCAGGACAAGATGCGCAGTCCTTGTGTTTTGTCAACCCACCCGATCTGGGAACGGGGTACGGTGGTCGGATCGTTTCATGGAAAAACACCGTAGGAGGTAGATATGGCCAGACTTCAAAACAAGGTTGCATTGATCACGGGCGGCGCCAATGGCCTGGGGGCAGCGATTGCCCAGCGCATGTGCGAAGAGGGTTGCGCGGTGCTGATCGTCGACCGCGACCAGCAGGGTCTGAAAGTGGCTGAAACACTTCAGGCCGCCGGCCACAAGGCCGCGTTTCAGGCCTGCGACGTGACCAAGGAGGCGGAGGTGAAGGCGGCTGTGCAGGCCGCTGTCGACAAGTTCGGCCGGCTTGACGTGCTGGTCAACAACGCCGGCATCGAGGGTGTCAACAAACCGACCGACCAGCTCGAACTGGCCGACTGGGAGGCGGTGATGGCCGTCAACACGACGGCCGTCTTCCTGTGCACCAAACATGCCATCGCGCCGATGCGCAAGGCCGGTGGCGGCTCGATCGTCAACATCTCGTCGATCTACGGCATCGTGGGCGGTGCCGACATTCCGCCGTACCACGCGTCCAAGGGGGCGGTGCGCACGATGTCGAAGAACGATGCGCTGACATTTGCCCCCGACAAGATTCGCGTCAACTCGGTTCACCCGGGCTTCATCTTCACGGCGCTGGTCGATCGCTACGTCAAGGACGCCGGCATGCAACACGACGCGGCCAAGGTCGCGCTGGACGCGCTGCATCCGTTGGGCGGCACCGGCGAACCGGACGACATCGCCTGGGGCGTGGTCTATCTGGCCTCCGATCAGGCGCGCTGGGTGACGGGCAGCGAACTGGTGATCGACGGCGGCTACACGGCGCGCTGATCTCGCGAACGTCGGCACGCCAGGCGTGCCGGCGTTGCGGGCACCGCTCGCGTCACGGCTTCGATGACCGGGCCTCGAAGCCCGCCATCACCTCGAACTGCGGGTCGACGCTGCGGCTTGGCTGCAGGCGATCGGAACGCCTGCGAACCGGCTCCCGCCACGCGCCGATGCTCTTGTCCTGACCCTGCTGATGGGGTGTTGCCCATTCTTTCAGACCACCCCGATGGATGCCAGAGAACGGGGCCGGTTCCGGCAGCGCTCAATGGGAATTGGACCGATTTCGCAGGACGCGTAGTAGAGTGAACTTCCAACGTTCACCGGGGAGACACCACATGAAAGCATTTCAGACACTCGCTGCATGCGCCCTGTTGCTGAGCGGGATCGCCAACGCAGCGCCCGCATACAACGGCACGGTCAAGGGAACCGTCAACGGGAAGCAGATCGATGTCAAGGTCGTCTGCGAGCGGGAAAAGATGGGGAAATCGGATTGGCTCTCCGCCGAATCTGACCCGGGCGGGAGAGGCGAACTCAAGGACCGCAACGGAGATGGCATCGCAGTCTCTGCGAACATCAACATCACCGCCGCTGGGGCTGCATTTACCGTGCTCGCCGATGGCCGGGAATACACGTTCGGCCAACAGAAAGGCCTCAAGCTGACGCCCAACCGGCTGAACTTCAAGGGCACTTTCGGGCCGGCGACAAAAGTCCCCCAGCCCGACAAGAATTTTGATGTCGACCTGACGGTCGACTGTCCGTGATCTGGCGGCGCGCCCGATGGCAGGGGGCCTTCCATCCAGCTGAACTCAGCGGCCTGGTTGGGATGGGTGGGGGCAAAAAGCGAGGCCTGACCCCGTTGATGCATCAGCACAGGGCTGCGTCCGCCTCCTGCACGATCTAGTCTTCGCCCTGCGCCACGGTTTCGTCGAGGCGCCGGTTCGACAAGCCGAACAGGCGCCTGAACAGGCCATGAACCACTGCAATCGGCAGCAGTACAAAGCCCATGGCCAGCATGGCCAGCATGCCCAGCTCGCAGGCCAGCGAGCTTTCCTTGAATGGCTTTCCCTTCAGCCTCGACTGAAACGCGCTGAACGGGATGCCGTAGACGTTGCCCGCCAGCATGATCTGTACCGCCGACAGCATCACGTCGGCTGCCCTTTCACCATAGGCACCCACCAGAGCGTCGAAGGCATATCGCTTGGGTTGCCCCCCTGCATCGGCAAAGTGTTGGGCAAACAGGATCGCCTTGGCTTCCTCGGGCTTGATGAACTGGTCACCGCCGCTCAGAAAGCTGCTGATTTCTTCCCCGCTCATGCCCTGCTGCAGGGCCATCTTGGCATGCTGGTACGAGCAGGCAGCGCAACCGTTCACTTCGGTCTCGGCCAGTTGCAAGCGCCGCAACAGGTCGTTGCTGACGGCTGGATGTTTCCTGTTTCCGATCGTCTTCGCCACCGCACCGGGCACGTAGACGAAAGCGCTGTACATCTCCTGCACGCTGAATTTGCGCTTGAATTCCTGCCGTGAGCTGATCGCATCAGGGACTGCGTGGTGTGTTTTCATCATTTGTTCCTGGTTGTCCTGATCGCCAGGAAAAAGCGCCCATTCAAAAGCGACGTGCCACATTCCGGGCTTGCACCCATGAGGGCAGGGTGCTGCGGTTTTTGCCCAGCCATGCACGGCGCACCGCCTAACGGGCAAACCGCCGCAAGCCCTTTTGGGACGGTTGTGGACGTCACCGGCCACCGCATCAGGTGGCTCCGGGCCGCAGATACTCAAGTCTGCCGCCCCGGGTGGCGATGGGTGCACCCGGCGGGTCAGGGGGAGCGGGCCCTGATGGGGCCGCTTGGTGCCGCGCTCTGGCCCCGCGCCCGCACCTGGCGTGAATCCCAAAGACAAGACCTGCCCCCGAAGATGAGCGACAGCATGCCGACGGCCTCATTTTTGAGTGAAGTGGGCGACCAGGGGATATGCTCGTGACGGGGAAAAATAACCCCGCCATATCGAGGAACATGCCGTGAACCAAGACCCGCCAACCACCACCCACCATATGCGCTTTCATTTGCCAGCGGCTCATTTGTCGTCTGTATTTGGCAACGACTGGTTTGCTCTCAAGGCGGAGGGTTTTGCACGATTTTTCGGCACCCCGGTCTTCCTGATCGGACAGACCGTGATTGTCGCTGCCTGGATCACAATGAACGCTGTTGGCACGGCCAAGTTTGATGTCTACCCGTTTATTTTGCTCAATCTGGCGTTCAGTCTCCAAGCGGCCTATGCGGCGCCACTGATTCTTTTGGCCCAGACGCGGCAGGCAGACCGCGATAAAGCCCTTGCAGAAGCCGATGCCCTGCACCGCGAGGCCATATCACAGGCCAGCGAACAACGAACTGTGCAGTTGAGCATCCAGTCAGCGCAACTATTGGCGTTGGTGGAGAAAAACACCGAACTCACCCAGATGACCAAGGATCTGAGCGAACGCATCGAGAACTTAACGGCCGCAATGCATCAACGTCTGGTGCTGGACGGAAACCGAGAGGGTATCTAAAACGGCCACCACCTGTGCTCG
>CAYRIT010000006.1:67165-68613 GCA_964424415.1 uncultured Hydrogenophaga sp.
ATTCAAAAGGACGGGGTCAGTTCCGGCAGCACGGAAACCAGATTGGCCTCCGGGAAGATAGTGGCTCCGGGATGCTGGCGAGCTGTTTGGGCTTGAATTCAATTAGAATCTGACCCCGAATATATGAATTCAATTGGAATCTGATCCCAAATTTACGACCCCAAACATACACCAGCGGCACCGCAGATGTGCCCAATCGACAACCCCGAATAAATGGAGAACCCGCCCATGGACATTGAACTGAATGGCTACTACACGATGATCCTCGCCACCCTGGTGCTTTTGCTGGGGCGCTTTCTGATTGTCAAAATCAAATTCCTGGCGGATTTCAACATCCCGGAGCCGGTGGCCGGCGGGCTGCTTGCCGGGGTGATCGTGTACCTGCTGAACGCGCTGTTTGGCCTGACCTTCCAGTTCTCGACGCCGCTGCAGACCGGGTTCATGCTGATGTTCTTCTCGTCCATCGGCCTCGGTGCCGACTTCACACGCCTGAAGGCCGGTGGCAAGCCGCTGGCCTTGTTTCTGGTCGTGGTGGCCGGCTTCATCGTGGTGCAAGACGTGGTCGGCGTGGGCTTGGCTGCGGCGCTGGGGCTCGACCCGCTGATCGGGCTGGTCGCCGGCTCGATCACGCTGACCGGCGGGCACGGAACGGCTGGCGCCTGGGGGCCTGTGCTGGAGGCCAAATACGGCATCACGGGCGCCACCACTTTGGGCATCGCCACCGCTACCTTCGGGCTGGTGGCCGGCGGACTGATCGGCGGGCCGGTGGCCAAGCATCTGCTCAAGAAGATCGGCCACCAGAAGCTGTTACCGGTGGCGCAACAGAGCCCCGTGGAGGCGGTCGCCGCGTCGCAGTCGCTTTACAGCACCCGCCACACCGAGGCCGGTGACGTGCCGGACAACGCCATGTTCGACAAACCCGACGAGATCCGGCTCATCACCGCATCGTCCACCATCGAAACGCTGGCGCTGTTTGCCGCGTGCCTGGCCTTTGCAGACCTGATGACCATCTTCGCCAAGGGCACGGCATTCGAGTTGCCGACGTTTGTGTGGGCGCTGGCGGGCGGCGTGGTGATCCGCAACGTGCTCACGACCTTCTTCAATTTCGACATGTTTGACCGCGCCATCGACGTGTTCGGCAACGCCTCGCTGTCGCTGTTCCTGGCCATGGCGCTGCTGTCGCTGCGCTTGTGGGAACTGACCGATCTGGCCTTGCCGGTGATGGTGATTCTGGTCGCACAGGTCGGCGTGATGATGCTGTACGCCAGCTTTGTGACGTTCAAGGTGATGGGGGCCAATTACGACGCTGCGGTGCTGGCCGGCGGCCACTGCGGCTTCGGCATGGGCGCCACCCCCACCGCCATTGCCAACATGCAGGCCATCACCGACCGCTACGGCCCCTCGTACAAGGCGTTCCTGATCGTGCCCATGGTCGGGGCCTTCTTTGT
>CAYRIT010000007.1:0-8836 GCA_964424415.1 uncultured Hydrogenophaga sp.
CGCGTCAGCGGCGCGGGGGGGTCTTCTGAATCCCCATGGTTTTGGCCAGGATGCCCAGCATCACCTCGTCGGCACCGCCGCCGATCGAGGCCAGGCGGCCGTCGCGGAACATGCGCGAGACCTTGTTCTCCCAGGTGAAACCCATGCCGCCCCAGAACTGCAGGCAGGTGTCGGGCACGGTGCGGTTGAGCCGACCGGCCTTGAGCTTGGCCATGGTGGCCCACTCGGTCACGTCAGCGCCCGCGACGTAGTGCTCGCAGGCCTGGTAGGTGAGCGCGCGCAGGCTCTCTACCTCGGTCTTGAGCTCACCCAGCTTGAACTGCACCCACTGCTGATCGGCCAGGGTGGCACCAAACAGTTTTCGCTCCTGCGCGTAGTCCACCGTCCACTGGATGCAGTTGGTCAGGCTTTGCAGCGTGCTGGCGGCCGCCCACAGCCGCTCTTCCTGGAATTGCTGCATCTGGTAGACAAAACCCGCGCCTTCGGCACCGATGCGGTAGCGTTGCGGCACACGCACCTCGTCGAAAAACAGCAGACCGGTGTCGCTGCTGTTCATGCCGATCTTCTTGATCTTCTGACCGACTTCGAAGCCTTTGACCGGCTTGCCGTTCTCGCGCAGCGGCACCATCACCAGGCTCTTGTTCTTGTGCGCCGGACCGTCGCTGGTGTTGACCAGCATGCACATCCAGTCGGCCTGCAGGCTGTTGGTGATCCACATCTTCTGGCCGCTGATCACGTAGTCGTCGCCGTCCTTGCGCGCCACCGCCGTGATGGCCGAGACATCGCTGCCCGCGCCGGGCTCGGAGACACCGATGCAGCCCACCATGTCGCCCGCGATCGCCGGCGCGAGGAACTGCGCGCGCAGCTCGTCGCTGCCAAAACGCGCCAGCGCCGGGGTGCACATGTCGGTCTGCACCCCGATCGCCATGGGGATGCCACCGCAGTGGATGTGGCCCAGTGCCTCGGCCATGGCCACGCTGTAGGAATAGTCGAGCCCGGCGCCGCCATAGGCCTCGGGCTTGGTCAGGCCGAGCAGGCCCAGCTGGCCCATCTGCTTGAACACCTCGTGCGCGGGAAAGATCTCGGCGGCCTCCCATTCGTCCACATGGGGGTTGATCTGCTCGTCAATGAAGCGCTTGAGGGTTTTCTGGATTTCGCGGTGTTCGTGGGTGAATTGCATGGGCGGTCTCCGAGGGATGGTGGGGATCAGGGGGTGAGGTCGAAATACCCGATGGGGTGGGCCTGGCCGTTGAGTGCGATCTCGACCCGATGGCGGCCGGGGTGGTGGGTGCGGGTGCTCATCTGCCGCAGCGACACGGTCTTCTGCAAGGTCAGGTGTTCCCCGGCGCCCAGGTGCACGGTCTGGCCGGCAAACACCTTGGGGGCGCTGCTGCCATTGGCCTTGACGAAGTGCACCCGCCACGCCGCCAGCGCGCTGGCGGCGTGGTCGGTCGGGTTGTGCAGGGTGCAGCGCAGCGACACCCGATCGCCCACCCGCGGCCGGGGTGGCTCGATGTCGGCGCCTTGCACCCGCAGCGGGACAGGGCCTCCGTGACCCAGCAGCGCCAGCGCCTGCGGGTCGCCGCGCCTGATCGCGGTGCGCAGGGCGTGGCGCAGCAGCTGGCGCCGGGCATCGGGCACCGGGTTGTCACCCAGCCAGTCCCGCGCCAGATCGATCGCGGTGTCTGGATGGTCCTTGCCGATGTCGTTCAGGTGGTTCGCCACCGAGCGCCGCACGCAAGACGAGGGATCGTCGCGCAGGCGCGTGAGCAGCGGCAGGACAAGCTCGGGGCTCTTCACGAACACGGCAAGCCGCGGCGCCCAGGGCAGGCGAGGCCGGGTCGACTCGCTCACCGCGCGGCGCACATGGGCGCTGTCGTCGCCGGCCCAGCGCTGCAGGTGCGCCAGGGTCTCGCGGGTGTGGTGCTGCAGGAACGGGCGCAGGCTGAACTCGGCGGTGAAGCGCTGGGTGAGGGCGTGCTGGGCCGCCATCGCCTCGTCGAGGTGGTCCAGGCCGTGGGTGGCGATGTAGAGGCTGTGCGGCAGGTAGAAAAACCCGCTGGGCACGTCGTCGCTGGCCACCGGCTCGCCCCGCGTGTCCAGGCCGAGCGGACGCCCCATGGCAGCCACCAGCAAGGCTGCGGCCTCGGGAAACACTGCCGGCAGGTGGCGCGCCAGCACCTCGCTCAGGCGCCGGCCCCGGTCCATCAGCCCCAGGGTGTCGAAATCGCCACCCGCATCGCGCACCAGGGCCTGGGGCCGAACGCCTGCGCCGGCCGCCGCGAGCTGCTCGCCGAGCCGCTGCGGACTGTCCGCGGGTATCAGGTGGTGCAGGCTGGTGGCCATGGCGGTCGCGGGTTCTGCCGCCCTACATACGCGCCACACCGAAAGGCATGGCCCGTGGCTGGCGCGCTGCGGCCTCGGCGCAGGTATCCAGGCACAGGCCCAGTACCGCGCGGGTGTCGCGCGGGTCGATCACCCCGTCGTCGAGCACCAGACCGCTGGTGTAGAAGGCGTCGGACTGGTCGTCGAACACCTTCACGATCTGGTCGAACTGCGCCTGCATCTGCGCCGGGTCGGGTGTGATGCCTTTGCGCTTCATGCCGGCCTCGGCCACGATCTGCATGGTGCGCGCGGCCTGCTCGCCGCCCATCACCGCGGTCTTGGCGTTGGGCCAGCTGAACAGGAAGCGCGGCGCGTAGCCGCGGCCACACATGCCGTAGTTGCCGGCGCCGAACGAGGCACCGCACTGGATGGTGATCTGTGGCACGGTGGCACCGGTCACCGCCTGGATCATCTTGCTGCCGTGCTTGATCATGCCGCCCTGCTCGGCGTCCTTGCCAACCATGTAGCCGGTGGTGTTCTGCAGGTAGATCAGGGGGTGGCCGAGCTGGCACATCCACTGGATGAAGTGGGTGGCCTTGTTGGCGCCGGCCACATCGATCGGTCCGTTGTTGCTGATGATGCCCACCGCGTGACCGGCGATGTGCGCCTGCACACACAGCGTGGCCGCGCCGTACAGCGGCTTGAACTCGAGCAGTTCCGAGTCGTCCACGAGGCGCGCCACGATCTCGCGCATGTCCACCGGCTCGCGGTGGTGGGCCGGCATGAGCGCAAGCAGGTCGTCGGCGGGCAGTGTCGGCGGCGCGGCCGGCAGGCGCTGGTGCAATGCCCAGCCTGTCTGCGAAAGCACCTGGCGCGCGATGCCCAGCGCCTGCCGGTCGTCTTCGGCCAGGTACTCGCCGAGGCCCGATACGCTGGTGTGCATTTCCGCACCGCCGAGTTCCTCTTCGGTCGCCACCTCGCCGGTGGCCGCCATCAGCAGCGGCGGGCCGGCGAGGAAGGCGCGCGAACGGCCGCGCACCATGACCACCACATCGGAGAGGCCCGGCATGTAGGCGCCGCCGGCGGTGCCCGAGCCGTGCTGCACCGTGATCACCGGCAGGCCGGCGGCCGACAGCCGCGCCAGGTTGCGAAACAGCGCGCCGCCGATCACAAAACCCTCGACCTTGTATTTGGTGAGGTTGGCGCCCGCGCTCTCCACCAGGTGCACAAACGGCAGGCGGTTCTCCAGCGCGATCTCCTGCACCCGCAGAATTTTCTCCAGCCCACGCGGCTGGATGGCGCCGGCCTCGATCCCCGAGTCGCTCGCCACCACCATGC
Source organism: uncultured Hydrogenophaga sp. (assembly GCA_964424415.1). Lineage (GTDB taxonomy): Bacteria > Pseudomonadota > Gammaproteobacteria > Burkholderiales > Burkholderiaceae_C > Hydrogenophaga. The sequence continues at coordinate 3,664 of CAYRIT010000007.1, forward strand.
AGCGCACACCGCGGACGAAGCCGATGCCGGCAACGATGCCACCGCCAGGCACCGACTTCGCGGGGTCCTTGGTGTCCTGCAGAAAACCGGCCAGCGAACACAGCGGCAGAAACGGTGCGCCGGGGTCGAGCAGCAGCGCGATGCGCTCGCGCGGCAGCAGCTGGCCACGCTTGTCAAACACCGGTTTCGACTGGGCCGAGGCCTGGGCGGCGCGGTCTTCCAGCGCACGCAGCTGGTCGATGCGCACCAGCAGGGCGGCGCGGCGCTGCTGCGCGGCGGGGCTCTGGGCGTTGAAGCTGGTTTCGAACCGGGTCATGCAAACACCTTGGGTGTGACCGCGCGGTGAAAGCCGTCGAACGGCTTGACCGCATCGCGCGCCTGCGCCTCGGCCGGCGCCGCCACCTGGGCCCAGCCCATGCGCACCTGGGGCCGCGCGCCGTCGACCCGCAGCACCGAACCGCTGATGAAACTGGCCGCCGGGCTGAGCAGGAAAACGATCGCGGCCGAGGTCTCGGCCTCGTTGCCGAAACGTCCGGCCGGCACGGTGTCGCGCATCGCGCGCAGCATGGGGCCGGCTTCGGCCGGGTAGTGGTCCATGCCGCTGGAGGCGATATAGCCCGGCGCCACGGCGTTCACCCGCACCCCGCTGCGCGACCATTCCAGCGCCGCGGTTTCGGTGAAGCTCACCATGCCGGCGCGCGCCGCGCCGCTGTGGCCCATGCCGGGCATCGAGCCCCACATGTCGGCCACGATGTTGACCACCGCGCCGCCACTGGCCTGCATGTGCTGCAGGTAACACTCGCGCGCCACCAGAAAACCACCGGTGAGGTTGGTGGCAACCACCGCCTCCCAGCCTTTGGCACTGATCTTCTCCAGCGGTGTCATGTACTGGCCGCCGGCGTTGTTCACCAGGCCATCGATGCGGCCGTGTTCGGCCAGCACCGCGGCCACCAAGGCACGCACCGCATCTTCCTGCCGGATGTCACAGGCCTGGGTGCTGGCCCGGCCACCATCGTCGGCAATCTCCTGGGCGGTGGCGCGCAGCTTGTCGGCGCTGCGCCCCACCAGCACCACGCTGGCGCCCAGGCTGGCGAGCTCGTGGGCGGTGCAGCGGCCAATGCCCGAACCGCCGCCGGTGACGATGACGACACGGCCGGCAAACAGGCCAGGCGCAAAAACGGAACGGTACGTTGCAGCAGGCGAAGCACTCATGCGGGGTCCTTGAGGAACAGTTGCAAGGCGGTGGTGGTGAGGTCGTCCAGCGTGGCGCGCCGCCGGCCGCGGCCACCGCGGGCCGGTGGCGGCCGATACCACTGCACCGACCAGTTCAGCGCGCCGAAGATCATCAGCCGCGCCAGCACCGGATCGCCGGTGAGCTGGCCGCGGGCGTGCAGCGCCGCGAAGACCGGCACCCAGGCGGCCTCGTAGGCCTCTTTCAGCGCGGTGATCTCACCGATCTGGTCCGGGTCGAGCCGGCGCCACTCGAACAGCATCACCGGGATGAAGTCGCTGTCCGCCCCGAGCAGCACCTCGAGGTGGTTGCGCACCAGCGCCGCCAGGCGCTCGCGCGGTGTGGCCGGGGCCGGCAGCGCGGCGGTGGCCGCCGTCTGGCGCTCCAGCGCACTGCGCATGCCTTCGCGCATCACCGCGGCCAGCAGCGCCTGCTTGTTTTCGAAGTGGTAGAACGGCGAGCCCGAGCGCATGCCGGCGGCCGCGGCGATGTCGCGTGTGCTGGTGGCGTCGAAGCCCTGCAGGCGGAACAGGCGCGCGGCGGTCGCCAGCAACGCGAGGCGGCGGTTGCCATCGTCGCGCTCTTCGGCGGTCTTGCGCGGGCGGCCGCGCGGCCGGTTGGCCACAGGGGTCGGTTCCGGTTCGTCGGGGCTGGCGAGCGTCATAACCGGCGAAGATAGCAGCGCCATGGATTTTCAGCAAGCATTTGCTTGGTATAAATCAACCCGCCTGTCTCGGGGTCGACAGCCCGGGGCCCCGGCACGACCCGGCCATGCTCAGCGGGCGGGCGCGCTGTGCGACCATGCGGCCCATGCCCTCACCACCGCTGGATCTCATCGTTTACGGCGCCACCGGCTTCACCGGCCGGCTGGTCGCCGAGTACCTGCACACCACCTACGGCGTCGGCCGCGAGGTCACGTGGGCCATGGCCGGACGCAGCCTGGAGAAGCTGCAGCGGGTGCGCGAGGAGCTCGGTATCGGCGCCAACCTGCCGCTGCGGGTGGCCGACGCCAGCGACCTGCCGGCGCTCAAGGCGCTGGTGGCCCAGGCCCGCGTGGTCATCAGCACCGTGGGCCCGTACCAGCTGCACGGCAATGCGCTCGTGGCCGCCTGCGCCGAGGCCGGCACCGACTACGTGGACCTGTGCGGCGAGCCCGGCTGGATGGCACAGAAGATCCCCGAGCTGCAAACACCGGCGGCGACCAGCGGCGCGCGCATCGTGTTTTCCTGCGGCTTCGACTCGATCCCGTTCGACCTCGGTGTGGTGTTCCTGCAGTTCGAGGCGATGCGGCGCCTGGGCGAGCCGCTGGTGCGGGTGCACGGGCGCGTCAAGACCATGAAAGGCACCTTCTCGGGCGGCACCGCGGCCAGCCTGCTCGCCACCCTGGACGCGGCCGGGCGCGACCGCACACTGATCCGGACCCTGGGCAACCCCTACGCGCTGGTGCCCGGTTTCAAGGGCCCGCGCCAGCCCGACGACACCCTGGCCGAGTACGACGAGCTCGCCCAGAGCTGGACCGCGCCTTTTGTCATGGCGCCGATCAACACCAAGAACGTGCACCGCACCCACGCCCTGCGCGGCCACCCCTGGGGCCAGGATTTCGTTTACAGCGAACGCCTGCTGACCGGTCGGGGCGGCAAGGGCGAGAAACGCGCGCGCAAGGCGGCGCGCAACCACCGGCTCCAGAACCTGCTGCTGGGCATCGCCCCCACGCGTGCGCTGATCCGCCGCTTCGCACTGCCCCAGCCGGGTGAGGGACCGACCCGGTCACAGCGCGAGAGTGGCCATTACGAACTGCTGTTTGTCGGCGAGACCGCCAGCGGCGAGCGGCTGGCGGCGCGTGTCACCGGCGACCGCGACCCGGGCTATGGCTCCACCTGCAAACTCATCAGCGAAGCCGCGCTCTGCCTGGCGCAAGAAGTTGACCACAGCATGGCGCCCGGCGGCGTGTGGACACCCGGCGCCGCGATGGGCCTGGTGCTGGTGCGGCGCCTGCAGGCACGCGCCGGCTTGAGCTTTGTCATCACCGATCCCCCGTCCCCAACCGCCCGATAGGAGCGCCCGATCTTGAACCAACACGCCCCACCCTCGCTGGCGATGGACATCCCCACCCTCACCGCCTTTCTGGCGCGCGAGTTCCCGCAGGTGGCTGACGATTTCCACATCGACGCACTGGAAGCGGACCGCATCGTGGTGCGCCTCAAGGTCGCCGAGCGGCATCTGCGCCCCGGCGGCACGGTGTCGGGCCCGAACATGTTTGCGCTGGCCGACGTGGCGATCTACCTGGCGATCCTGGCGCGTCTGGGACCGGTGGCGCTCGCCGTGACCACCAGCGCCCACGTGGACTTCATGCGCAAGCCCGCTGCCCACACCGACCTGATCGCCACCGCGCGCCTGCTCAAACTCGGTCGCAACCTCGCGGTGGGTGAGGTGCTGATCTGCGCCGATGGCAGCAGCGACGCGGTGGCCCGCGCCAGCATGACCTACGCCATTCCGCCCAGGCGCGACTGACACCGGCGAGGGCTGGGCCGGCGCAGCCGAGGCCCGTCCTTCGCCACCCCCACTGAATGCCTCTGGACGCCTCGGGCAATCGCGGTGGGTCGGGTCGACACAAAGCGCCCCCCGGACCCCGGCCCAACCCGTGTCAATCCAGCGGCCAGGGCAAGGCCGGGGCTGCGGGGTGTTCACCGGTCGACACCTCCCCCTCGGCCTCGGCGGGCTTCGCCACCGGTTCACCCACATGCCCACCGACCGACCGCCACCAGGGCTGCGCCGGCAGCTGTTGCGCCGGCTCCACCGCCTCGCCCAGCCGCGGCATCAGCAGCGCGTCGCGCGCGGTGGCGTGGGCCAGCAAGGTCTCGGCGGGCTCGTCCCAGGCGTGCATGGCCAGGCTGAAGGTGCCCCAGTGCACAGGAAGGAAGGCGCCGCCGCCAAGCAGCTCATGGGCCTTCAAGGCATTGAGCGGGCCCAGGTGGATGTCGCCCCAGGCGGGGTGGAAGGCCCCAACTTCGAGCATCACCAGATCGAACGGGCCGAGACGGTCGCGGATGGTGGTGTATTCGGTGGTCAGGCCGGTGTCGCCGCTGAAGAACACCGCGTGGCGCTCGCTGCGCAAGACCAGGGACGACCAGAGCGTGGCGTTGCGGTCTTTGAAGCCGCGGCCAGAGAAGTGCTGCGAAGGCGCGGCGGTGATGCTGAGGCCGGTGCCGGGCACGTGGTGGGTCTCCCACCAGTCGAGATCGGTGATGCGCTCGGGCGCCACACCCCAGGCCTGCAGGTGGGCGCCCACACCCAGCGAGGTCACGAAAGGCACCGAACTGTGGCGCGCGAGCACCCGGATGGTGGGGAGATCGAGGTGGTCGTAGTGGTCGTGCGAGATCACGACCACATCCACCTCGGGCATCTGGCTCAGGCGCAGCGGCACCGGCTGGAAACGCTTGGGGCCGAGCAGCGCAAACGGCGAGGCACGCGCACCCCAGACCGGGTCGGTGAGCACGCGGTGGCCGTCCATTTCCAGCAGCACAGTGGAGTGACCGAGCCAGGTGGCGCGCAGGCCGCTGCCCGGTTTCTGGCTCCAGACCTGGCGCGGGTCGATCGAAGGCAGCGGTGCCTCGGGCGTGCGGCGCTCGCCGCCGAGCAGGAAGTCCTTCAGCGAAGGCATGGGCACCGCGGCATCGCGCAGGCCGGCAAGGATGGGGTGCAGGTTGCGAAATCCCTCACCGCGCCATCGCAGCGAGGCGCGCATGCGCTCCAGGCGTTCGCCGGCGGCGCGTTGGCCAAATGACAGCATGGGGCGGTGGTGTCGGCAAGACAGGTTGTTTCCGGTCCGTCAGCCTACGCCGTCCACCCCTGCGCAACGCAGCGCGCGCCGAAAAACCCTCGGGGTGGCGTCACACCGGCACCGAAAGCCGCCATTGCAATGCCCTGGGCCGGTACTGCCTG
>CAYRIT010000007.1:8936-19223 GCA_964424415.1 uncultured Hydrogenophaga sp.
GCGGTGGGTGCTGTCTTCATTTGACGGCCCGGCGGCGCACCAGGCGCTGGTCAGGCACCGGCTCGTTGCGCACAATGGCGGCATGCCCGTGCAATCCTCCGCCCCGCCCACCCGGCCAGCTTTTCGCGACCGCAAGCGCTGGGGCTGGTTGCTGTCGGTGCTGGGCCCTGGCGTGGCGGCCACGGGCACGCTGGCGCACACCCTCGGCGCCAGCAGCCTGTGGTGGTTTGCCCTGCCGCTGGCCTTGTTCTATCTGGTGATTCCGCTGGCCGACTGGCTGATCGGCGAAGACCTGACCAACCCGCCCGAGTCGGCGGTTCCCGCACTGGAGGCCGACCGCTACTACCGCAGAATCCTCTACGCGACCATTCCGGTGCTCTGGGGTGCGGTGCTGTTCAACCTGGTGTTTCTCGCCACCCATGCCCCGCCCTGGCCGGCCTGGCTGGCCACGGTGGCGGTCACGGGTTCGGTGCTGGGTTTTGGTCTGAACCTGAGCCACGAGCTCGGCCACAAGCAGGACCGGCTGGGCCGCAAGCTGGCGCTGTTCAACAGCGCGCTGGGTGGCTACGGTCATTTTTCGATTGAACACAACCGGGGCCACCACCGCCACGTCTCCACCCCCGAAGACCCGGCCTCCGCCCGCCTGGGCGAGAGCATTTACCGATTCGTGCGGCGCGAGATGCCGGGCGCCTTCCACCGCGCCTGGGTGCTGGAGACCGACCGGCTGCGGCGCCGGGGCAGCAGCGCCTGGCACCCGGACAACGAAATCCTGCAGGCGGGCGCACTCACGGTGCTGCTTTATGGCAGTCTGATCGCACTCTACGGCTGGCCGATGGCGGCGACACTGCCGCTGGTGGCGTTCTGGGGCGCGTTCCAGCTCACCTCGGCCAACTACATCGAGCACTACGGCCTGCAGCGCCGGCGCCTGGCCGACGGCCGCTACGAGCGCTGTGCGCCGCACCACTCCTGGAACAGCAACCACCTGGTGTCCAACCTGGTGGTGTTCCAGCTGCAGCGCCACTCCGACCACCACGCCCACCCGGGGCGCGGCTACCAGTCGCTGCGCGATTTTCCCGACCTGCCGCGCCTGCCCTCGGGCTACTTCGGCATGTTCCTGCTGGCCTATCTGCCGCCGCTGTGGTTTCGTGTGATGGACCGTCGGGTGGTGCAGGCGGTGCATGGCGAGCCGGCGTGCATCAACTTCCAGCCCGGTCAGCGCGACGCGCTGATGCAGCGGCTGGGGCTGGTCAGCGCCTGAATCCGCTCGGGCACATCACGCCGCTTGTGGTGTCCGCTGAAGGCCGCACGCCGTATGAATCCCGTTTTTTGAGATTGAATCTCTCGGGAACTCTGATTTTTCAAGAAGATCAGTTCCGTTAACCTGCACCGGTTCCCGACTTCCCCCTGATGGAGATTCTGATGAAAAAGTGGCTTTCCCTGCTCGCCGTGGTCCTGACCCTCGGCATGGGCACCTTTCACTTCGACGCCGAGGCCCGACGCATGGGCGGCGGCAGGTCGCTGGGCATGCAGCGCCAGGCCACACCGCCGGCCAAGGCACCGAATGCGGCGCCGAGCGCAGCGCCCGGCGCCGCAGGTGCCGCCGCAGCGCCCAAGCGCAACTGGATGGGCCCGGTGGCGGGTCTGGCCGCGGGTCTGGGCCTCGCCGCCCTGGCCTCGCACCTCGGTTTTGGTGAAGGGCTGGCCAACATGCTGATGATCGGCCTGCTGGTGGCGGCGGCGATCGTGGCGTTCCGGCTGCTCACCCGCAAGAACACGCCGGCCCAGCCGGGCGGTCTGGCCTACGCCGGCGCGAACCGCCAGCAGGGCAGCGATGTCAACACCTTGCGCATGCCCGCCAGCCCGCTGGGCGGCGGCGCCGGCGGCTCGATGATCGGCAGCGCCATCGGTGGCTCGACCGCCAGCACCAGCCGCATCCCGGCCGACTTCGACGTGGCCGGTTTCGTTCGCAACGCCAAGGTCAACTTCATCCGTCTGCAAGCCGCCAACGACGCCGGCAACCTCGACGACATCCGCGCTTTCACCACGCCCGAGATGTTTGCCGAACTGAAGATGGACCTGGCCGAGCGCGACGCAGCCGAGCAGCAGACCGATGTGGTGCGCATCGACGCCGACGTGATCGAGGTGGAAGAAGACGCCGACCGCTACCTGGTGAGCGTGCGCTTCATCGGTGAGACGCGCGACAACGGCGCGACTGCGACCGAGAGCTTCGACGAAATCTGGCACCTGACCAAGCCGCGCCAGGGCGCCGGCGGCTGGGTGCTGGCGGGCATTCAGCAACGCGCCTGAGCCGGCGCCGGGCGCACCCGGCATACAGCGCCTGCTGGCCCCGGCACCCACGTGCCGGGGCTTTTTTGCTGGCGTCACACCGCCGAGACGCTCGCTGCGCGGCTTGCACAACGAACGCCTGCGGTCAAACAGCAGTCTCCCGCACAGCGGAGCGCCCGGGCGCTGTCCATCCTGGGCTTGCGCGCTGCGGCAGCGACAATCGCACGATGGATCTTCTTGTTGTCGTGCTGCCGCTGCTGGCCAGCCTCTACCTGCTCAACCGCCAGCAACAGCAGCTGCGCATCCGCCGACTCGCGGCCTTGCTGCAGCCACTGGGGCTGGAAAAACTCATCGAGCAGCTCAGCACCGGTTACCTGCGCGCGCTGGGCGAGCGCGACCCGGTGCGCAGCGAACCGATCTGGAATCTGCTGAGCGAATCGGAGCAGCGGCTCAGCACGCAGCTGCAGCGCCTGGCCGACCAGGCGGCACAACTGCCTGCCGAGGCGGCCCGCATCAGCCGCTGGCCGGTGGCGGCGGCGCTGGCAGCGCGCTGGCTGCCCGGCAACGGCTTCGATCTGCGCGAGCTGCTCAAGATCCACGCCCACGGCTTCGCCGAGACGCTGCGCAACCCCGAGGGTCTGGATCGCCGCGCGCAGGCATACCGCCTTTCGGCCGAGATGCTGCTGTTCCAGCACAGCTGCCACATGTACTGCCGCTCCCTGGGGGTCGCCTCGGCCCGGCTGCTGGCCCGCCACCAGACCAGCCACGCCCAGGCACTGGACGCGGTGTCGCCGGCCACACGCAGCGCTTACCGCACGCTGCTGGCGTTGCGTTAAACGCGCCAGATGGTGATGGCTGTGCAGCGGCCCATCCTGTACTCGTTTCGACGCTGCCCCTACGCCATCCGCGCCCGGCTGGCGCTGCTGCAGGCGGGCCTGGTGGTGGAGCTGCGCGAAGTCGATCTCAAACACAAGCCGGCAGAACTGCTGGCGCGCTCGCCCGCAGCCACGGTGCCGGTGCTCGACCTGGGTGGCGGCGAGGTGCTGACACACAGCCTGGACATCGTGCGCTGGGCGCTGGGCCAACACGATCCCGACGGCTGGCTCACGCGTGGTGACCCAGCGCGCGATGCGCGTCTGGTGGCGCTCACCGACGGTGACTTCAAACGCTGGCTGGACCGCACCAAGTACCCCGAGCGTTTTCCCGAACAGAGCGCTGGCACCCACCGCGCCGCCGCCGAGCGCAGCCTGATCGAACCGCTGGAGGCCGCCCTCGCGAGCGCGGCCTACCTCGGCGGTGGCACCCCGAACTGGGCCGACGCCGCGGTGTTCCCGTTTGTGCGCCAGTTCGCCGCCATCGACGCGGTGCGCTGGAGCGCCTCGCCCTGGCCCGCCACCCAGCGCTGGCTGGTCGCCTGGCTCGACAGTGCGCTGTTTGTGACCTGTATGGTCAAAGTGCCGGCGTGGCAGCCGGGTCGCGTGGGACCACCCTTCCCGGCGTGAAGCGGACCCCCTTGCTCAGTCTTGCGCGGGGGCGGCTTGGGGCCTGGCGGCGCCGGCCTCGCCAGCGGCCTGGTCATCACCTGACGCCGGTGCGGGCTCGGCGAATGCCATGCGCTCGCCGTCCCAGCGCTGGCCACACCAGCACAGGCCCTCGGCGTTGATGATGCAGGTGCCGGTGCCGCAGCAGCGAGGGTCTTCCATGGTGTTTTTCTCCCAGGTGTTCGGTACAGACAATGCGAGGGCGAAAGGGTAGGCGACCCGCAGAAACCTGGGGCGGGATGCGGCATTGCGCGGGCCGCTCCATCGCACTCACGCCTGCCGGTGGTGAAATCGCGCCACGATGAACGATTCTGAAACCCCCATCGAACGCGTGCTGTGGTCGGCCAGACCATCGCCCTCAAACCCCGCCTGGGCGGGTCTGCACGATCAGGTGATGGGCGGGCGCTCCCAGGGCAGCGCGCAGCCGCAGGCCGGTGAGGGCACCGATCCGGACCACGTGCTGTTTTCCGGAGCAATCAGCCGCGCCAACGGCGGCGGTTTCGCCTCGTTTCGCCTGCGCCTGCCGACCCCGGTAACCATCGGGGCCGCGCACACCGTGACACTCACGCTGCGGGGCGACGGCGGGCCGATCAAGCTCTGCCTGCACCGCCAAAGCGACTGGGACGGTGTCCAGTGGCAGACGGATTTTCTTGCGTCCGCCACATGGACCACCCAGGTGCTGCCACTGCCAGCGTTCGTGGCGCGCCGGCGTGGCCGGCTGGTGAGCGAGCGTCCCCTGTCGCCGGACGACCACCTGTTTCAGATTGGTCTGATGACCACACGGCCGGAGCCGGGGCCGTTTTGGCTGGCCGTGGCGCGCATCGCGCTGCGCTGAGTGCGAGCGCCGCGCTTCAGCGCCTGCGCCGGCGCCACAAGGCGAGTGCCAGGGCCGAGAGTGCGACCAGCAGCAGGCTGGCATCGGCCTGGCCATCGGGCGCGGTGGTGCAGCCACCACCGCCGCTGCTGGGCGACAGGCCCAGCGCCGCATCCAACGCAGCCTTCGCATCGAGCAGGCCACTGCCACAAAAGCCTGCGGGCAACACGTCGGGATTGACAGCGCAATAACTTCCTGCCGGGAACGGTCGGGTGTTCGCAACGACCAGATCCTCGAGCGTGCTCATGGGCAAGTCCGGGCGCGCGGCCGCCAACAAGGCCATCACCCCGGCCAGCTGAGGCACCGCCATGCTGGTGCCTCGCAACAGAGACGTGGTGGCAACGCCCGGCGTGGTGATGCCGGTGTTGCTGGTCGACACAATGTCGCGCGGGCTGCCGGTTTGCTCGGCCAGCCGGGAGTTGGGTCCCCCGCCCGGCGCGCTGAGGCGCACGTTGCTGCCCACGTTGGCGTAGCCGGCCACATCGCCCTCGCGGGTGTGGGCGGTCACCGCCATCACGCCGGCACAGCTGGCGGGCACGGAGATGGTGGTGCTGGCGTCGTTGCCACTGGAGGCGATCAGGCTCGCGCCGGTGGCGCGAACTGCATCTATCTCACCCTGGATGACGTCGCTGCACACACCGGCATAACCCAGACTCAGGCTGAGAATCTTCGCTGGGTAGGAATTGATGACCGACACACCCGGGACCCCCAGTCCCGCCGCCCAGCGCGCACCAGCGAGGATGTCGGACACATAGCCACCACAGCGGCCCAGTACCCGCACCGGCAATATTTTGGCGTTGTAGGCCACACCCAGGCCGCTGAGGTTGTTATTGCCCACCGCGGCCGCCAGACCGGCGACGTGGGTGCCGTGCCAAGAGCTATTTTCTGGCGTTTCGACATCACAAAATTTGGCGTCTATGTCGGCTTGGGTAATCCAGTCGCCCGGGTCCAGCGCAATCGGATCGCGTGCGTTGGAGTCGTTGGCGGTCCAAAATGCGTTTCCGCCGTAATCGGCTGGGTCATCAGCGCTCACGAAGTCGTAGCCCGGCAGGATGTTTGGCATCAGATCGGCGTGTTCGGTGTAACCGCCATCGAGCACCGCGATCACCACGCCCGCACCGGTGCTGCGGTCCCAGGCCGCGACGGCGTTGATGCCGCCCGCCACCTCGCCGGGCGACAGCAGGTGCCACTGCTCGTTATTGGCAAAGCTGGGATCGTCGGGCAGGGCATGGGGACGCACGCGGTGATCGACCATGACATCGAGCACCGCGGGATCGGCCCGCAGGCGCTGCATCAGGGTCTGTGCCTCGTCGTCGGAGACGGCCTGATCGAGCGCTGCCACCTGCACCCGGGGCGACACCGACTTCAGGTAACGCAGCGGCAACCCGCCCGCTCGCTCGGCGCTGCGCGTGACCAGGGCCTGGGCCTCGGCGCGCTCGGTGCCAGGCGCGGCCCCACCGGCCGCAGCCACCCGAATGCCATCGCGGTAGCGGATGATCAGGCGGCTCACCGGCTCGGGCTTGGTGGCTGGTGCAGAGACCGCGGCCGCGCCAGCCCGCAACGATTTGACATCGGCCTGCGCCGGCAGCGCGGCCAGGCAGGCAGCGGCCCACCACACCATCAGGCCAGCGCGGCGAAAAAATCGGTGGGTGGTCATGGTCACTTGGCTGGTCGTGGACGTGCGCAGCAGAAAAATCGGTGCGCTCAATGGCGCTGGACGAGCGCGTCGGCCTCCACGGCTTTCACGGCGGGCCAGCGCAGCAGGCGCGCGCTCACCGTGCCGATGTCGGCCGGGGTGTCGATCGTGTAGGCGTGCAGCGTGGGGGAAATGCTGGCGACATGGCGCACACAAGCCCCGGCCTGGGCCTGCAACTGCGCCAGCACCGCCGGCGCGTCGCCCACGGTCGGATGGTGAAAACCGACCAGGATGCGCAGGCTGGTGGCGCCGGCGCGTGCCGCTGATTCGCAGGTCGCCGGTGTGGGCGCAGCCGCGGGTTGACCACAGGCCGCCAGGGCCACGGTCAACGGCCACAAGGCCGGCAGCCAACGGCGGGCACGAACGGAACGGCGGGTGGAGGTGAGCAACGGGCGCGGCATGGCGGGCGGCAACGTGGGTGGCGGCATCATGCACGAATTCCGCGCGCCTGCGCCTGGGGCCGGACCCAGCGACACGCCGCACCGCCTTTGTTGCAGCTCAGATCTGCGAAAAATCGGGCTTGCGCCGTTCCATGAAGGCACCAAAGGCTTCGCGCGCAGCCGGCTCGCGCAACATCCGGCCAAAACTCTCACCTTCTTCGGCCATCACCGCCAGGATCTGCTGCGCCTGGCCTTTTTTCATCAGGCGCTTGGTCTCGATCAGCGAACTCAGTGGCTTGGCCGCGAGCTTGCGCGCCACCGCCTGCGCGCAGTTCGTGGCTTCGCTGGGCGGCAGCACGCGGTTGACCAGCCCCACTTCGAGCGCAGCCTCGGCCATGAAGGGTTCACCCAGCAGCAGCGCCTCGGCGGCGCGGTGGTAACCCAGCATTTGCGGCACCAGCAGGCTGGACGCGGCTTCCGGGCACAGGCCGAGGTTCACGAAAGGCATGGAGAACGCCGCGTTGTCGCCGGCATAGACCAGATCGCAGTGGAACAGCAGCGTGGTGCCGATGCCCACCGCCGGACCGCAGACGGCGGCCAGCACCGGCTTGGGGAACTGTGCGATGCCACGCAGGAAGCGGAACACGGGCGACTCGCCGGTGGCGGGCGGGTTGTTGAGGAAATCGCCGATGTCGTTGCCGGCACTGAAGGTGGTCTCGTTGCCCTGGAACACCACACAGCGCACGCCGGAATCGGCCTCGGCGGCCACCAGGGCGTCGGCCAGCGCGGCGTACATCGCGGCGGTGATCGAGTTCTTCTTGTCTGGGCGGTTGAAGGTCAGCGTGGTGACGCCGGCTTCGGTGTGGACGAGGATGTCGCTCATGGCAGGTTCGATGGGGTGTTGAGAATTGACGGGCGGTCCCCGACCGATCGGGGCCGATGGCCAGCGGTGCCGCTGGAAACTACCATGAAGCGCGTGCGGTGTCTGGCGGCCGCTGCCCAGTCGGTGACAGCGCCCACCGAGCTCTACACTGCACCGGCCAGGCGCCCGCTTCGGGACACCTGAGCTTCCAAGCACCATGTCCATCGCACCCCTTTTGACCCGATCTGTGCCCAGCCCCGTCGCGCGATCCGCACCCCGCTTCTGGCTGACCTGCATCTGCCTGCTCGCTGCCGCACTGGCCAGCGGGGTGGCCCAGGCCACCGAACCGGTTGCAACAACGGCGGCACCGCTGACTGCACCCGCCGCCCTGCCTCGGCCGCGGGTGGCGCTGGTGCTCTCGGGCGGTGGTGCGCGCGGCCTGTCACACGTGGGGGTGTTGCAGGTGCTGGAAGAGGCCAGGGTACCGGTGGACCTGATCGTGGGCACCTCGATGGGGGCGATCGTCGGCGGCCTCTACGCCACCGGCATGACCCCGGCCGAACTCAAAAACGAAATCCTGGCGGTCGACTGGGGCGGCCTGTTCGAGCGGCGCGAGCCGCGCCAGGCGCTCTCGCAGCGCCGCAAGGAAGAAGACTTCGAACTCTCGCCGGTGCTGGAAATCGGTTTTCGCGACGGTGAATTCAGACTGCCCACCGGCGCGGTCTCCACCCGCTCGCTGGAGCGGCTGCTGCGCCGCTACACCCTCAGCAGCCGCCGCCTGACCAGTTTCGACCAGCTCCCCACGCCGTTTCGTGCGGTGGCCACCGACATGGAAACCGGGAAACCGGTGGTGATGGATCGCGGCGATCTGGCGGCCGCACTGCGCGCCAGCATGTCGGTGCCGGGGGTGTTTTCACCGCTCGAGGTGGGCGGACGCATCCTCGGTGATGGCGGCCTGGTGGACAACCTGCCGGTGGACGTGGCACGCCGCCTCGGCGCCGAGGTGGTGATCGCGGTCAACATCGGCACCCCGCTGGCCGGGCGCGAGACGCTGGGCAATGTGCTGGGCATCACGGCCCAGATGGTCAACATCCTGACCGAGCAGAACGTGCAGGCCAGCATCGCCACCCTGAGCCCGCGCGATCTGCTGCTCAGCCCACCACTGGGCGCCATCAGCTCGGCCGATTTCAAACGCGGCGCCGAACTGGTGCGGATCGGCGAGGACTACGCGCGCTCGGTGCGCACCGCTCTTGACCGCTTCGCCACCGACCCGGCGCAGTTCGCGCAGTGGCAAGCTGGGCGCCAGCGCCACGCCCAGAACCAGGGATCCTGGAGCGGACCGCTGGCCGAGGTGCGCTTCGAAGGTGTGTCGCCTTCGCGCGCGACGCGTCTGGCGCAGCTGATGGACAGCGCGCCCGGACAGCCCCCCGCGCGGGCCACCATCGAGGCCGACCTGCAGCGCCTGGACGCCACCGGCGACTACGAACAGGTCGACTACCGGCTGCTGTCGGCGCCGGACGGCAGCCCGGGCGAGGCGCTGGTGGTCAGCCTGCGCGAAAACAACTGGGGCCCCAACTACCTGCGCGTAGGGGTCGACCTCAACACCGATTTCCAGGGCCGCGGTGGTTTCAACTTGCGCCTGAGCCACAACCGGCACTGGCTCAACAGCCGCGGCGCCGAGTGGCGCAACCGCATCCAGATCGGCGAAACACCCAAGCTGTTCTCCGAGCTCTACCAGCCGCTGGGCGACGGCTATGGCAGCTTCGTCGCGGCCCATGGCAGCGCCGAGCTGCGCCGCATCGAGGTCTTCGACGCCCAAGGCGATTCGCTGGCCATCGGCCGGCGCCAGAGCCTGGAGCTGGGGGCGGACATCGGCTGGCCGCTGGGCCTGCAGGGCCGCTTTGGCGACATGCGCCTGGGCGCCGTGGGTGGTGTTTACAAAGCGGTGCCGCAGCTGGTGTCCTCTGCCCTCAGCGCCAGCAGCCAGACACTCTCCAGCGTCAGCTGGCGCGACCTGGGCCTGCGGGCTTCGGTGATCTCGGACCAGCTGGACTTCGCCAACTTCCCCTCCACCGGCTACCGGCACAAAGCCGAAATCACCCTGGGCCGGCGCCACATCAGCGGCGGCAGCCACAGCGGCGACCAGCGCGGCTTCGTCCGGTTCGAAGGCACGGCCAACGGGGTGAAGACCTTTGGCGCGAACACCTTCAACGCCGCGCTGCGATTGGCCCACGCCAGCCAGATTCCGACGGGCGCGATCGACGAGTATTCGCTCGGTGGCTTCCAGCAGCTCTCGGGCTACCGCACCGGCCAGGTCGCCGGCAATTACCTGCTGTTTGGCCGGCTGACCTACTACCGGCGCCTGCCCTACGACGTCGGCTTTGCGCGCGCGCTGTTTGCCGGCGGTTCGATCGAAGCCGGCAACGCCTGGCAGGACCGGCGCAGCATCTCGCTGGGCGACCTGCGCTCCGGCAGCAGCCTGTTCGTGGGCGCCGACACCGGCTTCGGCCCGCTCTTCCTCAGCATCGTGAGCGCGCCGCGCGGCTACACCGGGCTCTACCTGTTTCTGGGCCGGCCGTGAGGTATTTGCCCCCACGCTCCGCCGCTGCGCGGGTCGCTGCCCCCCGAGGGGGCTGGTTTCCCTTGGG
>CAYRIT010000007.1:19323-64717 GCA_964424415.1 uncultured Hydrogenophaga sp.
TTTCCCTTGGGGCGGCCCGGCGGGAAACCCGTTGCCACGCGCCCGGCGCGCGGGGAACGGTCGTCACGCTTTGTAGTAGACCACCTGGTGGCTGGTCGCGAGCAGGTGGCCGCCCTCGCTCCAGAGCTGGGCGGTCTGGTCGAAGAAGCCGTTGCGAAAGGCCTGCGCCCGTGCCTGGCCCAGCACCCAGCCATGGCCAAGCTCGGCCAATGGTGCGGCGCCGGCGTGGAAGTACACCGTCATCGACACCGTGCCCACCGGCACGAAGGTGGCGCGACGCAACCACACGCGGGGAAAAAACACATCGGCCAGCGCGGTGAGGCTGGTGAAATCGAGCGCCCTGGGTGAGGCCTCGCGCATCCAGAGCCGGGTCTGGCTGTGGCCGCCGCCGCCGTCCCAGGTGCTGGGGATGCCACCTTCGACGAAACGCATCTCGTAGCGCCGCACCCACTCCACCGTGGGGGCCTGCCGCGGCGGCGCCACCGATGCGGGTGCCGCCACGGCGGGCATGGGCTCGTCGTCCATGCCCCAGGTTTCGCGCCGCGCAGCCGTCATGGCGGTGGCGGTCATCACCACCTGCCCGGCCTGCGACAACTCCATCACCCAGTGCTGGGTGGAACGGTTGGTGCGCACCGGCCGCGCCGTGGCGAGGAATGCGCCATCGGCCATGGGCGCACAAAAATTCACGGTCAAAGCAACTGGCTCACCCAGCAACGCCGGATGCTGTAGAACGGCGTTGAGTGCGGTGGCGGCGGTGACACCTCCGAAAGGCCCGACCATGTTGGCGAAGGCTGGGGAAGTGGCCCCGGTGTACTCGCCCTCTGCGGTGGCTGAGAGGGCGACGGCTTGATCGAAGATGTGTTGCTGGGTCATGGCCCAAGTGTGCCGACGAGCAAAGCCAACCTGCTGTCGGCACCGCGACAGATCAGCAAGACAGAAGCGCCTTCTACACCCAGGGCACCACGGAAATGGCGATGCCGGGTCGCCAGTGCGCCTTGCAGGCTGCACTTCTTCGTCCCGTCCAAGCCTGCACAGGCAGGCCTGGAGCCGCGGGCCTCAGCCCCCTTGAGGGAGTGACGCCGGCGACGGCGCGGGGGTGCGCGTGTTCAGACGCGTTCGAAGATCCCGGCGGCGCCCTGCCCCATGCCCACACACATCGTCACCATGCCGTAGCGTTTTTGTGTGCGCTGCAGCGCATGGATCACCGTGGCCGAGCGGATCGCACCGGTGGCGCCCAGCGGGTGGCCCAGGGCGATCGCGCCGCCCATGGGGTTGACCTTGGCCGGGTCCAGACCGAGTGTGCGCACGACGGCCAGCGACTGCGCGGCAAAGGCTTCGTTGAGCTCGAACCAGTCGATGTCGTCCTGCTTCAGGCCAGCCGATTTCAGCGCGGCGGGGATCGCCTCGACCGGGCCGATGCCCATGATGTGCGGCGGCACCCCGCGGCTGGCGTAGCTCACAAAGCGCGCCAGCGGCTTTAGGTTGTAGCGCTTGAGGGCGGCTTCGCTCACCAGGATCAGCGCACCCGCGCCGTCGCTGGTCTGCGAGCTGTTGCCCGCCGTGACCGAGCCGCGCGCGGCGAACACGGTGCGCAGCTTGGCGAGACCTTCGAGTGTCGTGTCGGGGCGGGCGCCTTCGTCCAGGCTCACGGTGCGGGTGCTGGTCGCGATCTCGGCGCTCTCCAGGTTCACGCTGCGTTCGGTGACCTCCACCGGCGTCATTTCAGCTGCGAAATCACCGGCCTGCATGGCAGCGACTGCCCGCGCGTGCGACTGCACCGCAAACGCGTCCTGGTCTTCGCGGCTCACCTTCCACTGCTGCGCCACCTTCTCCGCCGTCAGGCCCATGCCGTAGGCGATGCCGTAGCTCTCCACATCGTCGGTGTTGCTGAAGATGGCGGGCGACAGGCTGGGGCTGTTGCCCATCATCGGCACCATGCTCATGCTCTCGGTGCCGGCGGCGATCATCACGTCGGCCTCGCCCACGCGGATGCGGTCGGCCGCCATCTGCACGGCAGACAGACCCGAGGCGCAGAAGCGGTTCACCGTGATACCGCCCACCGTGTTGGGCAGGCCGGCCAGGATGGCGCCGATGCGCGCCACGTTCAGGCCCTGCTGGGCTTCGGGAATGGCACAACCGGCGATCACGTCCTCCACCGCTTTCGGGTCCAGCCCCGGCACCTGGGCCATGGCCGAACGCAGCGCGATGGCGAGCAGGTCGTCCGGGCGCAGGTGTTTGAACGAGCCTTTGTGCGAACGGCCGATGGGCGTGCGCGTGGCGGCAACGATGTAGGCGTCTTGAATCTGTTTCATGGCAAATGCCTCGGTGTTTCGGTTGCTGTCCGAAAACGGCAACCACGGTCAATGGGAAATGAAGCTCAGGCCTTGGCCGCGCCCATGCGCATCCAGTCGGCCCTGTCTTTTTCGGTCGCAGGCGGCAGCGCTTCGAGGACGGGGGCACGCAGCCGCCGCTTGGTCGCAGTGAACGATGCCGGATGCGCTTTCTTCAGGCGGTCCACCTGAGCCTGCACCGCAGCAGCCAGCGCCTCGGGCGCCACCGCTTCGTCGAGCAGGCCCGCCCGCACCGCGTCTTCTCCGGTGTAGGCCGAGGCGGAGCCCACCAGATGCTGGTGTGGCGTCGCCACGCGCTGGCGCAACACCTCCAGCGCGAAGTGGGGCAGTGTCATGCCAATCAGCACCTCGTTGGCCTGAAACGTGGCGCCCGCGTTCAAGCCAATGCGCACATCGGCACACAGCAGCAAAAACAGGCCCATCGCCACCGCATGGCCCGAACAGGCGGCGATCACCGGGTGCGGGTACGAGAGCAGGCGCTGCGCCAGCTGCGCGCCGCCGGTCAGCATCTGGAACGTGACCTTGGGATCGCCCGCCTTGAACACGGACAGATCAAACCCGCCCGAGAACATGCCTGGACGCCCCGTCAGCACCACGATGGCCTTGTCGGCCTCGGCCCGGTCGAGCGCCGCATTCAAGGCGGCCTGCATGGCCGGCCCCATGGCATTGGCCTTGCCATCGTCCATGGTCAAGGTCGCCACACCATCGGCAAACGCGTAAGAAACCAGATCACTCATGCACAACTCTCCAAATCAATCGGGCCAACGAAGGGAAACCCAACCCAGGATGCCGCGGAACCGGCTTGCCGGGCCGCCTGCATCGCCCCCTTGAGCGGGGACGGCGAAGCCGGCGCGGGGGTGGGTCAGTTCCTGACGGGTTTGCCCGTGTTCAGCATCCCCAGGATCCGCTCCTGTGTCTTGGGATGCACGATCAGCGAGCAGAACGCCTGGCGCTCCAGCGTCATCAAGTAGTCCTCGTTCACCAGCGTGCCCGGATCGACATCACCGCCGGTCACCACATGGGCGATCAAGGACGCGATGTGGAAGTCGTGCTGGCTGATGAAGCCGCCGTCGCGCATGTTGACCAGGCTGCCCAGGATGGTGGCCTTGCCATCGCGCCCGGCCACCGGGAACAGGCGCTTGTGCGGCGCGCGGTAGCCGCCGGTGAACAGGGCTTTGGCCTCGTTGATCGCCACAAACAGCAGCTCGTCCTTGTGCGGCACGATCACGTCGCTGTGCAACACAAAACCGAGCTGGCGCGACTCCAGTGCGCTGGTGCCGACCTTGGCCATGGCTGCGGCGGTGAAGCCTTCGGTCAGGAACGGCAGCAGGTCCTTGCCGGTGGAGGTCTCGGCGTTTTCGGCCGCGCGGCGGGCGATGTAGGTCAGGCCGCCGGCACCCGGCACCAGGCCCACACCCACTTCCACCAGACCGATGTAGCTTTCCATGTGGACCACGCGGCGCGCGCTGTACACCGCCAGCTCGCAGCCGCCGCCCAGCGCCAGGCCGCGCACGGCGCTGACCACCGGCACATTGGCATACCGCAGGCGCAACATGGTCTGCTGCATGAAGCCTTCGGCGTCTTCGATCGCCACCACGCCCACAGCCATGAAGGCCGGCAGCATGGCCTGCAGGTCGGCGCCGGCAGAGAAAGGCTCGTCACCCGACCAGATCACCAGACCCTGGTAGTCCTTCTCGGCCAGATCGATGGCCATCATCAGGCCCTCACAGACCTCGGGGCTGATGGCGTGCATCTTGGTCTTGATGCTGGCGATCAGCACCTCGTTGTCCACGGTCCAGACGCGGATGGCATCGTTTTCCTCGACGGTCGTGCCCGCGGTTTCGAACTTCGGACCGGCCTCACCCAGCAGCAACTCGGGGAAGGGCTGGCGCTGGTAGACCGGCAGACTGCGGCGCTTCTCGAAGGCCTTCTTCGATGGGTTCCAGGAACCCTGGTCGGTGTGCACGCCACCAGCATCGGCCACCGGGCCTTTGAAGACCCAGTCGGGCAGCGGCGCTTTGGAGAGCGCCTTGCCGGCATCGATGTCTTCCTGGACCATCTTTGCCACGTCGAGCCAGCCGGCCTCCTGCCAGAGCTCAAACGGGCCTTGTTTCATGCCAAAGCCCCAGCGCATGGCCTGATCGACATCGCGCGCGGTGTCGGCGATGTCGGCCAGGTGCACCGCAGCGTAGTGGAAGCCGTTGCGCAGAATCGCCCACAGGAACTGGCCTTGCGGCCCTTCGCTGTCGCGCAGCAGGCGCAGGCGCTCACCGGCCGGGCGTTTGAGCATGCGGCCATAGACCTCGTCGGCCTTTTCGCCGGCGGGCACGTATTCGCCGCTCTCCAGCTCGTAACGCAGGATGTCGCGGCCCACTTTCTTGAAGAAGCCGGCCTTGGCCTTCTGGCCCAGGTTGCCGGCCTCGATCAAGGCCTTGAGCACGGGCGGCGTGCCGAAGCTGTCGTAAAACGGATCGGTGGCCAGCGACAGGTTGTCCTGCAGCGTCTTGACCACGTGGGCCATGGTGTCCAGGCCCACCACGTCGGCGGTGCGGAAAGTGCCGCTGCTGGCGCGGCCCAGTCGCTTGCCGGTGAGATCATCGACCACGTCATAGGTGAGGCCGAAGTGCTCCACCTCCTTCATCGTCGCCAGCATGCCGGCGATGCCGATGCGGTTGGCCACGAAGTTGGGCGTGTCCTTGGCGCGCACCACGCCCTTGCCCAGACCGCTGGTGACGAATGCCTCCAGATCGTCAAGGATTCTGGGTTCGGTGGTGGGGGTGTTGATCAGCTCCACCAGCGTCATGTAACGCGGCGGGTTGAAGAAGTGGATGCCGCAGAAACGCGGCTTGATCGCTTCAGGCAGGCCTTCGCTCAGCTTCGTGATCGACAGGCCCGAGGTGTTGCTCGCCACGATGGTGTGCTCAGCCACAAAGGGCGCTATTCGCTTGTAGAGATCAAGCTTCCAGTCCATGCGCTCGGCGATGGCCTCGATGATGAGGTCGCAGTCGCGCAGCAACTCCATGTGCTCTTCGTAATTGGCCTGCCCGATGAGGTCGGCGTCTTTCGCCACGCCCAGCGGCGAGGGTTTGAGTTTTTTCAGGCCTTCGACGGCGCGGGTGACGATGCCGTTCTTCGGACCTTCCTTGGCCGGCAGGTCGAACAGGATGACCGGCACCTTGACGTTGACCAGATGCGCCGCGATCTGCGCACCCATCACGCCGGCACCGAGCACGGCGACTTTTTTTACTTGGAATCGATTCATGGATCAGGTTTCTTTCAACGCTGTGGGGCGCGTGAAGGGTGGTTACTCAGAGACGCCGTGGAACCGGCTTTGCCGGGCCACTGGCATCGTCCCCTTGAGGGGGGCGCGTGAAGCGCGAGGGGGTGGGCTTACTGGACCCGCACCCAGGTCTGTGTGCGGCCGATGCCAAACACCGAGCCCCGCACGTCGAGCTTTTTGCCCGCCTCGACCGGGGTCAGGCGCAGCGTGTAGGTCTTGCCGTTTTCAGGGTCGAGGATCTTGCCTTCTTCCCACACGTCCTTGCCGTCCTGCTTCTTGGCGCCCCGGATGATCTCCATGCCCAGCAGCGGCTTGTCCTTGCGATCGTCGCTGCACTGGTCACACACAGCGTCCTGCTTGGCCTCTTTGCGGAGCAGCTTGACGATACGGCCGGTGAGCACACCGCCGTCATCACTGATCACGATTTCCGACTTGAGCTCTTTGGTTTTGTCGTCGATCGAGTGCCAGGTTCCCACCGGTGTCATTTGCGCGAACGCAGCCAACGGTGCAACAACCAACAGGGCAAGGGCAGCAGACTTGAGCATGAAGATTCTCCTGGGATGATTGAGGAAGCCTGGGTTTACGCCAAGGCCGCGTCGGTGTCCATGAGGACCTTCGATCCTGCGCGCGCGGTGCGCATCAGGGTCGCGGTCTCGGGGAACAGTTTGGCGAAGTAGAAACGTGCGGTCTGCAGCTTGGCCTGGTAGAACGGGTCGGTGTTGCCGGCGGCGATCTCGCGCAGCGCCACCTGGGCCATGCGAGCCCAGAAATAGCCGAACACCAGGTGGCCGGCCACCCGCAGGTAGTCCACGGCGGCGGCACCCACCTCGTCGGGGTTCTGCAGGCCCTTGAAACCGATTTCCATCGTGAATTTGGTGATCTGCTCGCCCAGCACCGCGATCGGGTTGATGAACTCGGCCATCTTCTCGTTCACGCCCTCCTCCTGCACCAGGGCACCGACCAGCTTGCCAAATTTCCTGAGCGCCGCACCCTGGTCGCCCAGCACCTTGCGGCCCAACAGGTCCAGCGACTGGATCGTGTTGGTGCCTTCGTAGATCATGTTGATGCGGGCATCGCGTACAAACTGCTCCATGCCCGTTTCCTTGATGTAGCCATGGCCACCAAAGACCTGCTGGCACATGGTGGCGGCCTGGTAGCCGTTGTCGGTCAGAAAGGCCTTCACGATCGGCGTGAGCAGCGAGAGCATCTCGTCGCTGTCCTTGCGCACTTTGGCGTCGGGGTGGTTGTGCACCTTCTCCAGCAGCACCGAGCTGTACATGGCCAGCGCGCGGCCACCTTCGGCGTAGGCTTTGGCGGTCAGCAGCATCTTGCGCACATCTGGGTGCACGATGATGGGATCGGCCGGCTTGTCCTTGGCCTTCTTGCCACTCAGCGAGCGCATCTGCAGCCGCTCCTTGGCGTAGGCCAGTGCGTTCTGGTACGCCACCTCGGTCAGGCCGAGCGACTGGTTGCCAACGCCCAGGCGCGCGGCGTTCATCATCACGAACATGCCCTGCATGCCCTTGTTCGGCTGGCCCACCAGCGTGCCGACCGCGCCGTCGAGCACGATCTGCGCGGTGGCGTTGCCGTGGATGCCCATCTTGTGCTCCAGGCCGCCGCAGTAGATGCCATTGCGTTCGCCCAGCGAACCGTCCTGATTCACATTGAACTTGGGCACGATGAACAGGCTCACGCCCTTGATGCCGGTGGGCGCATCGGGCAGGCGGGCCAGCACCAGATGGATGATGTTGTCGGCCATGTCGTGTTCACCGGCGCTGATGAAAATCTTGTTGCCCGTGATCTTGTAGGTGCCATCGGCCTGAGGCTCGGCCTTGGTGCGCATCAGGCCCAGGTCGGTGCCGCAATGGGGCTCGGTCAGGCACATGGTGCCGGTCCACTCGCCGCTGGTCATCTTCTTCAGGTAAGTGGCTTTCTGCTCGTCGGTGCCATGGGTGTGCAGCGAAGCGTAGGCACCGTGGGTCAGGCCGGGGTACATGGTCCAGGCCTGATTGGCCGAGTTCATCATCTCGTACAGACACTGGTTGACCACCAGCGGCAGGCCCTGGCCGCCGTAGGCCGGGTCGCAGGACAGCGCAGCCCAGCCACCTTCCACATAGGTCTTGTAGGCTTCCTTGAAGCCGGCGGGCGTGGTGACCTCGTGGGTCTTCTGGTCGAGCAGGCAGCCCTCGGTGTCGCCGCTGATGTTGAGCGGGAAGATCACCTCGGCGGCAAACTTGCCCGCCTCTTCGAGCACCGCGTTGATGGTGTCGATGTCGGTGTCGGCATGCTGCGGCATGGACTTGAAGTCTTGCGTCACGTTCAGCAGCTCGTGCATCACAAACTGCATGTCGCGCAGGGGCGGGGTGTACATGGGCATGAGGGACTCCTGTGGTGGGTATAGAAGAGAAGAAAATTCAGCGCGGCGCCGCGGTGGTGCGGCGTTTGCGCAGGGGTTTTGCCACCGGGATGGCGGCGGCGGTGGCGCCGGGCGCACTGAAACGCGCCACGATGCCGTCAAAAGCGCGCAGTGCGCGCTGCACCGAACCGGGGCTGCGCAGGAAGCGGGCTTCGTAGTGCAGCGCCAGAATCTGGGCGTGGATCTCGAATCCCATCTGGGTGGCGTCGGTGTCGGCCCGCAAATGGCCTTCGGCCACCGCCAGCTCGACCGCGCGGCGCATGGCGTCGAGCCAGGTGTTGACCGAACTCGCCAGCGCCTCGCGCACCGGGCCGGGCCGGTCATCGAACTCGACCGCCCCGCTGATGTAAATGCAGCCGGAATCCAGCTCGACCGAGGTGCGCTTCATCCAGTTGTCAAACAGCGCGCGCAGCCGCGGCAGGCCACGCGGCGCCACCAGCGCCGGGAAGAACACCTCCTCCTCGAAGCGCGTGTGGTACTCGCGCACCACCGAAATCTGCAGTTCTTCACGCGATCCGAAGTGGGCGAACACGCCCGACTTGCTCATCTGCATGACCTCGGCCAGCGCACCGATCGACAAACCTTCAAGCCCGATCTGTGTGGCCAGACCCAGCGCCGCATCGACAATGGCCGCCTTGGTCTGGCGGCCTTTTTGCATCGGCTTGTGGCTATCGGCATCGCGTCGCAGGCGCGAAGGGCTGAGGGCATCGGACATGCGTGTTGGGCGGCGTGGAAATATTGAAAATGGGTTCGGCAGAAATAAATCGAACGATCGTTCTATTTTTACCGCAAATCGGGCCAGGCGAGGGCAATCCCGGCGCGTGCGACCGGGATTTGTCTAGGTGGCGCGCCCTAAATGCAACTCAAACGCCCACACACCCAGGGTTAACCCGGAGCAAAAGGCGGCTCAGAGGTGTGCGGCAGGCAGCAGCAGGGACAGGCTGTGCTCCAGGCTCTCGCTGGGCGAGCGCTTGAAGCCGCTGCGCGCGTAGCGTTGCAAGCGCCCGACGCAGAACGCGGTGATGACCGAGGCATCGGCCTGGGCATCCACCGTGGGTGTGACCGCACCGGTCAGCACCGAGGCTTCGCGCAGGTTCTGCTTGAGTGCGGATTCGATCTTGTCGAAGAACAAATTCATGCGCTGCTGCAGCCGCTCGTTCTCAAACACCAGCGCGTCACCGACCATGACACGTGCCATGCCCGGATTTTTTTCGCCGAACTGCAACAACAGTGTGACCAGCCTGCGCGAGCGCACCAGTGCATCGGCCTCGCGTTCGCCCAACTGGTTGATCAGACCGAACACCGATTGCTCGATGAATTCGATCAGGGCTTCGAACATCTGCGCCTTGCTGGCGAAATGCCGGTACAGCGCTGCCTCGCTCACATCAAGCCGCGCGGCCAGCGCAGCGGTGGTGACGCGTTCGGCGCCCGGCCGCTCCAGCATCGCGGCCAGGGCCTGCAGGATCTGCACCCGGCGCTCGCCCGGCTTGGGCCGCTTGCGCCCGCTGCCCTCGGCGCTGTCGTGCCGTTCGGCCGTGGCTGGGTCGTCAACCGCGTTCGTGGGCGTGGGCTCAGGGGCGCTGGTGGTCATGGGCGATCGGGTCCTGTGGGTCTGGGATGGGGCCCTTCCGGCGACCCGCAGATTGTCTTCCTGCGAAACATTCTCGCACAGCAAAACACCCTGTTACACCCGCCACCAGACCATCGGCGCCATCGGTCGATCGGACGTTCCCGCAGCCGTTTCAGTGGCTTTTGATCATGGTGCCAAACGGCTGATCGCCCAGGATTTCGAGCAGCAGCGCGTGGGGCACCCGGCCATCGAGAATGTGCACGGCGGTCACGCCACTTTTGGCCGCGTCCAGCGCGCCGGCAATCTTGGGAATCATGCCGCCGGAGATGGTGCCGTCTGCCACCAGCTCGTCGATGCGGCGCGGCGTAAGCTCGGTGAACAGCTGCCCGTCCTTGTCGAGCACACCGGGAATGTTGGTGAGCATCAGCAGCTTCTCGGCCTGCAGCACGGTGGCGAGCTTGGCAGCCACCACGTCGGCGTTGATGTTGTAGCTCTCGTTGTTCTCGCCAAAACCGATCGGACTGACCACCGGGATGAATGCATCGTCTTGCAGCGCCTTCACCGCGCTCGGGTCGATGCTGACGATGTCACCCACCTGGCCCACGTCGTGCTCCTGGTCGGGATTTTTCTGGTCGGCCAGTCGCAGCTTGCGCGCGCGGATCATGGCGCCGTCGCGCCCGGTCAGGCCCACCGCCTTGCCACCAGCGGCGTTGATCATGCCCACGATGTCCTGCTGCACCTCGCCGGCCAGCACCCACTCGACCACCTCCATGGTTTCGGCATCGGTCACGCGCATGCCCTGAATGAACTCGCCTTTCTTGCCCAGTCTTTTCAGCAGCGTCTCGATCTGTGGCCCACCACCATGCACCACCACCGGGTTGATACCGACCAGCTTCAGGAGCACCACGTCTTCCGCGAAATCCTGCTGCAAGGCCGGATCGGTCATGGCATTGCCGCCGTACTTGATCACCATGGTCTTGCCGTGAAACTTGCGGATGTAGGGCAAAGCCTGGGCCAGGATCTCGGCCTTTTCGCGCGGATGAATATGGCTGAGATCGGTGGCTTGGGTCATGGTCGTGGTGAATGAGAGCGGGTCGGGAAATGGTAGGTGTCGCAACCGGTGGTGCTGGTGGGGTGGTGTGCCGGGTCTGGCCCCCGCCGCCGGGCCGAAACCTGGCCCAAGCAGCTGACCGGAACAACCAAAAATCAGAAATGAATCCCGCGCATCATCTGCTGCATCGCCACCGCCTCAGCCGAAAGCTGCGGCTTGGCGCCCTTCTCGCCTTTGGCCGCCGACGAATCGGGGAACATGCGGAAACTGGTGTTCATCACGATCTGGGCCACGCGCGGCACAAACGCGTGCAGCACCTGACCTGTCACACCCAGGCGGGTGGCAATGCGCACCGGCTTGAAGATGCAGGCCTGCGCGATCAAATCGGCCGCTTCTTCCGGCGCCAGCGTCGGCACGTTCTGGTAAATCTTGGTCGGCGCGATCATGGGTGTGCGCACCAGCGGCATGTTGATGGTGGTGAAGGTCACACCCTGATCGGCGAACTCGCTGGAGGCGCAGCGGGTCCAGGCGTCGAGTGCGGCCTTGCTGGCCACATAGGCCGAGAAGCGCGGTGCGTTGGTGAGCACGCCGATGGAGCTGATGTTGACCACATGGCCCTTGTGTCTGGTCACCATGCCCGGCAGCAGACCCATGGTGACGCGCAGGCAGCCGAAGTAGTTGAGCTGCATGGTGCGCTCGTAGTCGTGGAAGCGGTCGTAGCTGCCTTCGATGGCACGGCGGATGGAGCGGCCCGCGTTGTTGATCAGGAAGTCCACGCCACCGTGGTTTTTGATCAGCAATTGCACAAAACGGTCGCAGTCGGCCATGTCGGCGATGTCGGCCGCGTAGGCGATGAACTGGTAGCCCTTGTCTTTGGCTTCCTTGCAGGCATCGTCCAGCTTGTCCTGGTCCCGGCCGCAGATGAGGGTGATGGCGCCGGCCTCGGCGAACTTGTGCGCTGCCGCCAGACCGATGCCCGAACTGCCTCCGGTGACCAGCACCACCTTGCCGGCCACCGTGCCACGCAGGCTGCGATCGATGTGCAGGTCGGGGTCGAGGTGGCGTTCCCAGTAGTCCCAGAGCCGCCAGGCGTAGTCCTTCAGGTTCGGGCACGCGATGCCACTGCCCTTGAGCGCGGCCAGCGTGTCGCGGCAGTCGAAGCGCGTGGGGTAGTTGACGAAATTCATCATGTCCTCGGGCAGGCCGAGGTCTTGCATCACCGCGCGGTAGACGCGGCGCACCGGTGCCAGCGCCATCAGCCCCTTCTTCACGCTCTTGGGAATGAAGCCCATGAGCGCCGCGTTGATGAACAGGTTCATCTTGGGCGCATGCGCCGCCTTGCTCAGGATGTCGAGCACATCGCCCACGCGGTAGCCCACCGGATCCACCAGATGGAAGCAGGCGCCGCTGGCGCGCTTCTGGTGGCTGATGTGATCCAGCGCATCGACCACAAAATCCACCGGCACGATGTTGATGCGCCCGCCTTCCAGACCCACGCTGGGCATCCACGGCGGCAGGATCTGGCGCATGCGCTGGATCAGTTTGAAGAAGTAATACGGTCCGTCGATCTTGTCCATCTCGCCGGTCTGGCTGTCGCCCACCACCAGGGCGGGACGGTAGACAGACCACGGAATCTTGCATTCGGTGCGCACGATTTTTTCGCTCTCGTGCTTGGTCATGAAATACGGGTGATCGATGTTTTCGGCCTCATCGAACATGTCTTCGCGGAACACCCCTTCGTAGAGGCCGGCTGCGGCAATCGAGGACACATGGTGGAAATGTCCGGCGCCAATCGCCTTGGCCAGTTCCACCGTGTTGCGCGTGCCTTCGATGTTGACCGCGATCTGACTCTCTTCGTCGGCCTCCAGGTCGTACACCGCGGCCAGGTGGTGGAAGTGATCGATCTGGCCTTTGAGCGCCTTGATCGTCTCGGCGTTGACACCCAGTTTTTTCGCGGTCAGATCGCCGAACACCGGCACCGCGCGCGATGCACCCACACCCCAGTACGCACGCAGATCGGCCACCTTGCGCTCGCTGGCCTGCCGGATCAGGAAGTGCACCACCGAGCCTTTGCGCTCCAGCAGCTTCTTGACCAGGCGCTTGCCAATGAACCCGGTGGCACCGGTGACGAAATACTGCATGCGTCTCTCCAAAGAGGTTGGATTGGGAAAAAGCTGCACGGCCCACAGGGTGGCGCACAGGCCTCCATTCTTCACCATGTGCGAAAGGCCAGGATTCCGCACAAACCCGTGGCGGGCCTGGGCCCTTCTATTAGTTGCACGCGTCTACACTCGCCCGCGCCGTCGCCCTACATTGACGGCATGCGCTGGGCCATTGGCCCTCAGGGTGCAAATCAACTCCCCACTTTCAAATCTCTTCCACTTCTTTCTCGGAGCACACCATGGTCAAAAAAGTCCAAAAATCCGGCAGCGCCAAATCTGCGGCCCAGGCAACGTCACCGCTGGCTGGCGCCATCAAAGACTCGGCTCAGCAGATCTGGCTGGCGGGTCTGGGCGCGTTCTCCAAAGCCCAGGCCGAAGGTGGCAAGGCGTTCGAGACCCTGGTCAAGGAAGGCCTGTCGATCCAGCGCAAAACGCAGGCTGTGGCCGAAGAGCGCATCTCCGAAGCCAGCAACCGCGTGAGCAGCATGGCGACCGACATCTCGTCCAAGGCAGCGGGCCAGTGGGACAAGCTGGAGAACATTTTCGAAGACCGCGTGGCCAAGGCCCTGAACAAACTGGGTGTGCCGTCGGCGCGTGATGTGGAAGCGCTGCTGGAGCGCATCGATGGCCTGACCCGCCAAGTGCAGTCGCTGGGTGGCAAGGCCCCGGTGGCCCGCAAGGCCGCCGCGCGCAAACCCGCCGCCAAGAAAGTGGCGGCCGAGGCCGCCGCCCCCGCCAAGGCCCCACGCAAGACAGCGACCCGCAAGAACCCGCGCGCCAAGGCAGCCGCCTGAGCGCCGCGCGGCTGGCCGCGATTCCTGCAAAAAAAAGGGGCGCGCGACGCCCCTTTTTTGCGCCTCACACGAATGCTGCGACGCAGCATTCGTGACCATCACAGCGGTCTACACTCAAACGCATGAAGTCCGTCAAATCCCCCCGAGCCGCCGCCAAATCTGCGGCTGCGCACACGCCGCGCCCCCGTGTTGCCCTGGCCCTGGCCGGTGGTGGACCGTTGGGCGCGATCTACGAAATTGGGGCGCTGTGTGCGCTGCAGGACTGCCTGCCCAGCCTGGACTTCAACCGCTTCGACCATTACATCGGCGTCTCGGCCGGTGGCTTCATCGCCGCCGGACTCGCCAATGGCCTGAGCCCGCACCAGATGTGCGACATGTTCATCGAAGACCAGCAGCACGAAGACGAATTCAATCCGGCCTGGATGCTCAAGCCGGCCTGGGCGGAGTTCGGCATGCGCCTGGCGCGCCTGCCCGGCCTGCTGACCAGCGCCCTGTGGGCCTGGGGCGCACAAGGCAGTTCGCTCACCGGCGCGCTGGAGCGCCTGGGCGCCGCATTGCCCACCGGCGTGCTGGACAACGAAGGCATCCACCACCACATCGAGCGCCTGTTTGCACGCGAAGGCCGCAGCAACGACTTTCGCCAGTTGCGCGCTCACCTCACGCTGGTGGCCACCGAACTCGACACCGGCGAAGCCGCCCCGTTCGGTCGCCCGGGCTGGGACCATGTGCCGATCTCGCGCGCCATCCAGGCCAGCGCGGCGCTGCCCGGCCTGTTTCCGCCGGTGAAGATCGATGGCAAGTACTACGTGGACGGTGCGTTGAAAAAGACCGTGCACGCGACCCAGGCGCTCGAGGAGGGCGTGGAGCTGTTGATCTGCCTGAACCCGCTGGTACCTTTTCACGCCAGCCCGGAGCGCTTTGGCCGCGAGCGGATTCCGACGCTGGTCGAAGGCGGCTTCCCCGCCGTGATGAGCCAGACCTTCCGCTCCATGATCCACTCACGGCTGGCGCTGGGCTTCAAGCACTACGAAACCGACTACCCGGACACCGACATCGTGCTGATCGAGCCCGATCACCGCGACGCCGAGCTGTTTTTTGCCAACACCTTCAGCTACCGCCAGCGCCGCAAGATGGCCGAACACGCCTACCAGCAGACGCGCCAGATGCTGCGCGAACGCCTGTCCACACTGGCGCCGGTGCTGGAGCGCCACGGCATCGCGCTGGACCTGACGGTGCTCAACGACCGCCGCCGCCATTTGCTGGCACCGCTGCCGTCACCCCGCCAGCGCCCCGCCACCCTGGCGGTGGACCGGCTCAACGCCACGCTCGACGAACTGCAGCAGCGCCTGCCCATGACCAGCCA
Source organism: uncultured Hydrogenophaga sp. (assembly GCA_964424415.1). GTDB lineage: Bacteria > Pseudomonadota > Gammaproteobacteria > Burkholderiales > Burkholderiaceae_C > Hydrogenophaga. The sequence goes on from CAYRIT010000007.1 coordinate 34,311, forward strand.
GCAAGCGCACGCATGACCCGCAAAGCCCCCCGCCGCACCGCCGAGCGCATCCTGGAGGTGACACTCGACCTGTTCAACCGCTTCGGCGAACCCAACGTGTCGACCACGCTGATCTCGGCCGAGCTCGGCATCAGTCCGGGCAACCTCTATTACCACTATCCGGCCAAGGACGAACTGATCAACTCGCTGTTCGAGCGCTACGAGCGTGCGTTGAACGAGCTGCTGCAGGCGGCCGATGGGGTGCGCAACGTGGAGGACGCCTGGTTCTTTCTGCACTCGCAGTTCGAAATCGTCTGGCAGTACCGTTTTCTCTACCGCGACCTCAACGACCTGCTGTCCAAGAACCGCCTGCTGGAAACCCGGTTTCAGGGTGTGCTCAAGAACAAGACTCGCGCGGTGCGTGCGCTGCTCTCGGGCATGAGTCTGAGCGGCTCAGTGGCCATTGACACGCGCGAAGTCGAGCCCACGGCCAACTGCATGGTGGTGGTACTCACCTACTGGCTGAGCTTCGAGTACGTGCGCGACCCGCGGCATGCGCTGGAGCCCGAGAACGCCGAGGCCGCGCTGATGCGTGGCGCACAGCATGTGCTCAACCTGCTCGCGCCCTACCTGGAAGCCGGCCAGCGCGCGCACCTGATGCAACTCACCGGCGCCTACCGCGCGCCCGGTTGAGCGGCCTGCGCCGCCGGATCAGACGGCCAGCCCCTGCAGCCCGTCAACCGCCTGAAACATCGCCTGGCGCGCCTGCGTGACGATCTGGGCGCGCCAGCTGTCGGTGTCGACATAAAACGCGTCGCGTATCTGCTGTTTGATCGTCCGCTTCTGATCGGCCGACGCATGGGGATGCAGGTGCAGCCAGTGGTCGGCGCGCAGCGCCTGCATGACGTCGGGCCAGGACTGCGTGCCGTATTCCAGGGCGATGCCGGTGTAGTCGGCCTGCGGACATTCCTCGAACACCGAGCACCACATCAGCCCGGTGAGCAGCGCCGAGCTCGACGAACCGTCGTAGATCGAAGTCACTGGCGTCTGCCCGCCACCGTCCCACCAGCGGCGCGCACGGGCTACCGCCAGCGCGTCGTTGCGACCCGCAAATATGCGCTCGCCCACGCCACTGGGGCCCAGGCCCGTGTGCAGGTCGATCCAGGCGATGTGGCTGGCGCGCCGGCCATGCTCCCGCAACACCTGGCGCAATGTCGTGTTGCTCCAGGTCGGCGCTGTGCCGCCGAAAAACAGGCCATCGGGAAATGTGTGCTGCCCCTGGGAGACCGCCGCCTGGTAAGCCAGAGCGCCGTGCGCGGCAACATAGGCGTCGGTGGCGGCGACGTTCTGTGGTGTGGGCGGCCATTCAGACGGGAGCAGCAGCGGGTGCAGCTCGGCGTAGGCCGGGTTCATCGGCAGCGGCTGCGAAAAATCCTGGAAATTGCGGTTGAGGTCCACGTTCTCCTGCGTCACGCGGCGCTCGAAAGAGAAGCCGTGCGGGTTGAGTGCGTGGATGTACAGCACCGACACGCCGGCATTTTTTGCGTGCTCGCGCCACTCGGCGTCGTGCGCCGCGAACACCTGCACCCCGGAACCACAAAAACCCTCGACCCCATGGCAGGCGCTGCTGACGATGAGCAGGCGCTTCGCATCGGCCGGGCCGTCGAGTGCCAGGTCCATCGCCAGCGTTTCGCCATCGCGCCCCCGCAGCGGGTGGTTGTGGCTCTGGATCGCCATGCCGGCGGCGGCTGCACCTTCGAGGAAGGACACCCGGGCGCGGGCGTAGGAGGGTGAAAACCCTTCGTGGGACTGGATCATCTGGGCGGTCTCGTGGTGGATCAGGCGGAGGCGCGTGGCTGGCTCAGCCATTTCTCGACCAGCCGCACCCAGACGGTGGCGCCCAGCGGGATCAGGTCGTCGTTGAAGTCGTAGCTCGGGTTGTGCAGCATGCACGGCCCACCACCGTGGCCCATTTCGCGGTGATCGCCATCGCCGTTGCCAATGAAGGCGTAGCAGCCCGGACGCTCCTGCAGCATGTAGGCGAAGTCCTCGGCGCCCATGGTCGGCTCCTGTTGAAAGACCTGATCGGCACCAACGATGTCGGCCAGCACATCCCGCATGAAGGCGGTCTCGGCGGCGTGGTTGGTCGTGGGCGGGTAATTTCGGTGGAACTTGAATTCGCAGGTGGTGCCGAAGGCGGCGCTGGTGTGTTGAGCGATCTCCTGCATGCGCCGCTCGATCAGGTCGAGCACCTCGTAGGTGAAGGTGCGCACCGTGCCCTGGATTTCACAGCGGTCGGGGACCACGTTGGTGGCCTCGCCGGTGTGGATCATGGTGACCGAGATCACACCGGCGTCCACCGGCTTCTTGTTGCGGGTGATGATGGTCTGGAAGGCCTGCACCATCTGGCAGGCCACCGGCACCGGGTCGATGCCGTTGTGGGGCATCGCGGCGTGGGCGCCCTTGCCCTGGATGACGATGTGGAACTCGTTGCTCGACGCCATCACCGGCCCGCTGCTCGCAGCAAAACTGCCCACCGGCATGCCCGGCCAGTTGTGCACACCAAACACCGCCTCCATCGGAAACTTCTCGAACAAGCCGTCCTTGATCATTTCACGCGCCCCGCCGCCGCCCTCTTCGGCCGGCTGGAAGATCAGGTAGACCGTGCCATCGAAGTCGCGGTGTTTGGCGAAGTGCTGGGCTGCGGCGAGCAGCATGGCGGTGTGACCGTCGTGGCCGCAGGCGTGCATCTTGCCGGCATGCTGGCTGGCGTGTCCGAAGGTGTTGTGCTCCTGCATGGGCAGGGCGTCCATGTCGGCACGCAATCCGATCGCGCGCCCGCTCTTGCCGCCGTCGCGGCCGTGCACGATGCCCACCAGGCCGGTGGTGCCCATGCCCCGGTGCGTTTCGATACCCCACTCGGCGAGCTTGCCGGCCACCACATCGGCGGTGCGCACTTCCTCGTAGCAGAGCTCGGGATGGGCATGGATGTCGCGGCGAACGACCGCGATACCCGCGGCCTGGGTCAGGATGGAATCGATCAGTTTCAAGGCGGGTCTCCGAAGGTGGGCGGGCTAAGCGGTCATGGTAACCACCCCCCGGTCACCGCGTCGGTCGCGGGGATGTCGGGGCCGCCATCACCCGGCGCGGGTGGCCGCGCCTGATAATCGGGACGCCCTTTTTTCTCTGCGTTCGCGCGTCGCCTCCACCATGACTGCCACCCACCCAGCCAGTTCGCCAGACACCGTGCGCGGCGCCTGCCCACACGACTGCCCCGACACCTGTGCCCTGCTCACCACCGTGGAAAACGGGGTGGCGATTCGTGTCCAGGGCAACCCCGGGCACCGCCACACCGACGGCGCGCTGTGCGCCAAGGTGTCGCGCTACACCGAGCGCACCTACCACCCCGAGCGCATCCTGCAGCCACTCAGACGTGTCGGCCCCAAAGGCAGCGGCCAGTTCGAACCGGTGGGCTGGGAAGAAGCGCTCGACACGATCGCGGTGCGTCTCAAGGCCATCGCCGCGCGCGACCCGCAGGCCATCCTGCCCTACAGCTACGCGGGCACCATGGGTCAGGTGCAGGCCGAGGGCATGGCAGCGCGCTTCTTCCACCGGCTCGGCGCCTCGCACCTGGAACGAACGATCTGCTCGGCCGCTGGCGGCGAGGCGCTGCTCAACACCTTCGGCGCCAAGATCGGCATGAAGGTCGAACATTTCACCGAGGCGAAACTGATCCTGATCTGGGGCAGCAACTCGATCACCAGCAACCTGCACTTCTGGCGCCTGGCGCAGCAGGCCAAACGCCAGGGCGCGCGCCTGATCTGCATCGACCCGCGGCGCTCCGAGACCGCCGAGAAGTGTCACGAACACATCGCCCTGCGACCCGGCACCGACGCCGCGCTGGCCCTGGCGCTGATGCACCAGCTCATCACCCACAACTGGCTGGACCACGACTACATCGCCCGCCACACGCTGGGCTGGCACAGCCTGCGCGAGCGCGCGCTGCTGTGGCCACCCGAGCGCGCGGCCGACGTCTGCAGCGTGCCGGCGCAACAGATCATCGATCTGGCGCGCGACTACGGCACCAGCCAGCCGGCCGCGATCCGGCTCAACTACGGCATGCAGCGCGTGCGTGGCGGCGGCAACGCGGTGCGCGCGGTGGCCTGCCTGCCGGCGCTGGTCGGCGCCTGGCGGCACAAAGCTGGTGGCCTGCTGCTGTCGTCGAGTGGGCATTTCCCGGTTCAGCGGGCGGCGCTGCACCGGGCCGATCTGCTCGCGGGCCGCACGCCCAGGCTGATCAACATGGTCACCATCGGCGACGATCTGCTGCGCGAGTCTTCGCCCGACTTCGGACCGCGGATCGACGCGCTGATCGTCTACAACAGCAATCCGGTGGCGGTGGCGCCCGAGTCGGCGAAGGTGGCACAAGGCTTCGCGCGCGAAGACCTGTTCACCGTGGTGCTCGAGCATTTCCAGACCGACACCGCCGACCACGCCGACATCATCCTGCCGGCCACCACCCAGCTCGAACACTGGGACGTGCACGCCGCCTACGGCCACACCGATGTGCTGCTGAATCGTCCGGCAATCGCGCCGCTGGGTCAGGCACGCAGCAACGCGGCCATCTTCCGCGCCCTGGCCGCGCGCATGGGGTTTGACGATCCCTGTTTCCAGGACGACGACGAGACCCTGTGCCGCACCGCCTTCGGCGACCAGGTCGATTTCGACACGCTGCTGCGCCAGGGTTTTGCCACCCTTCCCGTGCCCGAGGCACCGTTTGCCGACGGCGGCTTCCTCACGCCCTCGGGCCGCTGCGAGTTCGCCAGCAGCCGGCTCGCCGCGCTCGGACGTGACCCGTTGCCCAACCACCTGCCCAACCACGAGCCGGCGCTCAGCAGCGCGGCCTACCCGCTGGCCATGATCTCGCCGCCGGCGCGCAACTTCCTCAATTCCAGCTTCGTCAACGTGAAAAGCCTGCGCGACATCGAGCGCGAACCGCTGCTGGAGATCCACGCCGAGGACGCGGCCGCGCGCGGCATCGAGAGCGGCCAGGTCGTGCGGGTGTTCAATGCGCGGGGCGAATACCGTTGCAAAGCCGAGGTGTCGCGGCGCGCACGCGCCGGTGTGGTCAACGGCCTGGGGGTCTGGTGGCGCAAGCTCGGCCTGGACGGAACCAACGTCAACCAGCTCACCAGCCAGCAGCTGACCGACATGGGCAATGGCCCGGTGTTCTACGACTGCCTGGTGGAAGTGGAAAGAGCGTGACCCTCCCTGCGCCGCTTCGCGCCTCCTTCTGCAGCGGGCACCGCACCAGCGCCCCGGCCAAGCCACTTCCACGGTGCGTGCTGGCCATTGCGATGGCGGCGGCTCTGCTGGCCGGCTGCGCCAGCCCGACCACCGGTCTGGGTTATTACTGGCAGTCCGCCAGCGGCCAGGCACAGCTCATGCTCGCGGCGCGCGCGCTGCCCGACTGGCTGCAAGACGAGCAAACTCCAGCCGCGCTCAAGGCGCGGCTGACCACCGCACAGCGCATCCGCGCCTTTGCGGTGAGCGACCTGGCGCTGCCCGACAACGCCAGCTACCAGCGCTACGCCGATCTCGGGCGCCGCGCCGCGGTCTACAACGTGGTGGCCGCACCCGCGCTCTCGCTCACGCTGCAGACCTGGTGTTTCCCGGTGGTCGGCTGTGTGGGCTACCGGGGCTATTTCGACGAGGCCAACGCCCGCGCCTTCGCTGCCGGCCTCCCGCCCGAGATGGAGGTCGCGGTCTACCCGGTCCCGGCCTATTCCACTCTGGGCTGGACCAACTGGCTTGGTGGCGACCCGCTGCTCAACACCTTCATCGGCTACCCCGAGGGCGAACTCGCGCGGCTGGTGTTTCACGAACTGGCACACCAGGTGCTGTATGTGAAGGACGACACCGCCTTCAACGAATCGTTTGCCACCGCGGTCGAGCGCCTGGGTGGGGAGCGCTGGCTCAGCCAGCACGCCAGCGAAGCCGCACGCGCCGACTACGTGGCGTTCGACGCACGGCGCCAGGACTTCCGCGCGCTCACCCGATCGACACGCGACGCCTTGCAAGCCATCTACAGCCACGAGGGCTGGGGCGATACCGAGAAGCTGCGCCGCAAAGCCGAGGCGATGACGGCGTTCCACGCCGGCTACGCCGACCTCAAGCGCGGCTGGGGTGGCTACCGGGGCTTTGACGCCTGGGTCGCCCAGGCCAACAACGCCAGCTTCGGCGCCCAGGCCGCTTACGACGATCTGGTGCCCGGCTTCATCGCGCTGTTCCAGCGCGAGGGCGGCAACTTCGCCCGGTTTTATGATGCGGTGCGCGAACTGGCCGAGCAGCCGCGCGAAGCGCGCAGCGCGGTTCTCGCCGAACTGGGCCGCGCCACCCGCCTTGCAGACCGGTCGCCGTCCCCCACGGCCCCCCTGCACTGACCCTCCCAACACAGCACACCCCATGGCCGACATTCACATCCGACGCAACCACCACCTGGGTCTCACCGGTGCACGCAAGGTCGCCTGGCAATGGGCCGAACAGGTCGAAGGCGAGTTCGGCATGGAATGCACCTACCAGGAAGGCGGGAATTGTGACGAAGTGGCGTTCAGCCGCAGTGGTGTCCACGGCACGCTGCTGGTGACCGCCGACCACTTCGAACTCGACGCCAAACTGGGTTTTCTGCTGGGCGCCTTCCGCGAGCGCATCGAGAGCGAGATCGTGAAAAATCTCGACGAACTGCTGGCGGCCAAGAAGCCCGCCAGCCGCAAAAAGAAAGCCTGACCCAAATGGCCTGGCTCGCAAGGCCGGAGCCGGCCCGCTGGCTCAGCGCAGCGATTCGATCAGATCGATGTACTGCTGCATCGCCTCGTCGCCCGAGCTGCCCTTGCACTGGTTCCAGGCGTCCCATTTGGCGCGACCCACCATGTCGCCAAAACCGGGTTTTTTCTCGGCGTTGTCGCCGGTGGTCGCCTGCTTGTAAAGGCCGTAGATCTTGAGCAGCGTGGTGTTGTCGGGGCGTTCGCTCAGGTTCTTGGAGTTGGCCACGGCGGCTTCGAAACGCGTTTTCAGATCGGACATGCGGAACTCCTGAACAATGGGATAAAAGAGCGCGCCCCTCAGGGCTGGCCCGGTATCTTACGGTCTGCGCTGGCGGCACAATAGGTTGCTGCCCCCAACAACAAGCCCCCCCGCCCACTGCGGATCCAGACCGGATCTGGTGGCGGCGCCTCCAGGAGACACCATGGTCCAGCGCATTGCCCCCGCCGACACCGCGCCGTCGGCACAGCCTCGGCCCGCCGCCCGCACACGGCGGCGTTCGCCAGCACCCGGGCAGACACTCGTGCCGCGACGCGCCGCAGCGCCCAGCCTGGCCAGCGCGCTCGGGCTGGAAGGAGAGCGCATGAGCAAGGTCGACACCGCCTGGCTGCGCATGGACTCCGAGTCCAACCTCATGATGATCGTGGGCGTGTGGGTGCTGCGGCCCGGCGTGTCGCTGGCGGCCTTGCAGGAGCGGGTCAGCGAGCGGCTGCTGCCATTCCGCCGCTTTGTGCAGCTGGCGCGCCAGGACGCGACCGGTGCCCACTGGATCGATGACCCCGATTTCGACATCAAACGCCATGTGGTGAGCCGAGGGCTCAAACGGGTGCGCGGACAAAGTGCGCAGGCAGCGCTGCAGGCACGTATCGCCGACCTCGCCCTGCAGCCGCTGGACCACGCGCACCCGCTCTGGTGCTTCGAGCTGGTGGAGGACTACGAAGGCGGCTCGGCGATGATCGCGCGCATCCACCACTGCATCGCCGATGGCATCGCGCTGATCAGCGTCATGATGAGCTTGGTCGACGGCGGCAACCTGCCTCCCAAGCGCAAGCGCCGGCCCACGCGCGGTGGCATCGAAGGCGCCGAAGACTGGGTCGCCGACACCCTGATACGCCCGCTGGGCGACCTCACCGCCCGCGCGCTGGAGGTGGCCGGCGGCGGCGCCGCTCGCTCGTTCTCCCTCATCGCCTCGCCCCAGCAGGGGCTGAGCGACACCCTCGGACAAGCGATGGACCTGGCCCGCATGGGTGGCCAGCTGGCCAGCGACCTGGCGGCGCTCGCGCTCATGCCCGATGACTCGCCCACCCGCCTCAAGGGTCAGCCCGGCAAGGCCAAGCGTGTGGCCTGGTGCGAGCCGCTGCCACTGGACGAGGTCAAGGCGGTCGGCCGGGCGTTGAACTGCACGATCAACGACGTCTTGCTGAGCTGCGTGGCCGGCGCCATCGGTGCCTACCTGCGGGCCCAGGGCGACGACACCACCGGCCAGGAAATCCGCGCCATGGTGCCGATCAACCTGCGCCCGATGGAAGATGCCTGGAAACTGGGCAACCGATTCGGGCTGGTGCCGCTGGTGCTGCCCATCGGCATCGACAACCCGATCGAGCGCGTGTTCGCGGTGCGTGCCCGCATGAACGATCTCAAGGGCAGCCTGCAGCCGCTGCTGACCTTCGGCCTGCTGTCGGTGGCTGGTCTGATGATCAAACCGGCGCAGGACGCGCTGCTCAACCTGTTCGGTAAAAAAACCACCGCGGTGATGACCAACGTGCCAGGGCCCTCCACCAAACTCAAGCTCTGCGGCGCCACCCTAGAGCAGAACATGGTCTGGGTGCCACAGACCGGCAGCGTGGGTCTGGGTGTGTCCATCCTGAGCTACGGCGGCGGTGTGCAGTTCGGCGTCATCGCCGACACCGGCCTGTGCCCCGAGCCTCAGCGCATCGTCGACGAGTTCACCCCTGAGTTCGAGCGCCTGCTCACGGTGACGCTGATGTTGCCATGGGGAGGGGCTTAGATCCCATGCTCCGCGGCATCGCTCGCGTCCGGGGCGGGTGAGGAAGTGTCACAGCCGGCGGCTGGCGATTTCGAGCAAACCGTCAAAAATCAGGCTGTCGACCAGCTCGACATGGATTGACATGCTGGGGGCCATTTTCCAGCCGGCGCCGCCGGTCATGTAGACCACCGGTTCGTCGCCGCACTGGCGGCGCAGGTTGTCCACCATGCGTTGCACCGCGCCGGCAATCGCAAAGGTGCCTCCACTGGTGAGTGCGTCGCTGGTGTTGGTGGGGAAGTCTCGCACCTCGCCAGTGGGCACGTGCAGGCCGGCGGTGCCCGACTCCAGCGCACGCAGCATGATGCCGTGCCCGGGCAGGATGATGCCGCCCAGGAATCGGCCCTCGGCGTCCACCGCCTCGACCGTGACGGCGGTTCCCACCATGACCACCACACAGGGCTTGGACGCGCCCTGGGCCAGCACCCGGTGCCGGGCGCCGATCATGGCAACCCAGCGGTCCGACCCCAGACGGGCCGGGTGGTCGTAGCCATTGGTCAGACCCGCTTCCTGCTGGCTCGACACCACCCACTGCGGGCTTGCGTCCCACAGCTCCAGCTGCTCCTGCACCCGGCGCTTGACCGCATCGCCCGCAACCACACAGCCCACAACCCAGCGCGGTGCCGGCAGCGCGGACCATTCGCCCTCGGCCAGTGTTTCGATGTTTTCCAGAAACTGCGCGCCCTGGGCCACCAGCTTGGCGCCCGGCCTTGGCTCGTCATACAGGGCCCACTTCAGGCGTGTGTTCCCAACGTCCAGAGCCAAAAATGTCATGCCCGCATTATCACCACGTGCTGAGGAATGTCCCGGCACAGGCCAGGCAGATCAGATCAGTCCCACCCAGCAGGCACGCTGGACGGCTGAGAGTTTGTTGTCGGTCTGCAGCTTGGTCATCGCATTGGCCAGGTGGTAGTTGACCGTGCGCTCGGAGCAGTCCATGCGGGCCGCCGTCTCGCGTGCGGTCAGACCCTCGAACGCGAGGTTCAGGCTTTGCTGCTCGCGCGGGCTCAGGCTGACCCGCTGCTCGGCGATCGCGCGGCGCAGCATGGGCCAGATGTTGAAGGCCGACCAGGCCAGGGCGGCGGCCTCGGCACGGTCGGCGAACATGCGTGGACTGAACATGAAACACTCGAAAGCACGCCCCGCGGGCAGGCTGAAGGCAACCCGCACCAAGGTCTGCTGTCCATGGGCCAGCCAGAGGCGGCGCCAACGGCCGGCTTGTTCGAACGACGCTTTGGAAATGTCCTGCCAAGCCACCAGCGGCGCGTCGCTGTCGCGCCAGCTCGCGCCGAAGTCGCGGCTCTCGGCCAGTGCCTGGGCGGCCCCCAGCAGCCGCGGTGGATGCACCGCCAGCACCTCGCGATCGTCGCGCCCGCCGAAGGGGTTGGGGCCGAGCACCACCACCGACTCCACGCCCTGGTCGCTCAGCGCCGCGACCCAGTCGGCCATCACGGCGTCGACGCCCAGACTGTCAAAGTTGACAGGCAAGGACATGCTCGTTACGTCCGGATACAGACACAATCGATCTGCCCGCCCGGGCTGTCGGCCATGCGGGGGTCGAACGTCGTTGGAAGGAGTACATGGTGCCTTTGGACCGGTTGTGGTTCCACAGCGCAAAAAAGCGCCTGGCGCGGTGGTTGCTGGATGAGATTGTCCATGCGCCGCTGGAGCCGATTTTGCACCCATCACGCGAAAGGTTGCAGTGGCTCGGTGCGTTCACGCTTCTGGGACACACCACCTTCGCCTACCTTTGGGACACGCTGCTGCCACAGCCTTACGAGAACGTACCGATCCGGTTGCTGATCGCGTCCATGGGCATACCGCTGCTGCTGCCGGTGGTGCATCGCGATCTCAGCGCACGCCTGGCCTTCTGGATTTTCGGTTTGTGCTGCTGGTTGCAACTGCCACTGTATTTTTTCTGGATGTACTGGATGAACCATGGCAACGCGGTGTGGCTGGCCAGCGTTGCCTGCATGATCGTCATTTACTACCACCTCACCGACTGGCGCATCGCCAGTCTGGGCATGGTGGGGGGGATTGTGCTGAGCTACCTGCTCGCCAGCCCTGCTGCGCTGAGCGCACCGGAACCAGCGCTGGGTGCGGACCATGTGGTGGTGCTGGGGTTTGCCTGGGCGTCTTCGATCCTGCTCGGCGCCTCCAGCGCCAACCTGAGACGCACCCGTCTGGTCAATGCCCTGAGCACCATGGCGGTGATGGCGCACGAACTGCGCACACCGCTGGCCACCGTCAACCTGATGGGCGACGTGCTGCGCACCCTGACACGCAACGACGCACCGGAAAACCGGAGCCGCAAGATTGAGGAGCTTGCGACACGGCTGCAAAACCTGGCGAGCAGCATGAACCGGCAGATCGACACCCAGATCTCCAACGCCCAGCTGATGCGCCTGCCACGCGAGCAGGCGCGGATCGAGGCGGCCGACCTGGTCAATGAGGTGGTCAACAACTATCCCTATCGATCCACGCGCGAACGCGACTGCGTGCAGTTGCATGTCCAGAACGATTTCTGTTTTCTCGGCTCCCGAACCCTGTTTGTGCAGGTGCTGACCAACCTGCTGAAGAACGCGCTGCATTCCCTGGCTTCGGCCAGCAACGCCCCCAAGCCGGGCGACCTGCGGCTGGACGTGGGCCTGCACCGCGGCAAAGGCCGCATCGCGGTATCGGACGATGGCGTGGGGATTCCCCACGAGCAGCAGACGCGCATCTTCGAACCCTTTTTTTCCACCCAGTCGGCAGTGGGCCACGGCCTGGGCCTGACTTTCTGCAAGAGCGTGGTCGAGGCCGCACACGGCAGACTCAGCGTGCACTCCGAGCCCACCATGGGCGCGGTGTTCATGATCGATCTTCCCGTCCACACACCCACCGACTGACGCCAGACGCTGCGCCTGCGCCATCCGTTCCGAAATGTCCCTCAATCTGTCTCTTTTCCACCGACCCGGCAGTGTCCTGTTTCTCGACGACGACACCGAGTACCTCGAGATGCTGGGCATGGTGCTGCCGGCACACTGGCGGGTCGAGCTGTTTTCGCGACCGGCGGCGTTTGCCCGGCGTATGCAGGACGAACCCGCGCGCTGGGAGGCCGACGCCGCGGCCCAGCTGCACATGATCGACCGCTGGCGCCAGGGCCAGCCACTCCTGCCACAGGTGCTGCGCTACTGGGCCAGCCACCCGCAGCGCCACCAGTTGGCCAAGACCTGCGTGATCGACTACGCCATGCCCGGCACCAACGGGCTGGAGGTGCTGGAAACCCTGATCGACTGGCCCGGGGCGCGCGTGCTGCTCACCGGCCAGGCCGACGAGCAGGTGGCGGTGCAGGCCTTCAACCACGGACTGATCGACCAGTTTGTGCCCAAGCAGGCGCGCGACATCACCCGGCTGCTGATGGGCGCGCTGCGCAAGCTCGGGCAGGCGGCGCATCCGCGGGTCAACACCTTGTGGCGCGCCACTCTGCGCCCGGCGCAGCAATCGATTCTGCAGATCCCCTCTGTCGCCCAGGCGCTGCAGGTCTACGCCGAGAAGCACTGGGTGGAATACGTGGTGCTCGATCAGCCCTTTGGCCTGCTCGGCATGGATACCGAGGGCCACTGCCACTGGCTGCAGCTGGAGCCAGTGGCCACCCTGGGCGATCTGGCCGAGCTCGTGGGTTCGGCTGGCCTGGGCATGGAGACGGTGCGGGCGGCAGCGGCGGGCAAGCGCCTGGCCGCAATCGAGCTGCACCAGCACCTGGGTTTGCGCGGCCCGGTGCGCACCGCCTCGGCCATGCCCATGGGGGAGGACGGCACCCTGTGCGCCGCCCTGTTCACGCTGGAGGAGGACGATCTGCCCGCCCCGATCTGCTCGTATCGGAAATACCTTGAAGCCCAGGGCGGGCGTGTCATTCAGGACGACTGAACGGCGCTGGCCCGGGCGCGGCGCGCAATCGGCCAGTCCCAGGGTTTGACGATCGGCGCGATCTCGCGCGCCACGGTCTCCAGATGGTCCATTTCCGCGTCGGTCAGCGCCGCGTGCAGCGTGAGCCGTACCATGGTGCGATTGCGGCTGGTGGCTGGCGCGCAAAAAACCGCACCGAACACGTTCCGCTCCTCCAGCCGATCGCGCAACACCATGGTGTCGGGCTCGGTACCGGCTTCCAGCGCAATGATCTGCTCGGTACCCTGGTGGATCGGATAACCCATGTCGCTGAGGCGCTCGCGCACCCGGCGCGTGTGCGCCTGCAGGCGCTCGCGCTCGGCATCGCTGCGCCGGATCACATCCAGCGTGGCGCTGAGAGCAGCGATTTCGTGCGGCAGCAGACAGGAGCTGAACATGTTGGGGTAGCTGGTGCTCAGCACGTAGTTGCGCATGCTGGCGGGAACGGTCAGGAAACCGGCGCGCCCGGCAAACGCCTTGGCCAGGCTGGCGGTGATGAAGTGGACCCGGTGGCTCAGACCCAGCGCGGCACAAAGGCCCGATCCCTGCGGGCCGTGGGTGCCCAGGGAGTGCGACTCATCCACCAGGATCATGCAGCCGTGTTTCTCGACCACGTCGACCATCTCCTCCAGCGGGCAGAGGGCGCCGGTGGTGCTGTAGACCGAGTCCACCACCACAATGCCCGGGCCGTGGCGCGCGATCAAGCGATCGAGGTGGCCCGGATCGTTGTGGCGAAACGGGTGGGCGGTGGCGCCGGCGCGGCGCGCACCCTCCCAGAGCGAGGTGTGTGCCAGGCTGTCGAGGTAGATCACCGTCTGTTCGTCGGCGATGGACTGCAGCAGGCCCAGGTTGGCCGAGTAACCCGACTGGCAGATCAGCCCGTCTTCCTTGCCCAGCATCCCGGCGAGCCTGAGTTCGAGCTTGCGAGCCGGATGGGCATCGAGGATGAACACACTGGACTGGATCACAAATTCTGCGTCGCTCTTGAGCGATTCGGTCTGAGCGCGAACGATGTCCGGGTGGCCGGTGAGGCTGAGGTAATCGTTGCCATTGAGTCGCACCGAGCCTGGACCGGCATCGCGCCCGTGCAGCAGGGAGGTGCCACTCCACAAGGTGTCCCACCGGCTGGTGAACTCCCGCTGGATGCGCGCAGCGAGATGCGCTGACATCGCGGGGTCGAGCACATCACGGGTCGGCAGGCATTCTTGGATCGTCATGGGATTTCCTTTACGGAAGACAAAACCCCATTGAAAAAAAGAATCTGTGAAAAACCGCACACACCCTGTCAGGTCTAGCAGGGGGTATCAGTCTTTTGGCTCCATTTTTGTGTTTATCGGTCGATAACACCGGCCCCAGACAACCCGACCCGTTCAGGGCTTCTGCCGCTCGTTCAGTACTGCCGCCAGGGCAGGCCGTGATGGCGCCAGCCACCGAGCCGACCCCGGTGAGCCTGGGCATTCGGGTCACCCTCGAAGCCCTCGAGGATGTTGTAGGCCGTCAAGCCAAGCTGCGTGGCACGCTGGGCGGCGGCGATCGAGCGCACGCCGCTGCGGCACAGCAGCACCAGCTTCTGACCACCCGCCGCGGCTTGCTGCACCGCCTGATCGAACTGCGGGTCCAGCGCCATGCCCGGCCACTGCTTCCAGGCCGCAGGCACCGCACCCGGCACAAAACCGACCCACTCACGCTCGGCATCGGTGCGCACATCGACCAGCACCGCCTCACCCGCCTGCACCCAGCGCCAGGCCAGTGGCGGCGAGACGTCGCCCGCATAGCCGGCCTGCACCGGGCGCGGCTGCATCAGCAAGGCGCCATCGAGGTCGTGCCGCAGGCCGGAGCTCAGGTTGGCCGGCACCGCCTCGTCCATGCGCTGTGGTCGCGGCAGGTTCAGTGTGTTCATGGTGGCCACAAATTCGGCCTCGCTCTTGCCGGCAATGCGCGCGTTGCCCGCTTTTTCCTGGCCGATGCTGGAGTGGCGTCGGCCCTGATAATCGTGTCCAGGCCAGACCGTGGTGTGCGCCGGCAGCGCGAACAGCACGCGCGTGATACTGTCATAGAGCGCGCTGGCGCTGCCCGACTGGAAGTCGGTCCGGCCACAGCCGTTGATGAGCAGGGTGTCGCCGGTGAACACGTGGTCGCGCCAGACGAAGCTCATGCTGCCCGCGGTGTGACCCGGCGTGTGCAGCGCCGTCAGCGTCTCCCCGCCAAAGCGCAGCGTGTCACCGTCCTGCAATTGGATACCGGCCGTCCCGATGCCGCAGCCCAGTGGCGCTGCGGTCTTGGCGCCGGCGAGTTCGGCCAGCTGGCCGGCACTGGTGATGTGGTCGGCATGGGCGTGGGTCTCCACCGTCCACACCAGCGTCAAGCCGTACTCACGCAAGGCGGCCAGATCGCGCTCGATCTGCGCGTCCACCGGGTCGATGATGAGCGCCTCGCGGCTGGTCTGATCGAACAGCAGGTAGGTGCAGGTGCTGGAGGCGGGGTCGAACAACTGGATCGGTTTCATCGGGAATTCCTGCCGCCAGCGCGCGGCGTCGCAAAAAGAAAGTTCGGCTCGGGCGCTGCGTGTCGTGCCCGCGCCCCGAAAAATTGTCCCGGGACACACGGCAACAGACATCTCCGGCAGCGCCCGCCCCATTTTGCAATGGGCTGCCCCAGAAGGAAACGCTGGTGGCGCCAGATCGGGCCGAACCGGGTACCATTGACGTTTACGTAAACGTCAATGAACCAGAAGCGCCAAGAATCGCATCAGTGATGCCACCACGAGACAAGCATGCCCCGATCAGACGCCATCGACCTGCCGTTTCCGCTGGCCGCCATCCAGGCGGCCAAGGGCAGCGCCTGGAGCGACTGGCAGTGGCGGGAAAACAAAGCATCCCTGACCGCCTGGGACAGCGGCGCCAAGCCGTTCTCCGGAGGCACCAAAGCCGACGACAAGGTGCGGCTGGAACAGCTGGCGCAGGACATCGACGCGCTGCAGAACCTGCTTTTTGCCGACCGTCGCTACAAGATGCTGCTGGTGCTGCAAGGCACGGACACCGCGGGCAAAGATGGCACGGTGCGTGGCGTGTTTGCCCGCACCAGCCCGCTGGGTGTGCACACCGTGGGCTGGAAGGCGCCGAGCGAGGCCGAGCGCTCACACGATTTCCTGTGGCGCATCCACCAGCAGGTGCCGGGCGCGGGCGAGATCATGGTGTTCAACCGCAGCCACTATGAAGACGTGCTGGTGCCGGTGGTCAACGGCCAGATCACGCCAGGGCAGACCCGCCAGCGCTACGAGCAGATCAACAACTTCGAGCGTCTGCTGGCTGAGTCGGGCACCGTGATCCTCAAATGCCTGCTGCACATCAGCAAGGACGAGCAGCGCGAGCGCCTGCAGCAGCGGCTGGACGACCCGGCCAAACACTGGAAATTCAGCCTGGGTGACCTGGTGGTGCGCAAGCAGTGGGACGCCTACCAGCGCGCCTACGACAACGCGCTCAGCGCCACCCACACCGCCTGGGCACCCTGGACCGTGGTGCCGGCCGATTCCAAAACCCACCGCAACCTGATGATTGGCACCCTGGTGCGCGACAGTCTCCAGGCGCTGAACCTGCGCTTTCCCCCACAAGACCCGGCCCAGATGGGTCTGCGCGTCGAATAAACCGCCCCGTTCCTCCCACCGTTCCCTGCCTGAGCAACGCCATGACCCAACTTTCTGCCGACTACCAGGCCCTGGCCAACTACCGTCCGACCCACAAGGTGCGTTTCGTCACGGCCGCCAGCCTGTTCGACGGGCACGACGCCGCGATCAACATCATGCGGCGCATTCTGCAAGGCATGGGTGCCGAGGTGATCCACCTGGGGCACAACCGCTCGGTGGACGAGGTGGTCACCGCCGCGCTGCAGGAAGACGCCCAGGGCATCGCCATCAGCTCCTACCAGGGCGGGCACGTCGAGTACTTCAAATACATGGTCGACCTGCTGCGCCAGCGGGGTGGCGAGCACATCCAGGTGTTCGGCGGCGGCGGCGGCGTGATCGTGCCGGCCGAAATCCGCGAGCTGCAGGCGCACGGCGTGGCGCGCATCTACAGCCCGGAAGACGGCCAGCGCATGGGCCTGGCCGGCATGATCGGCGAGATGGTGATGCGCTGCGACCGCGACATCAGCGGCCACGCGCCCAAAGACCTCGCCACGATCCAGGGCCACACCGAAATGCACTGGCGCGCGCTGGCGCAACTGATCACCGCGCTGGAAAACGGCACGGCGGACACCTCCCTGCTGGAGACCCTGCGCAGCCAGGCGGCGCAGATCAAGACACCGGTGCTCGGCATCACCGGCACCGGCGGCGCCGGCAAGTCCAGCCTCACCGATGAGCTGATCCGCCGCATCCGCCTGGACCAGGACGATGCGCTGCGCGTGGCCGTGATCTCCATCGATCCCTCGCGCCGCAAGAGCGGTGGCGCCCTGCTGGGCGACCGCATCCGCATGAATGCCATCACGCCCTGGCAAGACGGCCAGCGGGTTTACATGCGCAGCCTGGCCACCCGAGACACCAGCAGCGAGATCAGCGCCGCTCTGCCCGACGTCATCGCGGCGTGCAAGGTGGCAGGCTTCGATCTAATCGTGGTCGAGACCTCGGGCATCGGGCAGGGCGACGCGGCCATCGTGCCCTATGTCGACGTGCCGATGTACGTGATGACCCCCGAATTCGGTGCCGCCAGCCAGCTGGAGAAGATCGACATGCTCGACTTCGCCGAGTTCGTGGCGATCAACAAATTCGACCGCAAGGGCGCGCTCGATGCGCTGCGCGATGTGGCCAAACAGGTGCAGCGCAACCGCGAAGCCTTCACCGTGATGCCCGACACCATGCCGGTGTTCGGTACCATGGCAGCGCGCTTCAACGACGACGGCGTGACCGCGCTCTACCAGGCCATCAAAGCCCGCCTGCAAACGCTTGGCCTGCCGCTCGCCGAGGGCAGACTGCCGGCCGTGCACGTGCGCCACAGCACCAACCAGACACCCATCGTGCCGCCCGCACGCACCCGCTACCTGGCGGAAATTTCGGACACCGTGCGCGGCTACAAGAAACGCTCCCGCGGCCAGGCACGGCTGGCACGCGAAATCCAGCAACTGCGCGAAGCCGCGCGCATGCTGGCGGTGGACAAGCCGAACCGCACCAAGGCCGCCGAAGCCGCGATCGACCTGGCCCAGGAACGCGAACTGCAGCAGGACGCCGACGCGCGCAAGCTGCTGGCGCAGTGGCCGGACATGCAAAAAGCCTACGCGGGTGACGAGTACGTGGTGAAGATCCGCGACAAAGAGATCCGGACCGCGCTCACCACCAAAACGCTCTCGGGCACCGTGATCCGCAAGGTGGCGCTGCCGCCGTACGAGGACCACGGCGAAATTCTCAAGTGGCTGATGCTGGACAACGTGCCGGGCAGCTACCCCTACACCGCCGGCACCTTCGCCTTCAAGCGCGAGGGCGAAGACCCGACCCGCATGTTCGCTGGCGAAGGTGACGCCTTTCGCACCAACACCCGATTCAAGCTGCTCTCCGAGGGCATGCCTGCCAAACGCCTGTCCACCGCGTTCGACTCGGTCACGCTCTACGGCAACGACCCCGACCCGCGCCCCGACATCTATGGCAAGGTGGGCAACTCCGGCGTGTCGATCGCCACGCTGGACGACATGAAGGTGCTCTACGGCGGCTTCGACCTCTGCCACCCGGCCACCTCGGTATCCATGACCATCAACGGCCCGGCACCCAGCATCCTGGCGATGTTCATGAACACCGCGATCGATCAGAACATCGACAAGTTCAAGCTGGAAAACGGCCGCGAGCCCACCGACACCGAAGCGGCCAAGATCAAAGAGTGGGTGCAAGCCAATGTGCGCGGCACGGTGCAGGCCGACATCCTGAAGGAAGACCAGGGCCAGAACACCTGCATCTTCTCCACCGAGTTCTCGCTCAAGGTCATGGGTGACATCGCCGAGTATTTTGTGCACCACGACGTGCGCAACTTCTATTCGGTGAGCATCAGCGGCTACCACATCGCCGAAGCCGGCGCCAACCCGATCAGCCAACTGGCGTTCACGCTGTCCAACGGCTTCACCTTTGTGGAGGCCTACCTCGCGCGTGGCATGCACATCGACGACTTCGCGCCCAACCTCTCCTTCTTCTTCTCCAACGGCATGGACCCGGAATACACCGTGCTCGGCCGCGTGGCGCGCCGCATCTGGTCGGTGGCGATGAAAGAGAAATACGGTGCCAACGAGCGCTCGCAAAAACTGAAATACCACGTACAGACCAGCGGGCGCAGCCTGCACGCGCAGGAGATCCAGTTCAACGACATCCGCACCACGCTGCAGGCGTTGATCGCGATCTACGACAACTGCAACAGCCTGCACACCAACGCCTTCGACGAGGCCATCACCACACCGACCGAAGACTCGGTGCGCCGTGCGATGGCGATCCAGCTCATCATCAACCGCGAGTGGGGCCTGGCGAAGAACGAAAATCCCAACCAGGGCAGCTTCATCATCGACGAGCTGACCGAGCTGGTGGAGGAGGCGGTGCTGGCCGAGTTCGAGAAGATCGCGGACCGCGGCGGTGTCCTCGGTGCGATGGAGACCGGCTACCAGCGCGGCAAGATTCAAGACGAATCCATGCACTACGAGATGCTCAAGCACACCGGCGAGTACCCCATCATCGGCGTCAACACCTTCCGCAACCCGCACGGCGACGAGGTGCTGGAGTCGCTGGAGCTCGCGCGCTCGACCGACGACGAAAAACAGAACCAGCTCAAGCGCCTGCACGATTTCCACAACCGCCATGCGGCCGAGGCGCCTGCGATGCTGGAGCGGCTCAAGCAGGCCGTGATCCACAACCGCAACGTGTTCGAGGTGCTGATGGACGCGGTGCGCGTGTGCAGCCTGGGCCAGATCACCAGCGCGCTGTTCGAGGTGGGCGGGCAGTACCGGCGCAACATGTGAGCCGCCCCGCGTGACTTGCGCTGGGCGGGCCTGCCAGGGCCCGCAGCGCAGGCCGCGCACGTAGAAACACCTAAGGACATACCCCTCTCGACAGGTGTGAGCGCCCGCCTATGATGGCGTCTTTTCATCAAGGGAGAGCGCGCGTTGCCGGATGACATCATTCTGGAAAC
This sequence comes from uncultured Hydrogenophaga sp., assembly GCA_964424415.1. Taxonomy (GTDB): domain Bacteria; phylum Pseudomonadota; class Gammaproteobacteria; order Burkholderiales; family Burkholderiaceae_C; genus Hydrogenophaga. Next base: position 54,231 of record CAYRIT010000007.1, read on the forward strand.
CCAGAGGTTGACCAAGGAGTTCAAGGGCTTCGTGGCGGTCGATCATGTGGACCTCAAGGTCCGCCGCGGACACATCCATGCGCTCATCGGACCCAACGGGGCAGGCAAGACCACGTTCTTCAACCTGCTCACCAAGTTTCTGCCCCCGACCTCGGGAAGCATCCACTTCAACGGCCACGACATCACACACGAGAAGCCGGCGCAGACCGCGCGCCGCGGCATCGTGCGTTCGTTCCAGATCTCGGCCGTGTTTCCCCACATGACGGTGCTGGAGAACGTGCGTGCGGCCTTGCAGCGCAACCTGGGCACCTCGTTCCATTTCTGGAAACCCGAGTCCAGCCTGGAGCCGCTGCACGACCGCGCCTACGAGCTGCTGACCACCGTCGATCTGCAGGACTTCGCCGACGAGACCACGGTCAACCTGCCCTACGGCCGCAAACGCGCGCTGGAGCTGGCCACCACCATGGCGCTGGAGCCCGAGCTCATGCTGCTGGACGAACCCACCCAGGGCATGGGCCACGAAGACGTGGACCGGGTCACCGCGCTGATCAAGAAGGTGTCGGCCGGTCGCACCATCCTGATGGTGGAGCACAACATGAACGTGGTGTCTTCCATCGCCGACCGCATCACCGTGTTGCAGCGCGGCGCCATCATCGCCGACGGCCCCTACGCTGAGGTGTCGGCCAACCCGCTGGTGATCGAGGCTTACATGGGCACGGCCGACGCCGAGCTGCAGGGAGCCCACGCATGAGCCGCGAGCTGTTGCGTATCGATCAGCTGCACGCCTGGTACGGCGAGTCGCACATCCTCCACGGCGTGGATCTGGTGGTCAACGAGGGCGAGGTGGTCACCTTGCTGGGCCGCAACGGCGCCGGGCGCACCACCACGCTGCGCGCCATCGTTGGCCTGACCGGCGCTCGAAAAGGATCGATCAAGATCAACGGCGAAGAGTCCATCAAGCTGCCGCCGCACCGCGTGGCCCGCCTGGGCGTCGGGTACTGCCCGGAAGAGCGCGGCATTTTCGCCAGCCTGAGCGCCGAAGAAAACCTGATGCTGCCCCCCACCGTGGGCCAGGGTGGTATGAGCGTGGACGACATCTACGCCATGTTCCCCAACCTCAAGGAGCGCGCCAGCAGCCCGGGCACCCGCCTGTCCGGCGGTGAACAGCAGATGCTGGCGGTGGCGCGCATCCTGCGTACCGGCGCGCGTCTGCTGCTGCTCGACGAGATTTCCGAAGGCCTGGCGCCGGTGATCGTGCAAAAGCTCGCCGAAATGATTCTGGCGCTCAAGGCCCGTGGCTACACCATCGTGCTGGTCGAACAGAATTTCCGCTTCGCCGCACCGCTGGCCGACCGTTTTTATGTGATGGAGCATGGCCAGATCGTCAAGCAGTTCGCCCAGAGCGAGCTGAACGACAACAAGGCCATGCTGCAGCAGTACCTCGGGGTCTGAAGACCTCAAACCGTTTCTCTCACCTCGCTTTTCAACCCAACGGAGACAGTCCATGAAACTCAAAACCCTTGTTGCCGCCCTCGCCGTCGGACTCGGCGCCACCAGCGCATTTGCCCAGGACAGTGGCCCGGTGAAGATCGGTTTCATCACCGACATGTCGGGCCTGTACGCCGACATCGACGGCCCCGCCGGCGGCGAGATGGTGAAGTGGGCGGTGGAAGACTTCGGCGGCAAGGTGCTTAACCGCCCGATCGAAGTGCTGACCGCCGACCACCAGAACAAGGCCGACGTGGCCGCCTCCAAGGCCCGCGAGTGGTTCGACAAAGACGGCCTGTCCATGCTGGTCGGCGGCACCAGCTCGGGCACCAACCTCGCCATGGCCCAGCTGGCCAAGGAGAAAAAACGTCCCTTCATCTCCATTGGTGCCGGCTCGGCCCGACTGACCAACGAAGACTGCTCGCCCTTCACGGTGCACTACGCCTACGACACGGTTGCACTGGCCAAGGTCGCCGGCACCGCACTGGTCAAGGCCGGCAACAAGAGCTGGTTCTTCCTGACCGCCGACTACGCCTTCGGCCACTCACTGGAAGCCGACGCCTCCACCGTGGTGAAAGCCAACGGCGGCACGGTGGTGGGTTCGGTGAAGCACCCGCTGAGCGCGTCGGACTTCTCCTCCTTCCTGCTGCAGGCACAGTCGTCCAAGGCGCAGATCCTGGCCATGGCCAACGCCGGCGGTGACTTCACCAACGCGATGAAAGCGGCCAAGGAATTCGGCATCAACAAGACGATGAAAATCGCCGGCCTGCTGGTGTTCATCAACGACGTGCACAGCCTGGGCCTGGCCAACACCGAGGGTCTGCAGCTGGCCGACAGCTGGTACTGGAACCAGGACGACGCCTCGCGCGCGTTTGCCAAGCGCTTCTTCGGCAAGTACAAGCGCATGCCATCGAGCCTGCAGGCAGCCGACTACTCGGCCACCATGAACTACCTCAAAGCGGTCAAGCAAGCCGGGACAACCGACGGCGAGAAGGTCATGGCCACGCTCAAGGGCATGAAGTTCGACGACTTCTACACCAAGGGCTCGATCCGCGCCGACGGCCGCATGATCCACGACATGTACCTGTTCCAGGTCAAGAGCGCCAAGGAGTCGACCACCCCCTGGGACTACTACAAGCTGGTGGCCAAAGTGCCGGGCGACCAGGCCTTCACCACGCCAGCCGAGTCCAAGTGCTCGCTGCTGAAGAAGTAAGCTGACTGCGCACGCAGCGGGCCCTTGTGGGCCCGCTGCGCATTTCACCGCATACCCGACGGGCACCATGGAAATATTCGGCATACCCATCCAGGCCTTCATGGGCCAGCTCCTGCTGGGGCTGGTCAATGGCGCGTTCTATGCCATGCTCAGCCTGGGCCTGGCGGTCATCTTCGGCCTGCTCGACATCGTCAACTTCGCCCACGGTGCCCTCTACATGCTCGGGGCCTTCGCCGCCTGGATCATGCTGGACATGTGGGGCGTGAATTACTGGGCTGCGCTGCTGCTGGCGCCGCTGGCCGTGGGCGTCTTTGGCGTGGTGGTCGAGCGCCTGTTTCTCAAGAAGCTGTATGGGCTGGACCCGCTGTACGGCCTCTTGCTCACCTTCGGTCTGTCGCTGATTCTCGAAGGGGTGTTCCGCCAGCAATACGGTGTGTCGGGCCAGTCGTACCCGGTGCCCGACCTGCTCGCTGGCGCCACCAACCTGGGCTTCATGGTGCTGCCCAACTACCGCGCCTGGGTGGTGTTCGCCTCTCTGTTCGTCTGCCTGGGCACCTGGTTTCTGATCGAGCGCACGCGCCTGGGGGCCTACCTGCGGGCCGGCACCGAAAACGCCAAACTGGTGCAGGCCTTCGGTGTCAACGTGCCGCTGATGGTGATGCTCACCTACGGCGCGGGCGCCGCGCTGGCCGGGCTGGCGGGTGTGCTGGCGGCGCCCATCATCCAGATCACGCCGCTGATGGGGTCCAACCTGGTGATCGTGGTGTTTGCGGTCGTTGTGATCGGCGGCATGGGCTCCATCCTGGGGTCGGTGATCACCGGCCTGAGCCTGGGCGTGATCGAAGGACTGACCCGGGTGTTCTACCCCGAGGCATCCAACGTGGTGGTTTTCGTGATCATGGTGATCGTGCTCTTCCTGCGTCCCGCAGGTCTGTTTGGAAAGGAAGCGTGAGCATGATGACTGCCTTCGCCCGCGTCACACGCATCACCTACCTGGTGCTGCTGACCTTGCTGCTGCTCGCTCCCTTCATGGGGCTGTACCCCGTGTTCGTCATGAAGCTGCTGTGCTTCGCGCTGTTCGCCTGCGCGTTCAACCTGCTGCTGGGCTTCACCGGCCTGCTCTCGTTTGGCCACGCCGCCTTCTTCGGGTTTGCCGCCTACGTCACCGGCTGGGTCGTCAAGTCGCTGGGCTGGACGCCCGAACTGGCGTTGCTGGCGGGCACCGGGACCGGCGCGCTGCTGGGCCTGGTGGTGGGCGCCGTGGCGATCCGCCGCCAGGGCATCTACTTCGCCATGATCACCCTCGCGCTGGCGCAGATGGTGTATTTCGTCTGCCTGCAGGCGCCGTTCACCGGCGGCGAAGACGGGCTGCAAAGTGTGCCGCGCGGCGCTTTGCTGGGTCTGCTGTCGCTCAGCTCTGACAACGCCATGTACTATTTCACCGTGCTGGTGTTCGTGTTGTGTTTCCTGGCCATCACCCGCATCGTGACCTCGCCGTTCGGTCAGGTGCTCAAAATGATTCGCGAAAACGAGCCGCGCGCGGTGTCGCTGGGGTACCAGGTCGACCAGTACAAGCTGCTGGCCTTCGTGCTCTCCGCTGCGCTGGCGGGCCTCGCCGGTTCGCTCAAGACGCTGGTGATGGGTTTTGCCACGCTCACCGATGTGCACTGGTCGATGTCGGGCGAGGTCATTCTGATGAGCTTGCTCGGCGGCGTGGGCACCTTCTTCGGCCCGGTGCTGGGTGCCGGCATTGTGATCTCGCTGCAGAACATGCTGGCCGACAAAGTGGGCGCCTGGGTCACGGTGATCATCGGCGCGATCTTTGTGCTGTGCGTGCTCGCCTTCCGCAAGGGCGTGGTCGGCGAGCTGCAGGCCTGGCGCATGCGCCGCCGCGCGCGGGCAACAGCCTGAGGCGGGCGCCAGGTCGCCGCTCCCTGGTGAACGGCGTCGCACGGTTGCCCGATATGCGCCTGTCCCAGGTCGCTTTTCTGCGGTCTGGCGCAGCTCTGGCGCGCTAGAGTGGTGCACGATTCGATTCCCGCGCCATGCCCGCCATCCCGTCTACGCCCAGTGACAACCCGCAACCCACCCCCGATCGGCGCCTGACCGGGCGACATCGCGGGCTGCTGGCGACCACCGCGGTCGGCGCCATCGTCTTGCTGCTGGGCGCCACGGCCGGGTTTCTGTGGCTGGAACGCGAGCAGGTGCTCGACGAATCCGCCGAGCTTGCGGCGCGCGGCGCCCATCGATTGGCGACCGATCTGGAGCAGTCGCTCACCGTGGCTCGCACCGCCATCGATCAGTTCAACCGCCAGCTCCCGCTGACCGCAGCGCAACCGTTCCAGACACCGCCCAACGCACGCGCGCAATCGCATGCCGAGCTGCTCGCCGCCCTGCCATTGCCTTTCGCGTTGCACGCCGTGGGTCCGCAAGACCTCGAAATTGCCCTGATCGGCAGCGCAACACATGTCGAGCCCGGGCAAACCCGCGCCCCCCGGCTGTTGACCGACGTCCCTTCGCACCGCTGGGATATCGGCAACACCACAGGCCTGCCCGACAAAGGCGTGATCCCTCTGTTCTGGCGCGCCGAGCCCAACGCGCAAGGCATTTCGGGCTACGGTGTCGACCTCACCTTCGACGCGCTGCAAGGGTGGCTGGAGAGCGAGCGCCGCAATCCAGCAGACCGGGTCTCCCTGTTCCGATTGAACACCAATGGCAGTGCGACGTTGCTGGCCGCCGCGCCGCGGTTCGATGCACAGTTCGGCTCGGCGGTGACCGCCGCCTGGGTGGCCCGCGCCGAGCAGGCGCCTGCAGGTACCGTCGATCTGGTGGGCCACTACGATGGCGTTCCGCGCCGTGTGGCCTATCAGCGGCTCAGCGGTGCGGCCGACCGCCTGGTGCTGGTGTACGGTGCCAGCACCGAAACGGCGCTGGCGGCCTGGAGCGCACGCCTGCCCTACTGGGTGGGCCTGGCGCTGCTGCTGGCCGCCGGCATGGGCTTGGGGGGCTGGCGCCTGCATCGAAGTCTGCGCGCACTCACAAACAGCGAGCGGCGCTTCCAGCTTGTGCTGGACTCGGGCAACGTCTGGGACTGGGACCTGGCCACCGGCAGCGTGCGTTATGCCCCGGTGTTCCTGCACAACCTCGGCCTCCCTGCGGTTCCGCCGGAGGACATGGCGCAGGCCTTCTACACCATGATGGCGCCCGAGGATGTGCCGCGCGTAAAGAACGCTTTGCGGGAACACGTGATCCACGGCACGCCCTATGACATCAGCTTTCGGCTGCGTGATGTGCAAGGCCGTCTGCGGTGGTTTGAGTCACAAGGGCGCGCATTTCGCGACGCGCATGGGCGGGCGACCTACATGGCCGGCACCACCTTCGAGGTCACCGAGCGGCGCGCGCTGGCGGAATCACAGCGGCAGACGGTGCAGCGTCTGGACACGGTGGCCAACGCCTCGCCGGTGCTGTTCTGGACCGCGGACCTGCAAGGCCAGATCGAGTGGGTGAACCGGCGCTGGCTGGATTTCACCGGCCGCACCGAAGGCGACAAGCCGGGCGAGGGCTGGATGCAGGGCATCCATCCCGAAGATGCGGCGCAGCGCCGCATGGCCATGGACGGCGCGCTGGTGAACCGCCAGCCGTTTGCCCTGGAATACCGGCTGCGCCACCACAGCGGCGGCTACCGCTGGCTGATGGAGCAATGCCTGCCGCGGCTGGATGCCGACCAGCAAACCGTGGGTTTCATCGGCTCGTGTGTCGATATCAACGAACTCAAACGCACCGAGGACGTGGTGCGCGAGCGTGGCGCGATGCTGGACGGTGTGTTCGAGGTGTTGCAGGACCGGTTGTTCGTGATCGACGACCACAACCGCTTCGTGCACTATCAGGGTGTGCAGGACAGAAGCCTGTACGCATCGCCCGATCTGTTCCTGGGGAAAACGGTTTCCGCCATGTTCACCACCGATCTGGCGGCAAGGTTCGAACGGGAGCTTCAGCGCGCGCGCACTGGGCAGCTCTGCGATTTCGATTACATGCTGGACCTGCCCGGCATCGGCCCGCGGCATTTCAACGCCCGCATGGCACGCATTGCCGACAGCAAGCACTGCATGGTGCTGGTGCACGACAGCACCGAGCGCGAGATGCTGCGCCAGCAACAAGAACGTCTGCACCGGTTCATGCAGCTGCAGGCGCGTCTGGCGAGCAGTTTCATCAATCTGCCCATTGAGCGCATTGGCGATGGCATCGATCAGGCGCTGGCCGATATTGGTTCGTTTGTCGGCGCCGACCGGGCCTACCTCTTCATCTACGATCTGCCGGCCCACACAGCATCCAACACACACGAATGGTGCGCCCCAGGCATCGAACCCGCGAAAGACCAGTTGCAGAGCCTCAGCATGAGGCTGATCCCCGATTGGGTGGCGGCGCACGAGCAAAAACAAGCGTTCCGGGTCGATGATGTGAAACAACTGCCCGCTTCCAGCCTGCGCGAGATTCTGGAGCCCCAGGGCATTTGCAGCCTGATCACCCTGCCCATGCACTCGTCAGCAGGTCTGCTGGGCTTCGTGGGTTTTGATGCCGTGCGCAGCACGCGTGTCTACGACCATGACGAGGTCCGTCTGCTGCACCTGTTTGCCCAGATGCTCGTCAATTTGCATGAGCGCCAGCGCACCGAAGCGCAGCTCCGGGAGCTCACCACCGAGCTGGAACAGCGGGTGGCCGAACGCACCCAGCAGCTCGACTTCAGCGTCCGGCGCCTGAGCCAGGCCAACCGGGAGCTGGAGTCGTTTGCCTACTCTGTGTCGCACGATCTCAAGTCGCCGCTGCGCAGCGTGGAAGGTTTTGCCTCGCTGCTGCTGCACGAGCAGAGCGACGCGCTGAACGACGAAGCCCGCGACTACCTGCAACGCATCCAGCGCGCCACGCTGCACATGGCACGCCTCATCAACGACCTGCTGGCCTACTGCCGGATCGAGGAGCTGGGCCGGGGGCTGGTGCCGCTGCCTCTGGCCGACGCGGTGGGCGAGGTGCTGGAGGGCATGCGCAACGAGCTGGATGCGCGGCAGGCGGTGGTGCGGCTCCACATTCCGCCCGCGCTGGCCGCCTTGTCACATCCCCAGGGTATGGCCATGGTGCTGCGCAATCTGGTGGACAACGCGATGAAGTTCACCCGCCCGGGCCAGGTGCCAGAGATCTCGATCGAGGCCTGTGCGGTGGGTCCGCTGGTGCGGCTGTCGGTACGTGACCGGGGCATGGGCTTCGACATGAAACACCACGACCGCATCTTCGCCATCTTCCAGCGCCTGCACCGGCCCGACCAGATCGCCGGCACCGGCATCGGTCTGGCCATGGTGCACAAGGCGGTTGAGCGCATGGAGGGGCGCATCTGGGCCCACAGCACGCCCGGCGAAGGTGCGACCTTCACCATCGAACTGCCGCTCGCGTGAGCGAGGCGCTTCTCAGGCGCGGGTGGCCAGCGGCAGATTGATCAGCAGGTTCTGCGGCTTGAGTTTCAGCGAGCCGTCCGGCGCCATCGCCAGTCCCAGATACACCACGGTGCCGCGCACGTCCTCGCGCATGTCGGCCGGCTCGTCAAAGCGCAACCGGAACAGGCTGATCAGGCGCGCCTGCCGCTCGCTCGCCACCGCCTGGCCGGTGTAGAGCGCGTTGAGCAACTGGGTCGACTCCACATCCAGCCCCAGGTGCCAGCGCCAGGCCGGGTCGTCCACGCGCACCGCGGGTTCGATCCGCACCGCCGCGCCATGGAAGTGCGTCACCCAGCGCTCGAGCACCTGCGCCAGCGCTTTCAGGCCGGAGCGGGATCGCGCCATGGTCAGCGTCAGGCCATGCGGCAGCTCGTTGCGGACCTCGTGGGTGAGGTCCAGCACAAAGTTGAAACGCCCCGGGCCGGCGCGGCCAGCCAGATAACGCTCGGCGTTGTCCTCACCAAGCACCTCGATCTGCACCGGTGCCAGGCTGGCGCCGCCCTGCACCAGCAACCGACCGACCTCGCCCAGCCCGCCGGTTTCGCTCAGCATGTCCAGCACCTGCGCATCGCCGCTGAGCACACGGCCGTCCTGCACGCGCACGCGCTGGCGCCGAAACAGCAGCTCGGCGGCGCGCCAGTTCCAGGCGTCACTCTCACTGTCTTGCAACAGGTTGCAGACGATGGCCTGCACCATCAGGTCCAGAAACAGCGGCGGCACCTGGATCGACCCGGCGCGGAAGAAACCGGCGTACGCGGCCTCCAGCGAGCCCGCCGCGGTGACCGCGTCGCGAAAGTCGAGAAACAGCCGGTGGTTGGCACGCGCGTCCTCGTCCTGCAAGGCCGCCAGTTCAGCGGCCGGCACCGGCCGGCCGGGTGCGTCCATCAGCGCCGCATGCAATGCCCGTTCGGCGGCACAGGATTCTTCCACCAGCGCCAGCTCGGGACGCTCCAGCCAGAGCCGCCAGTAGCCCTCGGTCGGCTGCAGCCAGCCGCGGGCGTTGCGTTGCAGGCGGTCAAATCCGCAAGGGGTCCAGATTTCGGGGGCAGGAGCGTGCATTGGCAGCGGGGCGCCCACGGCGCGCTAGGCGGTGCCACGCACCGAAGCTGCCCATTGTCGGCCAGCGGCCGGGGGCGGCACTGCCGGCAGTGCCTTTGTGATCAGGGCGCCGATTGCAGGGCGCCAGCCTTGCGGGCGCCGGAGATGGCGCGCAGCGCGTAGGGCGCCGGGGCGTCATGGGTGTAGCTTGCATCCAGCACGCTGGGCAGCGCGATGAGCGCCTGCAGTGTCGCGTTGGGCCAGAAGGTGGGACTGACGGTGTTGGTTGCGCCGGGGATGTGACTGGCCAGCGAGGTCACGTTGCCGGACTCCACCGCGTTGCCGCTGACGTAGCTGCCCGCAAACAGGGCCTGGTTGCCCGTGCCTGCGAACACGTTGGCGGTGAGCTTGAGCGACTGTGTGCCGCTGTACGCCGCGATGAACGCACCACCCGAGCGGGTGATCACCACCGTGTTGTGCACCATCTCCAGTGTGTTGGTGGGGTTGGACAAGCCCTCCGCACCGTACGAGATGGCCGTCGGGTTGTCCGCGTTCGGGCCTTTGTGGAACATATTGCCCCTCAGGAACACCCGGCCACCGTTGGGAAAGTCCGCCAGATAGCTGGAGGTGCCCGTGGGGCCATCCATGAAGTAGCTGTTCTCAACGATGGTTTCCTGGGCCCGGCTCTTCAGGTTGTGCCCGATCTTCGCCTCATGGAAGTAGCTCGCGCTAACGGTGAGGCGAGCAATCTGCCCCACATATATGTTGTGCGTGTAGCCATCCCCACGTCCGTTGCGTGCGAACTCCGACCGATCGATGCTGATCGTGGACGATCCTGCGCTGGACAGAATGCCGTTTTCGTTGTCGTAAAACCCGCTGTTGATGATGCGCAGGAAGCCCCCATTCTCGGCTCGGATGCCAGCGCCATTCTGGTCAGGCACGGTGGCGTCATGGAAGTCCACGCTGTCGATCGTGACGTTCGAACCGGAAATTACCCAGAGGCCCTTGCCCTGAGCATTTTTGCCACCAGCAAACAGCCGCGCACGACCTCCCACACCACAAATGGTGAGGTTGCTCGCATTCCATGAAGCCACATCACCCCGGTAGTCGCCCGCAGTGATCTTGATCACGTCTCCGGACTGCGCCGCGGCCGCGGCCGCGCTTGGCGTGCTGTAAGCCTTGCCGGCACCCACCAGGAGCACCCGCCCGTTGGCTGTGTCGCAGGCAGTACCCGAAGGAGCAGGAGCAGGAGCAGGAGCAGGAGC
>CAYRIT010000008.1:0-38184 GCA_964424415.1 uncultured Hydrogenophaga sp.
CGCGCTGCACACGTCGTGCGAAACTGAACCGTTCCTTGCCCTTTTGTCGCCATGTTGCAATCCAAAAACAGCACCACCAGCACGCCGCTGCCCGCCGGAAAGTCGCCCAGCGGGGACGCCCATGCCTGGGCGCTGGCAGACCACTGGCCCGAGCTCATTGCCATGCTCGCGGATCAGATCACCGAAGGCGCCAGCGCCTTGCAGGCCGCCATCGACCAGCTGCTGCAGCGCGAACGTCTTTCCGCCGCCGAACACCGCGCCCTCAGCCTGCCGGCCGAAAGGATGAAGGCCGCGGGTCTGAGCGCGCAGCAGATCCACCGTTTCCACAACGGACGCATCCGGCAGTCGCACGAAAAGATCGACATGGCCGAGCTGGTGGAAGGCGTCCTGCAGGAGCGCAAGAAAGAGCTGGGCGTGCTGGGGATTGCGCTGCGACGCAAGCTCAAGCCGGTCGAGGTGCTGATCGACCCCACCGTGGCCCACACCTTTGTCAACGCCGTGCTCGACTGGGTGCAGGCGTTTGGCAACCGGATAGATGTGCGCATGGACCTCAACCACTGGCCGCAGCACGCGCGGTTTCAGGTGCGTGTGGCCCACGATGGCGCGCCGCCGTCGAGCACCCTCGCACCCGACAACCTCCACTGGATGCTGATCCGCCAGATCGCACTGGCCACCGGCGGTGTCGAGATCACGCGCGAGGTGCGCGACGACGGGGTCAGCGTGACCGCGCTGTTCACCCGCACCGTCCAGGCGGTTGATGGCATCTCCGCCGTTGATCTGTCGGACGACCAGTCGTCCATGTTCAAGTCGCTCTCGGGTGTCTACGTGCTCACCATTTCGCCCAGCCTGCAGATCCGCGCCGACGTGCGCGACGCGCTGCGCGAGATCGGTATCGTCTCCGACAGCGTGATGGATTTCGAGCAGGCGCGCGATGCGGCCCGCAGCCGCATGCCCAACCTCATCGTGGTCGACTCCGAGCTCAAGGGTGCGCCGTTTGATCTGTTTCGCGACGAGCTGCTGCGTGAGGTGTTCGAGTTCCCGTTCGTCGAGATCTCACCCGACGACAGTTCGTTCGACATGTCGGGGTTTGGCGAGTTCTCCATGGCCAAGGTGGGCCGCGGCAACATCCGCGAGGCGCTCGGCACGGCGGTCATGTTCGAGCTGGCAAAAATGATGTGAAAGCTGCCAGTTCTGACACATGCGAGACACCAAAACGTGTCAGAACTGACAGGTTGATTGCATACAACAACGGCTTCCGGGTGTAAAATTACCGTGGGCTTGCCCCTGGCAGGTCCCCCGCTTTTCCTCCCTGAGCGGGCGCCTTAGTGTGTGACAGCAAAAAGGCTTTCCAACCCGGCCCTGGTCGGGTTTTTTTTGCTCTTTTCACCGGCCCGGCCCGTCGGTGCACGGACTGTCTGCCCCGAGGTGCAGGGCTACACTGCCCGCATGCTCTGGGTCAAATCCTTTCACATCGTGTTCGTGGCCAGCTGGTTTGCGGGCCTGTTCTACCTGCCGCGCATCTTCGTCAATCTGGCGATGGTGCCGCCCGAGAGCGTGGCCGAGCGCGAGCGGCTGTTGCTGATGTCGCGCAAGCTGATGCGATTCACCACCTTGCTGGCGGTACCAGCCGTGGGCCTGGGTCTGTGGCTGTGGTTGGGCTATGGTATCGGCCTGGGCGCGGGCAACGGCTGGATGCACGCCAAGCTGCTTATTGTGTTGCTCATCCTCGGTTATCACCACGCGTGCGGCGTCATGCTGCGCCGTTTCGAGCGCGGCCTGAATCGCCGCGGACATGTCTGGTACCGCTGGTTCAACGAAGCCCCGGTGATCATGCTGGTGGTTGTGGTGCTGCTGGTGGTCGTCAAGCCGTTCTGAGCTTGAAACAACGCTCGTCTGCCTGGCCGCTGGCCCTGTTGTATGCCGGGCTGATTGTTTACGCCAGCCTGTATCCGTTTGTGGGCTGGCGGCTGCAAGGTGTGGCGCTCACCGACTTCCTGTTTGCGCCGCTGCCGCAGTACTGGACGGGTTTTGACGTGCTGGCCAACCTGGTCGGCTATGCGCCACTGGGTTTCCTGCTCGCATTGGCCCTGTTGCGATCGGGCTGGGTGTCGTGGACCTGGCCGGTGGCGTTTGTGTTGCCGGTGCTGCTGTCGCTGGGTGTGGAAATTTCGCAAAATTTTTTGCCCATGCGCATCCCGTCCAACGTTGACTTTGCGCTCAACAGCGCCGGCGCCTGGGTTGGCGCGGGGTTGGCCTGGACGCTGGTGCAGGCGGGCGCGCTGCGACGCTGGAGCCAGTTCCGCGCCGATTGGTTTCTGCCCCAGGCCCATGGCGGCCTGGTGCTGCTGGCGCTGTGGCCGTTTGCCCTGCTCTACCCGCTGTCGGTGCCGTTTGGCCTGGGGCAGGTGATGGAGCGGCTGGAATCCGGGCTGACCGCCTTGCTCAGCGATACCCCATTTCTGGTCTGGCTGCCGGTGCGGGTGGACGCTTCGGTGCCGCTCAGCCCCCTGGCCGAGGCGCTGTGTGTCGCCCTGGCGCTGCTCGCGCCGCTGCTGATGGGCTACGCCGATGTCCGCAACACCGCGCGGCGCCTGGCGTTCTGGGCGATGTTTTTTGTGTGCGCGCTGGCGGCGTCGGGCCTGTCGTCGGCGCTCACCTACGGCCCGAGTCACGCTTGGTCCTGGATCAGCCCACCCGCAGCACTGGGGCTGGGACTGGCCCTGATGGCGGGGCTGTTTCTGCTGGCCTTGCCGCGGCGTCTGTATGGGGTGTTCATGCTGTTGTGCCTGGCGATCTCGCTCAGCCTGCTCAACCGCGCGCCCGCCAGTCCGTACTTCGCGCAATCGCTGGAGGTGTGGGAGCAAGGGCAGTTCATCCGCTTTCACGGGCTGTCGCAATGGCTGGGCTGGTTGTGGCCGTTTGCAGCCGTGATCCTGGGCGTGCGCTCCGTGGTGTCATCCGTGTCGCGCGGGTGAGTGCCCACTAGAATTCAGCCATGTCCGAAGCCCCGACCTCCGCTGCACCGCCTGAAAAGGCGGCCTCGTACTACCAGCGCCACATTTTTTTCTGCCTCAACCAACGCGAAGGCGGCGAGGCCTGCTGTGCCCAGCACCAGGCGCAGGCCGCGTTCGATCGGTGCAAGTCGCAAGCCAAGGCCCAGGGATTGCTGGGCGCGGGCAAGGTGCGGGTGAACAAGGCGGGTTGTCTGGATCGCTGCGCTGGTGGCCCGATTGCGGTGGTGTACCCCGAGGCCGTCTGGTACAGCTATGTCGACCAGGCCGACATCGACGAAATTGTGCAGTCGCATCTGCGCGATGGCGTGGTGGTGCAGCGCCTGCTGACCCCGCCCGACGTGGGCCGCTAAGTCCACGCGTTTGTTCCGGCCTGTGCTGAGGCCGTTTTTTGCGCAGCTTTCTGATGAACGCCCAAACCGAATATCTGTTGCAAGACGGCCCCGCCGGTCGGCTGGAGGTTGCCATCGACCGCGCGCCAGAAGCCCGCGGCGCGGCCGTGATCGCGCACCCACATCCGCTGCATGGCGGCACGTTGAGCAACAAGGTGGTGCAGACCCTGGCGCGCGCCAGCGTGCTCGCCGGCTGGACCGCAGTGCGGTTCAACTTTCGCGGCGTCGGAAGCAGCGAGGGCATTTACGGCGAAGGCCGTGGCGAACTAGACGATCTGCTTGCGGTGATTGGGGCGCAGGCGCCCACCGGACCGCTGTGCCTAGCCGGGTTTTCCTTCGGCGCTTTTGTGACCTCGCATGCGGTGGCACAGCTGCACACATCCCGGGATCTGCAGCGTGTGGTGCTGGTGGGGGCGGCAGCCAGTCGTTTCACGGTGGCTGAGCTGCCTGCGGAACTCCACAGCCGAACGTTGGTCATCCATGGCGAGCAAGACGACACCGTGCCGCTGGAGTCGGTCATGGCCTGGGCCCGGCCTCAGGTGCTGCCGGTGCTGGTGGTGCCCACCGTCGGGCATTTTTTCCACGGCCAGCTGCCGTTGTTGCGTGACACCGTGTTGCGCCATCTGCGCGCCTGAGGGTGCCAGCGGCGCAGTCGCTCCATTTTTACCTCGAACCCAAGGATCCCGTTTTGTTGTTGCGCCGTACCCTGTTCCGAATCCTGCTGGCCTGTCTGCCCTTGGCGGCGGCCTTGCCAGCGGGCGCCCAGATGCCCCAGCCGCCCGAAATTGCTGCCAAGGCTTATTTGCTGATGGACGTCACCTCGGGTCAGGTGCTCGCCTCGCGCGCGCCCGATGATCCGGTGGAGCCGGCGTCGCTCACCAAGCTCATGAGCGCCTATCTGGTGTTCGATGCGCTCAAAGCCGGCAAGATCACGCTGCAGCAAACCCTGCCCGTGAGCGAGCGGGCCTGGAAAATGCCGGGTTCGCGCATGTTCATCGACCCCAAGATGCAGGTGCCGGTGGAAGACCTGATCAAAGGCATGATCGTGCAGTCGGGCAATGACGCCACCATGGCGCTCGCCGAAGGTGTGGGCGGAACGGCCGAGCGCTTCGTGCAGATGATGAATGACCAGGCCCAGGCGCTGGGCATGAAATCGACCTCGTTCAAGAACCCCGAGGGCCTGACCGAAGCCGGCCACACCACGACCGCCCGCGATCTCGCGCTGCTCTCGACACGCCTGCTGCACGACTTCCCGAAAGAAGTCGGGTATTACTCGATTCAGCGCTACCGTTACACCGGCACGCCCAAGGCCAACGAAACGAACCGCAACCTGCTCCTGTTCCGCGATCCCACGGTCGACGGGTTGAAAACCGGCCACACCGATGCTGCGGGCTATTGTCTGGTGGCCACGGCCCGCCGGCCGGTGGCCAGTCTGGGCAGCGGGCCCCAAGGTCAGCGGCGGTTGCTCAGTGTGTTGTTGGGCGCCTCTAGTGAAAACGCCCGTGCGACTGAAACCCAGAAGTTGCTGAACTGGGGCTATACCGCGTTCGACTCGGTGCGCTTGTTCCCGGCGGGCGAGACGGTGGCTTCCGTGCGGATCTGGAAAGGCAAGGCGTCCGAGGTGAAGCTGGGCCATCCCGAAGGTGTGGTGGTCTCGGTGCCCGCTGGTGAAGGCAGCCGCCTCAAGACCGAAATCGCACGCCCCGAACCCCTGGTCGCGCCGTTGACCAAGGGCCAGCCGGTCGGCGTGTTGCGGGTGGCCTTGGCCAATGGCGCGCCGGTGCGTGAAATCCCGCTGACGGTGTTGGAGACGGTAGAAGAAAGCGGTGTGTTCGGACGCGCCTGGGACGCATTGCGACTCTGGATTCAGTGAGGTGTTGGCGGACCGGCGCTGGGCGCTGAGTGCCGGGCAGTTGTCCTATCACGGGCCGCATGCTACAGTCGAGGGCTTTTCGGAATCTTCCGAGGAGCATTTGTTTTCGCTTTCTCAGACGTTTAGGGACGTTTCATGCCAACCATCAATCAACTCGTGCGCCACGGCCGGGAGGTCGAAAAGACCAAATCCAAGAGCCCGGCCATGGAGAATTCTCCACAGCGTCGCGGTGTCTGCACCCGTGTGTACACCACGACCCCCAAGAAGCCCAACTCGGCTCTGCGCAAGGTCGCCAAGGTGCGCCTGACCAACGGTTTTGAGGTCATTTCCTACATCGGCGGTGAAGGCCACAACCTGCAGGAGCACAGCGTGGTGCTGGTTCGCGGTGGTCGTGTCAAGGACTTGCCTGGTGTGCGTTACCACATCGTGCGTGGCTCGCTCGACCTGCAAGGCGTGAAAGACCGCAAGCAGTCGCGCTCCAAGTACGGTGCCAAGAAGCCCAAGGCGAAGTAATTCGTTGTGATTCCGGTGCTGTGTACCGCGTGGCGCGGTGATGCAGCGTAGTGACCCGAAGCTCGGAATGTCCCGGGTGGGTCGAGTAAGTGAGGGCCCGAATGGCTCTCGCGGTGCCTGAGAAGGTGCCAACTGAAGCAAATTTGAGGTGAAAAAATGCCACGTCGTCGCGAAGTCCCTAAACGTGAAATTCTGCCGGACCCCAAGTTCGGCAACGTCGAGCTCTCCAAGTTCATGAACGTGATCATGGAAGGCGGCAAAAAAGCGGTCGCTGAGCGCATCATTTACGGTGCGCTGGAGCAGATCGAGAAGAAGACTGGCAAAGACCCGGTCGAGGCCTTCTCCATCGCCATCAACAACGTCAAGCCCATGGTGGAGGTCAAGTCCCGCCGTGTGGGTGGTGCGAATTACCAGGTGCCTGTGGAAGTGCGCCCGGTGCGTCGACTGGCCTTGTCGATGCGCTGGATCAAGGAGGCCGCGCGCAAGCGCAGCGAAAAGTCCATGGCTATGCGTCTGGCCAACGAGCTGATCGAGGCCACCGAAGGCCGCGGCGGCGCGATGAAGCGGCGTGACGAAGTGCACCGCATGGCCGAGGCCAACAAGGCTTTCAGCCACTTCCGCTTCTAAACCGGTAGTTTCCGCCTGTCACACAAAGGTCGCCAGCATTCATGCTTGCGACCTTGTGTTGATTCAGAAGGCTCTCATATGTCGGCTGGGTGAGGGCGCTGTTTTCAGCAGATTGCCCACCCACAGAACGACCAATCAAGGATCCATCATGGCTCGCAATACCCCCCTCGAGCGCTACCGCAATATCGGTATTTCGGCGCACATTGACGCAGGCAAAACCACGACGTCAGAGCGCATTCTGTTTTACACCGGCGTCACCCACAAGCTGGGTGAGGTGCACGACGGCGCCGCCACCACCGACTGGATGGAGCAGGAGCAAGAGCGCGGCATCACGATCACCTCGTCGGCCGTGACCTGCTTCTGGAAGGGCATGGACCTGTCCCGTCCCGAGCACCGCATCAACATCATCGACACCCCCGGCCACGTGGACTTCACGATTGAAGTCGAGCGCTCGATGCGCGTGCTTGACGGTGCGGTCATGGTGTATTGCGCCGTGGGTGGCGTTCAGCCCCAGTCCGAGACCGTCTGGCGCCAGGCCAACAAGCACAAGGTGCCGCGTCTGGCTTTCGTGAACAAGATGGACCGCACCGGCGCCAACTTCTTCAAGGTGGTCGAGGGCATGAAGCTGCGCCTGAAGGCCAACCCCGTGCCTGTCGTGGTGCCGATCGGCGCCGAAGACAAGTTCGAAGGTGTGGTCGACCTCATCAAGATGAAGGCGATCTACTGGGACGAGGCTTCGCAGGGCATGAAGTTCGAGTACCGTGAAATCCCGGCCGACCTCATCGAGGTGTGCAACGAGTGGCGCGAGAAGATGGTCGAGGCGGCTGCCGAGGCCACCGAAGCGCTGATGAACAAATACTTGGAAGAGGGTGCGCTCTCGGAAGAGGAAATCATCGCCGGTCTGCGTCAGCGCACCATCGCCACTGAAATCCAGCCGATGCTGTGTGGCACTGCGTTCAAGAACAAGGGTGTGCAGCGCATGCTGGACGCCGTGCTCGACTTCCTGCCGTCGCCCGAGGACATCCCCCCGATGGCCGGTACCGACGAAGACGAAAACCCCATCACCCGCAAGGCCGATGACAACGAGAAGTTCTCGGCGCTGGCGTTCAAGCTGATGACCGACCCGTTCGTGGGCCAACTGACCTTTGTGCGCGTCTATTCCGGCGTGCTGAAAAAGGGCGACACGGTTCTGAACTCGGTCAAGGGCAAAAAAGAACGCATCGGGCGTATCGTGCAGATGCACGCCAACAACCGCCAAGAAGTGGAAGAGATCCGCGCTGGTGACATCGCAGCTTGTGTGGGTCTGAAGGATGTGACCACGGGCGAAACCCTGTGCGACCTCAACTCGCCCATCATTCTCGAGCGCATGGTGTTCCCCGAGCCTGTCATTGCGCAGGCCGTCGAGCCCAAGACCAAAACCGACCAGGAAAAAATGGGCATCGCCCTGCAGCGCCTGGCTGCAGAGGATCCCTCGTTCCGCGTCAAGACCGACGAAGAGTCGGGCCAGACCATCATCGCCGGCATGGGCGAGTTGCATCTGGAGATCATCGTCGACCGCATGAAGCGCGAGTTCGGTGTGGAAGCCAACGTGGGCAAGCCCCAGGTGGCCTACCGCGAAACCATTCGCAAGACGGTGGAAGAAGCCGAAGGCAAGTTTGTGCGCCAATCTGGCGGCAAAGGCCAGTACGGTCACGTGGTGTTCAAAATCGAACCCAACGAGCCCGGCAAGGGCTTCGAGTTCGTCGACGGGATCAAGGGCGGTGTTGTGCCCCGTGAGTACATCCCGGCGGTGGAAAAGGGCGTGATCGAAGCCTTGACCACGGGTGTTTTGGCGGGTTATCCGGTGGTGGACGTGAAGGTCACACTGCACTTTGGTTCGTACCACGACGTGGACTCGTCGGAGATGGCCTTCAAGATGGCCGCGATCTTCGGTTTCAAGGAAGGCTGCCGCAAAGCCAGCCCCGTCATTCTTGAGCCCATGATGGCAGTGGAAGTCGAGACGCCTGAGGACTACGCCGGCAACGTGATGGGTGATCTGTCCAGCCGCCGCGGCATGGTGCAGGGTATGGAAGACATGGTGGGTGGCGGCAAGGCCATCAAGGCCGAAGTGCCGCTGTCCGAAATGTTCGGCTACTCGACCACACTGCGCTCCGCGACTCAGGGCCGTGCGACGTACTCCATGGAGTTCAAGCACTACGCCGAGGCTCCGCGCAACGTGGCCGAGGCGATTGTCGCCAGCCGCGCCAAGTAAGCGCGAAACGCCCCCTGGTTGTTGCAGGTCCGGTTTGCCGGGCTGCCAGCGATGCCCCCGCAAGGGGGATGCGGCACAGCCGCGCAAGGGTGCTCTATTTTTTGTCTTCGGCGCCGCTTTTGCGGTGGACCTGCTGCCCGTGGCGGTCTGTGCCGGAAACGTTAAACCCACACGGGCTTTGTTCTTTTTGAGGTATCTGACATGGCAAAAGAGAAATTTGAGCGGACCAAGCCGCACGTCAACGTTGGCACGATTGGTCACGTTGACCACGGCAAGACCACGCTGACGGCGGCGATCACCACCGTGCTGGCGGCCAAGTTCGGTGGTGCGGCCAAAGGCTACGACCAGATCGACGCGGCGCCCGAAGAGAAGGCGCGCGGCATCACGATCAACACCTCCCACGTGGAATACGAGACGGCCAACCGCCACTACGCCCACGTCGACTGCCCCGGCCACGCCGACTACGTCAAGAACATGATCACCGGCGCCGCCCAGATGGACGGTGCCATTCTGGTGTGCTCGGCCGCTGACGGCCCCATGCCCCAGACCCGCGAGCACATCTTGCTGGCCCGCCAGGTTGGCGTGCCTTACATCATCGTGTTCCTGAACAAGTGCGACATGGTTGACGACGCCGAGCTGCTCGAACTCGTCGAGATGGAAGTGCGCGAACTGCTCGACAAGTACGACTTCCCCGGTGACGCCACCCCCATCATCCACGGCTCGGCCAAGCTCGCCCTGGAAGGCGACAAGGGCCCGCTGGGCGAAGAAGCCATCATCAAGCTGGCCGAGGCGCTGGACACCTACATTCCGCTGCCCGAGCGTGCCGTTGACGGCGCCTTCCTGATGCCCGTGGAAGACGTGTTCTCCATCTCCGGTCGCGGCACCGTGGTGACCGGCCGTATCGAGCGCGGCATCATCAAGGTCGGTGAGGAAATCGAGATCGTCGGTATTGCCGACACCCAGAAGACCACCTGCACCGGCGTGGAGATGTTCAGGAAGCTGCTCGACCAGGGCCAGGCGGGTGACAACGTGGGCATCTTGCTGCGCGGCACCAAGCGCGAAGACGTGCAGCGCGGCCAGGTGCTGTGCAAGCCCGGCTCCATCAAGCCGCACACGCACTTCACCGGCGAGATCTACGTTCTGTCCAAAGACGAGGGCGGCCGTCACACGCCGTTCTTCAACAACTACCGTCCGCAGTTCTACTTCCGCACCACGGACGTGACCGGCTCCATCGAGCTGCCCGAGGGCAAAGAGATGGTGATGCCGGGCGACAACGTGTCGATCACGGTCAAGCTGATCGCTCCGATCGCGATGGAAGAAGGCCTGCGCTTTGCCATCCGCGAAGGCGGCCGCACAGTGGGCGCCGGTGTCGTGGCCAAGATCATTGCGTAAGGAGAAATCACATGTCTTCCAAGCAAAAAATCCGCATCCGCCTCAAGGCGTTTGACTACAAGCTGATCGACACCTCGGCTGCCGAGATCGTGGACACCGCCAAGCGCACCGGCGCCATCGTCAAGGGCCCCGTGCCCCTGCCGACGCGCATGAAGCGTTTTGACATCCTGCGTTCGCCGCACGTCAACAAGACGTCGCGCGACCAGCTCGAAATTCGCACTCACCAGCGCCTGATGGACATCGTGGACCCGACTGACAAGACGGTTGACGCCCTGATGAAGCTCGACCTGCCCGCCGGCGTGGACGTGGAAATCAAGCTGCAATAAGTTTTCTGCGAGGAAGTCTCTCGCCTGACGGTTGGGGACTCTTGCAGAAATCAAGCCCACTGGTTATACTGGTGGGCTTTTCTGGTTTTCCAGAGAGGTCGGCTTTGCCGATGCGGCCTGCGCGAGCAGTTCCCGCTATCAACATCAACGTGTTGCCAGTCCCGGGGGGAGCAGCACACCATCAGCCCCGGCCAATTGCAGTCGGGAACGGAGAAAACAATGAGTCTTAGCAACTCCCTCGGGTTGTTGGGTCGCAAGGTTGGCATGATGCGCCTGTTCACTGAAGATGGGGATGCGGTCCCTGTCACGGTGGTCGACGTGTCGAACAACCGCGTGACGCAAGTCAAAACTCAAGCCAACGATGGCTACGATGCGCTGCAGGTCACCTTTGGTGCCCGTCGCGCTTCCCGCGTGACCAAGCCCGAAGCGGGTCACCTGGCCAAGGCCGGTGTCGAAGCGGGTGAAATCATCCAGGAATTCCGCGTCGCCTCCGACGTGGCGGCCCAGTTCCAGCCTGGTGCCGTGGTGGCCGCCAATACCGTGTTTGCGGCGGGCCAGAAGGTCGACGTGCAGGGCACCTCGATCGGTAAAGGCTTTGCCGGCACCATCAAGCGCCACAACTTCAGCTCGCAGCGCGCGTCGCACGGCAACAGCCGTTCGCACAATGTGCCGGGCTCGATCTCCATGGCTCAGGATCCGGGTCGCGTGTTTCCGGGCAAAAAGATGACCGGCCACATGGGCGATCAGACCAAGACCATTCAGAACCTGGACATCTTCCGCGTTGACGAAAGCCGTCAGCTGCTGATGATCCGCGGCGCGGTGCCGGGCTGCAACGGCGGCTTTCTGACCGTCCGTCCCGCCGTCAAGGCCAAATCCAGCCAGGGAGCAAACTGATGCAAGTTGAACTCCTGAACGACCAGGGTCAGGCCGCGTCCAACGTGGACGTGCCCGAGACCGTGTTTGGTCGCGATTACAACGAAGCGCTGATCCACCAACTGGTGGTGGCCTACCAGGCCAATGCGCGCCAGGGTACGCGTGCTCAAAAAGACCGTCAGATGGTCAAGCACTCGACCAAGAAGCCATTCAAGCAGAAAGGCACAGGCCGTGCTCGCGCCGGTATGACCTCTTCCCCGATCTGGCGTGGAGGCGGTCGTGCCTTCCCGAACAGCCCGGAAGAGAACTTCACCCAGAAGATCAACAAGAAGATGTACCGTGCCGGTATGGCGTCGATCTTCTCGCAGCTGGTGCGTGAGGGCCGTCTGGCCGTGGTCGATTCGATGAAGGTCGATTCGCCCAAGACCAAGCAGCTGGCCGACAAGTTCAAGGCGATGAATCTGCGCTCCGTGCTGGTGATCGCCGACGAGGTCGACGAGAACCTGTATCTGGCTTCGCGCAACCTGCCCAATGTGCTGGTGGTCGAGCCGCGTTACGCCGATCCGCTGTCGCTGGTGCACTACAAGAAGGTCATCGTCACCAAGGCGGCGATCGACCAGTTGAAGGAGATGTTCGCATGAGCGTCACGAAATACGACGAAGGCCGGCTGATGCAGGTGCTCGTGGCACCGATCGTGTCCGAGAAGGCCACGATGGTCGGCGAGCAAAGCAACGCTGTGCTGTTCAAGGTGCTGCGCGATGCCTCCAAGCCGGAGATCAAGGCGGCCGTTGAACTGATGTTCAAGGTCGAGGTCAAGGGCGTGTCCGTGCTCAACCAAAAAGGCAAGGCCAAGCGTTTCGGCAAGACCATGGGTCGCCGTGACCACGTGCGCAAGGCCTATGTGACCCTGATGCCGGGTCAAGAGCTGAACTTCGGTGGGGAGGCCTGATCATGGCAGTTATCAAGATGAAACCCACTTCGCCAGGCCGTCGCGGCATGGTGAAGATCTCGCGTGACCACCTGCACAAGGGTGAAGGTTTTGCGCCGCTGCTGGAGCCCCAATTCCAGAAGGCCGGCCGCAACAACAACGGTCACATCACGACGCGCCACAAGGGCGGTGGTCACAAGCACCACTACCGCGTGGTCGATTTCCGTCGCAACAAGGACAACATCCCGGCCAAGGTCGAGCGTATCGAGTACGACCCGAACCGCACCGCCCACATTGCCCTGTTGTGCTACGCCGACGGCGAGCGCCGCTACATCATTGCTCCGCGCAATGTGGAAGTGGGCGCCACGCTGCTGTCCGGCTCGGAGTCCCCGATCCGTGTTGGCAACACGCTGCCGATTCGCAACATCCCGGTCGGCTCGACCATCCATTGCATCGAGCTGCAAATCGGCAAGGGCGCCCAGATCGCGCGCTCCGCTGGTGCATCGGCCGTGTTGATGGCTCGCGAAGGCATCTACGCCCAGGTGCGTATGCGCTCGGGTGAAGTGCGCAAGATCCATGTGGACTGTCGCGCCACCATCGGCGAAGTGTCCAACCAGGAGCACAGTCTGCGTCAGCTCGGCAAGGCCGGTGTGAAACGCCACATGGGCATTCGCCCGACCGTCCGCGGTACCGCGATGAACCCGATCGACCACCCGCACGGTGGTGGTGAAGGCAAGACCGGCGAAGGCCGCGCACCGGTGGATCCGTGGGGCAACCTGACCAAGGGCTATCGCACCCGCAACAACCGCCGCACGCAGAGCATGATCGTGTCGCGTCGCAAGAAGTAAAGGGTTGACAACATGACTCGTTCACTCAAAAAAGGCCCCTTCATTGACCATCACCTGATGGCCAAGGTAGAAAAGGCTCAGTCCACCAAGGACAAAAAACCCGTCAAGACTTGGTCGCGTCGCTCCATGGTTCTGCCCGAATTCATCGGGCTGACGATCGCGGTGCACAACGGCAAGCAGCACGTGCCGGTCTACATCACCGACCAGATGGTCGGGCACAAGCTCGGCGAGTTTTCGCTGACCCGCACGTTCAAAGGCCACCCGGCCGACAAAAAAGCGAAGAGGTAAGGACCCATCATGAGTACAGAAACCCGTGCTGTCGTCCGCGGCGTGCGCCTGTCGGTGGACAAGGGACGCCTCGTGGCCGACCTGATTCGCGGCAAGAAGGTGGACCAGGCGCTCAACATCCTGGCGTTCACCCAGAAGAAGGCTGCCGGCATCGTCAAAAAGTGCCTGGAATCTGCCATCGCCAACGCCGAACACAACGACGGTGCTGACATCGACGAGCTCAAGGTCAAGACCATCTACGTCGAGCAAGGCACCACGCTGAAGCGTTTCGCCGCCCGCGCCAAAGGCCGCGGCAACCGCATCAGCAAACCCACCTGTCACATTTATGTGACGGTTGGCAACTGAAGAGGCAAGAGGACTATGGGACAAAAAATCAACCCCACCGGGTTCCGCCTTGCCATTTCGCGCAACTGGGCCAGCCGCTGGTACGCCAGCAACCGCGACTTCGCCGGCATGCTGGCCGAAGACATCAAGGTGCGTGAGTACCTCAAGGGCAAGCTGAAGAACGCCGCCGTTTCGCGCGTCGTGATCGAGCGCCCCGCCAAGAACGCCCGCATCACGATTTACTCGGCTCGCCCGGGCGTGGTGATCGGCAAGAAAGGTGAAGACATCGAGCGTCTGAAGAAGGAACTCGCGGTCAAGCTGGGCGTGCCGGTCGCGGTCAATATCGAAGAGGTGCGCAAGCCCGAGATCGATGCAAAGTTGATCGCCGACAGCATCACGCAACAGCTTGAGAAGCGCATCATGTTCCGACGCGCGATGAAGCGCGCGATGCAGAACGCCATGCGTCTGGGTGCTCAGGGCATCAAGATCATGTCGTCGGGCCGCCTGAACGGC
Source organism: uncultured Hydrogenophaga sp. (assembly GCA_964424415.1). GTDB lineage: Bacteria > Pseudomonadota > Gammaproteobacteria > Burkholderiales > Burkholderiaceae_C > Hydrogenophaga. Next base: position 14,160 of record CAYRIT010000008.1, read on the forward strand.
ATCGAGATCGCTCGTTGCGAGTGGTACCGCGAAGGCCGCGTGCCGCTTCACACGCTGCGCGCCGACATCGACTACGGCACCTCCGAAGCCAAGACCACCTACGGTGTGATCGGCGTCAAGGTGTGGGTCTACAAGGGCGACACGCTGGGCCGCAACGATGCGCCCGTGGCCGCGGACACCCCGCGTCCGGAAGAAGAGCGTCGCCCGCGTGGTCCGCGCCGTGAGCGTCCGGCTGGCCCGCCTGCGCGTGCAGCTGTGCGCCGTCCTGGCGCCAATGCCGCACCGGCAGATGGCAGCGACAAGCCTGCTGAAGCCACCGCTGGCACCGAAACCAAACCCGCCGTTAAGCGCGTTCGCAAAGACGCACCCGCACCTGCAGCTGCGGACGGCAAAGGAGAATAACTATGTTGCAACCTGCTCGTCGCAAGTACCGTAAAGAGCAAAAAGGCCGCAACACGGGCGTCGCCACCAGTGGCGCCACCGTGGCCTTCGGCGATTTTGGTCTGAAGTCCACCGACCGTGGTCGTCTGACCGCGCGCCAGATCGAGGCCGCACGCCGTGCGATCTCCCGCCACGTCAAGCGTGGTGGCCGCATCTGGATTCGTGTGTTCCCGGACAAACCGATTTCCCAGAAACCTGCCGAAGTTCGCATGGGCAACGGCAAGGGCTCGGTTGAGTATTACGTGGCTGAAATCCAGCCCGGCAAGGTGTTGTACGAAATTGTTGGCGTGCCCGAAGAGCTCGCCCGCGAGGCCTTCACCCTGGCCGCCGCCAAACTTCCGCTGCGCACCACGTTCGTGACGCGCCTGCTGGGTCAGTGATTCAGGAGAACACAAGATGAAAACGACTGAATTGCGCCAGAAGGATGTGGCCGGCCTCGAAGCCGAAGTGAAATCGCTGCAAAAGGCCCATTTCGGCCTGCGCATGCAAAAAGCCACACAACAACTCAACAACAACGTCACGCTGGGTGACACCCGTCGCGCCATCGCCCGTGCCAAGACCATCTTGGCCGAGAAGCAGCGCGCCGCGGCTGCGGCCAAATAAGGAGCGACCCCATGACGGAAGCCAAAAAATCCCTCAAGCGCACCCTGGTTGGCAAGGTCGTTAGCGACAAGCGTGCCAAGACCGTGACCGTGCTCGTCGAGCGCCGTGTGAAGCACGAGCTCTACGACAAGATCGTGGCCAAATCCAGCAAGTACCACGCCCATGACGAAAAGGGCGAGTACAAAACGGGCGATGTGATCGAAATCACCGAGAGCCGTCCGCTGTCCAAGACCAAGAACTGGGTGGCAACCCGCCTGGTGCAAAAGGCCGCACTGGTCTGAGTCTTATCGGCGCTTTGCGCCGCGCCCTACGGAGAAGCGACCGACAATTTCGGTCGCTTTTTCTTTTTCCAGCCTGCGGGCTACAGCACAAGGAGCACCCATGATCCAGATCGGCGACAAGATTCCCGCTACCACGTTGATGGAGTACCACGAAGTCGAAGGCAACGGCTGCAGTGCCGGCCCCAACGCGGTGGAAAGCCACAAGGCCAGCGAAGGCAAGACGATTGCTGTTTTTGCCTTGCCCGGCGCGTTCACACCGACCTGTTCGGCTCAGCATGTGCCCGGTTTTGTGGCGCAAGCCGATGCATTCAAGGCAGCGGGTGTCGACGAAATCTGGTGCCTGAGCGTCAACGATGCGTTTGTGATGGGCGCCTGGGCGCGGGATCAGAAGACCGGCAGCAAGGTGCGCATGCTGGCCGACGGTGATGCCTCCTTTGCCAAGGCCACCGGCCTCACACTGGACCTGACCGGCAAAGGCCTGGGACTGCGCAGCAACCGCTACTCGATGCTGGTGAAAGACGGCGTGGTCAAGGTGCTGAACATCGAAGGACCGGGCAAATTCGAAGTCAGTGACGCCGCTACCTTGCTGGCACAGGTCAAATCCGCTACCTGACTGTTCAACAGTTGCACGGAGCCGCAGCGGGAGATTCGCTGCGGCTTTTTGCTGGCCTCTGGCGCAGTCAGAGCGAGGCTTTCAGGTAATGCGCCCCCGCGATAGGGTTGTGATAATAGGGCGGCACCTCGACAAAACCCACCTCCTGATAGAGTGTGCGGGCCGTTTCCATCTCGCTCAAGGTGTCGAGCAGCATGGAGGTGTAGCCTGCCAGCCGGGCGCCGATCATGATGTGTTCGACCAGGCGCCGGCCCAGGCCGAAGCGGCGAAACGCAGGCCGAACAAACAGGCGCTTCATCTCGCACGCGTTGAGGTGGTCGCTGTGCAGCAGCGGACGAAAACCGCAGCAACCCTCCGGCACGCCATCCACCAACGCCAGCAGCAACAAGCCTTCAGGCTCTGCATACTCGCCTGGCAACGTCGCCAGTTCAGCGTCAAACCCCTGAAAACAGAGATCGATGCTGAGACCGCGCTGGTACTCGATGAACAGCGCACGCACCGCTTCAAGTTGCACGACGCTGCGGGCGGGCACCAGGGAAATGTTCGGCAAGGGTGGCACGTTCATCGAGCCAGAAGTCTATCCGGCTCGCAAGGGAATGTGCCAGCCCATTCGCAGAAGCAACGGCCGGCGCCGCAAGACATGTCACGCGTGCCTGTGGCAGGCACTGCGCGAACTGCCCGGTGGTGACAAGGCTCAGGTCTTCGCCAACAGTTCTTCGATCAGCCGGTGCAGCGCGTCCATGTCGGGCTCGCCCACGTAGCGTTTGACGATGCGGCCCTGTTTGTCCACCAGGTAGGTGGTGGGCGTGAGCTTGACGTCGCCCCAGGCCTTGGCGATTTCACCCGTGTTGTCCAGTGCAACCTTGAATGGCAATTGCCGTGTCCGGGAAAAGTTCAGGACCCAGGCCGGCGGGTCGTAGGCCATTGCCACCGCCAGCGTGTCGAAGCCTTGCGCCTGGTATTTGTTGTGGGTGGCAACCAGGGCCGGCATTTCCTTCACGCAACTCACACAGGTGGTGGCCCAGAAGTTCACCAGCGTGACCTTGCCCTTGAGGTCGGCCGTGTGCGTCTTGCTTCCGTCGAGCAAAACAAAGGTGGAATCGGGGGCGGCCTCCTGGACGCCACAACCGCCCAGCGTCAGCGTGGCCGCCACACCCAGGGCGGTCAGCGTGGAAAAGAACACACGGCGGCGAAGCGGCTGCGGAATCGGGGAGGGAGTCATTGTGGATGGCGGGCCTCGGCCCTACAGTGTGCGATGCGGCAAATCGTTGTCTGATCCAGACACCGCAAAGGAGTTCAGTATGCACCGACGTCAGTTTAATCAAACGCTTGCCAGCGCCGTGGCCTTGTTGGTCTTGGCCGCGCACCAGCAAGCTCATGCGCTGTCCCTGTCCGACCTCACCGACAAGGACGCTAGTCAGGGCCTGAAAGCAGCGCTGGAAAAAGGCGCGTTGGCGGCCGTCGGGCTGCTTGGCAAACCCGACGGCTTTCTGGGCAACCCCAAGGTGCGCATTCCCCTGCCGGGATTCCTCGAAGACGCAGCCAAGCTGCTCAAGATGACCGGGCAGGGCAAACGGGTCGACGAGCTGGTGACCAGCATGAACCGCGCTGCGGAACTGGCGGTGCCCATGGGCAAGGACTTGCTGGTGGGTGCGGTCAGGAACATGACGGTCACGGACGCCAAGAACATCCTGGGGGGCGGCGACAACTCGGTGACACGGTTCTTTGCCGAGAAAACCCGGCTGCCGCTGGGTCAGAAATTTTTGCCGGTGGTGACGCAGGCCACCGCCAAGGTGGGCTTGGCCGACAAATACAACCGTGTGGCCGGCAAGATCGCCAACTTTGGGCTGGTCAAGAAGGAAGACGCCAACATCCAGCAGTACGTGACGGGCAAGTCGCTGGATGGCCTCTACACCATCATCGGCGACGAGGAACGCAAGATCCGCCAGGACCCGGTGGGTACGGGAAGTGCGATTATCAAAAAGGTGTTTGGCGCATTGAAGTGAGCGGCTGCCATCGCAAAGGAAGCGGTGGTTACTTCAACTTGGCGCGTGCCTCATTCAGCCGCGCGTCAAGATACTCGCCGTAGAAGTCGGGCACCGCCACACCCACCAGGCGCTCGGCGAGTTCCTGCCCCTGGGGGCCGAAAAAAAGTACCGTGGGCGCAAAGCGGGCTTTCCACGCGGCCACCTGTTCGGCCGGTGTCGTGGTGTTGCCGGCGAAATCCTGCAGGTTGCTGCGCCGGTCGCGGATGTCAAGCTGCACCGCCTGCACCTGTCCCGCGCGCCGCATCGGCAGCAGGTGGTGGTTGCGCACCAGATCGCAATACGGGCAGCCGGTGAGTGTGGTCATGAGCACCAGCGGCTCGCCCCTGGCCGCAGCCGACTGGGCGGCGGCGCGCAACGAGACTGGGCTGGGCAAGGCGTTGGTTGGTAACGGGTTGGACATGGGGGCTGAAGCTGAAAGCGGTCAGACAATACCGCGCTGCTGAAGTTCCGACAAGCGGTCGGCACCCGCGCCCAACCAGTCGGTGAGCACACCCGCGGTGTGCTCGCCCAGCAAGGGCGGCGGCAGATCGTTTCGCACCGGCGTGACGCTGAGCTTGATGGGGCTGGCCACCAGGTCGACCGCATCGGCCAGCGGATGCTGCCAGGAATGGACCATGCCGCGCTCGCGGACCTGCGGGTCGGCGAACACCTCGGCGAGGTTGTTGATCGGCCCGCCCGGCACCTTGGCCGCTTCCAGGGTGGAGAGCCATTCTGCCTTGCTGCGGGTTTTCATGACCGCCTCAATCAGCGGCACCAAGGTGGTGCGGTGGCGCACGCGGTTCTGGTTGCGGGTGAAACGCTCGTCGCGCGCCCATTCGGGATGGCCGATCACTTCGCAAAATTTGGCGAACTGGCTGTCGTTGCCCACGGCGAGGATGATGTGTTGCGCCAGGCCGCTCGCGTCGGGTGCGACCTCGAACACCTGGTAGGGCACGATGTTCACATGGGCGTTGCCCGCGCGGCCAGGCAGCTTGCCATCGTCGCGGCCGCGCACCAGGTAGTTCGCACCCAGGTTGGCCAGCATCGCGACCTGGGTGTCGAGCAGCGCCATGTCGATGTGCTGGCCTTCGCCGGTGCGTTCGGCGTGGCGCAAAGCGGCCTGGATTGCCACGGTCGCGTAGAGCCCGGTGAACAGGTCGGCGACCGCCACACCCACTTTCTGCGGGCCGCCGCCGGGCAGGTCGTCGCGCTCGCCGGTCACGCTCATCAGCCCGCCCATGCCCTGAATCGCGTAGTCGTAACCCGCACGTTCCTTGTAAGGGCCGGTCTGTCCGAAACCGGTGATCGAGCAATAGACCAGGGCCGGGTTGAGCTTGTGCAGGCTGGCGAAATCGAGCCCGTAGCGCGCCATGTCGCCCACCTTGTAATTCTCCACAAACACCTGTGCCCGGACCGCCAGCTCACGAATCAGCGCCTGGCCTTCGGGTGTGGCGATGTCGCAGGTGATGGAGCGCTTGTTGCGGTTGGCACCGAGGTAGTAGGCGGCCTCGGCGGTGTCGGTGCCGTCGCGCCCGCGCAGGAACGGTGGACCCCAGCCACGGGTGTCGTCACCGCCGGGGTGGCCGGCGCTGGCCGGGCGTTCGACCTTCACCACATCAGCGCCCAGATCGGCCAGGGTCTGGGTGCACCAGGGGCCGGCCAGGACGCGGGACAAATCGAGTATGCGGATACCATCCAGAGCGTTCATGACGCGATTGTGCGCGAGCGCGCAGATGCGCCGCTGTCGCGCACATCCCGGGCACCTGTCGAGCCCCATCCTTTCCCTGGAGTTGCCGGTGTCCGTTGTCCCGCGCGGCGCTGGTCGCGCTCTTTTGTTGATGGTTTTGGCCGTGAGTGCGTGCAGCCCGACGCTCAACTGGCGCGACGTGCGGCCCGACGGCACACCCATGTTGGCGCTGATGCCGTGCAAGCCCGAAACCGCACAGCGCACGGTGCCGCTGGCGGGCAGCCCGACCGAATTGCACCTGCTCGCGTGCGAAGCCGGGGGGCTGCAATTTGCGCTTGCCTGGGCTGAGTTGGCGGAGGTGACGCAGGCACCCCTGGCGCTGGCCGCCTGGCGCCGTGCCGGCCTGCAGGCAATCGGCGTGCGATCGCTGCCGGGCGATGAGGCGTCCACTGCCTGGGCGGTATCGGTACCGGGCGCGACCCAATCGCTCGGGGTGCAGGCCAGTGGCCGAAATCCGGCCGGCGGCGCGGTGCAGACGCGCGCCGTGTATTTCGCACTCGGCCCCCAGGTTTTTCAGGCAGCGGTGTACGGTGAGCGGCTACCGGCCGAGGCGCTGGACGCATTTTTCGGCGGCTTGCGTTTGCCCCCGCCGTGAGCGGCGACTGGCCGGCTGGTCGCCGTGCCCAGTACCGGTACCCACTGGCTGACAGCGCACACCGCGGATCCGTTGTTGCTGGCGTTTGCGTTGGCCACCAGTCTGTCAATGTTCACCACGTCCGGGCTCTGGGGCATGGCCAATCCCCATCTGGTCCGCCGCTTTTCTGCGCCACCACCGCCGATCATGCCGTCGGCGACACGGCTAAACTGAGCGCATGAACGGCATCCTCATCGTTGCGCACGCGCCTCTGGCCTCGGCCTTGCGGACCTGCGCGCTGCATGTCTTTCCAGACTGCGAAGCGGCCATCTGCGCCCTCGATGTCCAGCCCAATGTACCGCCGGACGAGTCGCTGGCGCAGGCCCGAACCCTGCTGGGCCAGGCCGGCTGGCCCAGCGTCCTGATCCTCACCGATGTGTTCGGTGCGACCCCCTGCAACGTGGCGCAAAAGCTGATCGATGGTGCGCACGCCCGGCTCATCACCGGCGTGAACCTGCCGATGCTGCTGCGCACCGTCTCCTACCGCCACGAGCCACTCGAAGCCCTGGTCTCGCGGGCCATGATTGGCGGCACCCAGGGTGTGATCCAGGTCGCGGTGACCGCGCCACAGAACCAGGCCAAACGAGCCCCCCATGATCAAGACCACCGTGACCATCAGCAATAAGCTGGGCCTGCATGCGCGTGCATCGGCCAAGCTGACCAAGATCGCGGGCAGCCACGCCTGCGAGGTCTGGATGTCGCGCGGCGACCGCCGCATCAACGCCAAAAGCATCATGGGCGTGATGATGCTGGCCGCCGGTCTGGGCAGCGAGGTCGAGATCGAGACCAGCGGCACAGACGAGCAGCAGGCAATGGACGCGATCCTTGCGCTGATCCACAACAAGTTTGGCGAGGGAGAGTGATCTTGATTCAGAGGCTTGTCGAGCCGGAGCGTTTCGCCGCCGGGCCGCCCCAAGGCGAAACAGCCCCCTCGGGGGGCAGCGACCCGCGCCAGCGGTGGAGCGAGGGGGGGCGATGACATTCACGGTTCACGGCCTGCCGGTATCTCGCGGCATCGCCATCGGGCGGGCGGTGATTGTTGCGTCCAGCCGGATGGATGTGGCGCACTACGTCGTGAAGCCCGAACAGGTGGCGGGGGAGATTGAGCGGCTGCGTGCGGCGCGCAAGCTGGTGGTGGAAGAAGTCACCAAGCTGCAGCAGAACCTGCACGAGCTCAGCAGCGCTGACGCCCACCCCGAACTGAGCGCCTTGCTCGACGTGCACCTGATGCTGCTGCAGGACGAGCAGCTCACCAGTGGCGTCAAGCACTGGATCGTGGAGCGCCAGTACAACGCCGAATGGGCGTTGACCTCGCAACTCGAAGTGATTGCACGCCAGTTCGACGAGATGGAAGACCCCTATCTGCGCGAGCGCAAGGCGGATCTGGAACAGGTGGTGGAGCGCATCCTGCGGGCGATGCGTGGCGTGGCTTCGCCAGTGGCCGCTCCTGCGACCGGTGCGCCACCTGGGGAGAGCGAACCGCGATTCGATGCGGTGGTCGACGTGCCGCTGGTGCTGGTGGCGCACGATCTCTCTCCAGCCGACATGCTGCAGTTCAAACAAAGTGGTTTTGCCGGCTTCGTCACGGATGTCGGCGGCAAGACCAGCCACACCGCGATCATCGCGCGCAGCATGGACATCCCCGCCGTGGTGGGTGCGCGCTCGGCCAGCCACCTGGTGCGACAGGACGACTGGGTGATCATCGACGGTGATGCGGGTGTGATGCTGATCGATCCCTCGCCAATGTTGCTGGCCGATTACGGCGTCAAGCAGCGCCAGAGTGAAATCGAGCGCGAGCGCCTCTCACGCTTGAAAAACACGCCGGCGGTCACGCTCGACGGCCAGCGTATCGAGTTGCTGGCCAACATCGAGCAGCCCGGCGACGTGACGGCCACACTCAAGGCCGGTGCGGTCGGTGTGGGGCTGTTCCGTACCGAGTTCCTGTTCATGGGCCGCAGCGGCAAGCTGCCCGACGAGGAAGAACAGTTCCAAGCCTACCGCCGCACGGTGGAAGGCATGCAGGGGCTGCCGGTGACGATACGCACGGTGGACGTGGGCGCCGACAAGCCGCTGGACCGCGGCAAGGCCCGATCGCAGGACGACCACATCAATCCCGCCATGGGGCTGCGCGCGATCCGCTGGAGCCTGGCCGAGCCGGCCATTTTTCTGGTGCAGTTGCGTGCGATTTTGCGGGCTGCGGCGTTCGGCCCGGTTCACCTGCTCATCCCCATGCTGTCCCAGGCCAGCGAGATCCAGCAGGTGTTGGCCTTGATCGAGCGGGCCCGCGAGCAGCTCTCGGCTTGCGACACCGAATACGGTCATGTTCGGCTGGGCGCGATGATCGAAGTCCCGGCCGCCGCGCTGACGGTGCCGCTGTTCCTGCGCCATTTTGATTTCCTGTCCATCGGCACCAACGATCTGATCCAGTACACGCTGGCGGTTGACCGCGCCGACGAGGAGGTGGCCCATCTGTACAACCCGGTGCATCCGGCGGTGCTGCAGTTGCTGGCCAGCACGATTGCGCAATGCCGTGCGCAAGGCAAGGGCGTGAGTGTGTGCGGCGAGATGGCAGGCGACGTCACCATGACGCGTCTGCTGCTGGGCCTGGGTCTGCGCAGCTTCGCCATGCACCCGACGCAGATTCTGGCGGTCAAGCAGCAGATCCTTCGCTGTGACACCGCCAAGCTCGGTGTCTGGGCGCAGAGTGTGCTGAACGCGGACGATCCGGCGGCCCTGATGGCGGACTGAAAAAATGGTGTCCCCACGCGCTGCCGCTGCGCGGGTCGCTGCCAAGGGACTGATCGGATCTGGGGTGGCCTGGCGCCGGATCGCCTGACCCCTTTCCCGCTGCGGCTTGGGCCGCTTCGGTGCTCAGTCTTTCCGCGTGGCGATCACCGCCGCGCCCACAATCATCAGCGCGGCCAGGCCCACCGAGGGGCTGGGCATTTCGCCGCGCAGCGTCAGCAGCACCAGGGTGGAGAGCAGCGGTGTGAGGAAGCTGAGCACGCCGATCTGCCGCGCATCGCCGCGTTTGAGCGCCGCGTCCCACAGAAAAAACGAGCCGCCCAGCGGACCCAGGCCGAGCAAGCCGATCAGTGCCCAGTCGGTGCCCGAGAGCGAGACGGTCGGCTCCAGCCAGACATGGCACAGCAGGGCCAGCAGGCCCGAGACCAGCGCGAAGCTGCCGATGGCCGAGGTCGGGAACGGTTTGACGCGTTGGGTCAGCAGCGAGTAACTGGACCAGATGAAGGCCGACATCAGTGCCGGGATGTAGCCCCAGGCCCAGAGTGGCGCACCGGGATCGGCAGGGCGTCCGCCCAGGATGGCCAAGACCGCACCCCCAAAACCGAGCAGGGCGGCGAGCACATGCCGCGTGGTGAGCGACATGCCGGGCAGGAACAGCGGCGCCATCACCACAATGCCCAGCGGCCAGAGGTAGTTCACCAGGTTGGCCTGCACCGGCGGTGCGTTCTGTAGCGCCATGAACAGCAGGAAGTGGTAACCAAACAGCCCGTACACGCCCACCGCCAGCGTCGCGGGCGGGACGCGCCACTGACGAAAGTCAAAGCGCGACAAAGGCAGGGCGATCACACTGCCGGCCAGCAACGCCAGCCCGGTCAACAGAAACGGCGGCACATGCGCCAGCGACACCCCCAGCGCCGCGAGCGAAGCCCAGAGCGCGATCGCGCCCAGGGCGAGCAGGTTGGCGTTCATGCGGATCGCCCGTTGTGTGTCGACGGGCACGGCGGTATTTTTGAACGCTTCACTTTGGACAACACCCCATGGGAACCTTTGATCACAGCGGTTTGATGCAGGACATCAACGACAGCCTGGCCCCGTTTCGCAAGGCCCAGCCCGAGGCCATGGCCGGCTTTGGCGCACTGGCCAAAGCGGCCATCACCGACGGCGTTCTCAGCGCCAAGCACAAGGAGCTGATCGCGCTGGCGATCGGCGTCACACAGCGCTGCTCGGGCTGTATCGGCTTTCACGTCAAGGCGCTGCACCGCTTGCAATGCACCCGCGCCGAGCTGGAGGAAATGCTGGCGGTCTGTGTGTACATGGGCGGTGGCCCGGCGCTGATGTACGCGGCCGAGGCAATCACCGCCTGGGAGAAGCTCAACCCTGGGGGTTGAGCACACCGTGTGCCTGCTGGTCGGCGTGGTAGCTGGAGCGCACCATGGCGCCCACCGCGGCATGGGTGAATCCCATCTCGTAGGCCTTGGCCTCGAACATCTTGAAGGTGTCCGGGTGCACATAGCGGCGCACCGGCAGGTGGTGGCCGCTGGGCGCGAGGTACTGGCCGATGGTGAGCATGTTGATGCCGTGCGCGCGCATGTCGCGCATCACGCCAAGGATTTCCTCGTCGGTTTCGCCCAGGCCCACCATCAGGCCGCTCTTGGTCGGGACCGATGGAAACAGCGCCTTGAACTTCTTGAGCAGGTTCAGGCTGAACGCGTAGTCCGAACCTGGGCGCGCCTCTTTGTACAGGCGCGGCACGGTCTCCAGGTTGTGGTTCATCACGTCGGGCGGCGCGGCTTTCAGGATCTCCAGCGCGCGGTCGTCTCGGCCGCGGAAGTCGGGCACCAGCACCTCGATCTGCGTGCCCGGTGAGAGCGCCCGCGTTTGGCGGATGCAGTCGACAAAATGCCCGGCACCGCCGTCGCGCAGATCGTCGCGGTCCACGCTGGTGATCACCACGTATTTGAGCTTGAGCTGGGCGATGGTCTTGGCCAGATTGAGCGGCTCGTTCACATCGAGCGGGTCGGGGCGACCATGGCCCACGTCGCAGAACGGGCAGCGGCGGGTGCATTTGTCGCCCATGATCATGAAGGTCGCGGTGCCTTTGCCGAAACACTCGCCGATGTTGGGGCAGCTCGCCTCTTCACACACCGTAACCAGTTTGTTGGCGCGCAGCACGTCCTTGATCTCGTAGAAGCGTGTGGTTGGTGAGCCGGCCTTGACACGAATCCACTCCGGCTTTTTCAGCACCTCGCCCGGTACGATCTTGATCGGGATGCGCGCCGTCTTGGCCTGGCTTTTCTGCTTGGCGGTGGCGTCGTAGGTGGCCGCAGATTGCGCTTCGCGCACGGTATTGTCGGCCGGTATTTCGGGAGCGGGGAAGCTGGACATGGCAGGAGCGCGGGGGCGCGTTGGACTCAGGGAGTGAGGGTGGCGATGAGCTGCTCGCTCAGCACCTGAGCCGCTTCATCCCATGAAACGGCGATCCCGATTGTAGAAAGGTCGACCGTTCGCAATCCCTGGTATCCACAAGGGTTGATGCGCTGGAAGGCTTGCAGGTCCATGACCACGTTGAGCGCCACGCCGTGGTAGGTGCAATGGCGGCTCACCTTGATGCCCAGCGCGGCGATCTTGCCCAGGCCGGTGAAATCGGGATCGGCGGCGGGCTCGCCCGGTGTGCGCTTCTGCGGCCGCTGAGGCAGCAACGCGTGGTTGCCCGGATCGTCCAGGCGCACGTAGATCCCCGGCGCACCGGCCACGCGGTGACCGGTCACGCCAAACCGGTCCAGGGTGCGGATCACCGCTTCTTCAACGCGGTACACATACTCCTTCACGTAGTAGCCCGCACGCTGTAAATCGATCAGCGGATACGCCACCACCTGGCCCGGGCCGTGAAAAGTCACCTGACCGCCGCGGTTGGTCTGGATCACCGGTATGTCGCCCGGTGCCAGCAGATGGTCTTCTCGGCCGGCCAGGCCCTGCGTGAACACCGGCGGGTGTTCACAGACCCACAGTTCATCAGGGGTGTTCTTGGTGCGTGCTTCGGTGAACGCCTGCATGGAAGCATAGGTCGGCGCGTATTCGACGAGGCCCAGCGTTCGCAAAAGCATGGGCGATTCAGCGGCAATTGCCAAAGTTGCAGGACGGATCAGACCCCGGCGAAGGCCGTGGAACCGGCTTTGGCGGGCCGCAGGCCTTGTCCCCCTCGGGGCGAAGGCGCGCAGCGGCCCAGGGGGGGGTCACAACACCACCTTCACCATCGGATGTGTGGTCAGGGTGCGGTACAGCTCATCGAGCTGCTCGCGGCTGGTCACGTGGACCGTGAGCGTGAGGCCGAGGTAGTTGCCCGCCTTGCTGGGTCGGCGCTCGATCGTGCTTTCGTCAAAAGTCGGGTCGAACGAGCGCGCGATGTGGATCATCGCGGCCTCATAGCCTTCGACCCGAGCACCCATGACCTTGATCGGGAAGTGACAGGGGTACTCGATCAGCGACGGCTCGGGCGGAATCGGCGGCGGAATCTGCATGGACATGGCACGCCCTCAGATCGCTTGTGTTGCCTTGGCTCGCTGGTAGCCGGCGTAGAGCTGTGCGTAGATCGGACCCGGCCGGCCGCGCGCCTGGCCATGGCCCACCGGCTGCCCGTCGAGCGCGGTGATGGGCAGCACCTCTTTGGTGGCCGACGAGAGCAACAGCTCGTCGGCGTCCAGCACCTCGGCGCGGGGGATGCGGCGCAGCTCGAACGGGATGCCCTGCTCGTGGCAGATGTCTTCCAGCAGACCGAAGCGAATGCCCTCTAACACCAGGTGGTCCTTGGGCGGCCCCATGAGTTTGCCGTTTTTCACCACCCAGACGTTGCTGGCGGCGGCCTCGCTGAGCATGCCGTCACGGAACATCACCGTCTCCAGCGCGCCCGCGTCGGCGCTGATCTGGCGCGCGAACACCGCACCCAGCAGGCTGGTGCTCTTGATGTGGGCCTTTTGCCAGCGGAAATCGTCGGCGGTGACACAGGCCACTCCCTGCTCGCGCTGGGCCGGGGTCGCCAGTTTCATGTCGCTCACCATGACAAAGACGGTGGGTGTCAGGCGGGCCGGCATCACATGGTCGCGCACCGCCACGCCGCGCGTGACCTGGATGTAGACCAGCTGGTTGACCGAGCCTCCGCCGTCGATCTGCGACCGGATCAGCTCGCGGGCGATGGACAACCATTCGGCGTTCGGCATCGGGTTGGTGATGCGCAGCTCGTCGAGTGAACGCTGCAGCCGCGCCATGTGGTGCTCGAAACGGAAGATCTTGCCCTCGTAGACCGGCAGCACCTCGTAAACGCCGTCGCCAAAAATGAAACCGCGGTCCAGCACGCTGACCTGCGCCTGCGAGACGGGGCTGTAACGGCCATTGAGGTAACAAGGGGTGGAGGGCAGGGGTGGAGGTGGTGTGTCGTGCGGGGAGGTCATGGGCGAAATTATCGGCGCCCAGGCGCAGATTGGCCGCTGCGTCCTCAATGTTGACGATTGCCTCGGGTTTCTACGTATAATCAAAGGCTTTGCGAAACAGCTTCCCTTTGTAACCTGCCTGTAATTTGCCATGTCGAAAATGCCGGGGTCCGATGCGCCGGTGCAGCACGGGGCAAACCCAGAGAGTGACTGGGGAGATGGGTCGCAAGAGCCTGAATTCAAGCCGCTGACGCCCGAAGAGGCGCGGGAGTGGCGCGAGCGTCAGCCGATGTTCTCGATCTGGCGCTTGGTGGTTGTGCAGTTGCTCGTCGGGTTGCTGCTGGGTGGGCTGGGCTGGTTGCTGACGCAGCGGGCTCAGGTGGCTTGGTCTGTGCTCTACGGTTCGGCGGTGGTGGTGGTTCCTTCGGCTCTGATGGCCTACGGGCTCACCAGCAGTGCTTTGGCCCGCCTGATGGTGGGTGTCGCGCAGGCCGCATTTGCCGGCTTCCTCTTCTGGGAAGGTGTCAAGGTTCTGCTGGCTGTGGCGATGCTGTGGCTGGCGCCCCAGGTGGTCCCCGAGCTCAGTTGGCTCGGGCTGCTGGTGGGGCTGGTGGTAACGCTCAAGGTGTACTGGGCTGGGTTTCTGATCCAGTCCAGGCGTTCGAAACAAAACGGTTGATTGGCGCGAACAACATGTCAGCAGAAGGTATCGGTCCGACCCCCGGTGAGTACATCCGTCACCATCTGGTGCACCTGACGAACCACAAACAAGGGTTCATCGTCGATTTTTCGGTCATCAACATCGACTCGGTCGTGGTCAGCTCGCTGTTGGGTGTGCTGGTCTGCTTCGTGCTCTGGCGCGCTGCCCGTGCGGCCACCTCCGGTGTGCCCGGTCGCTTCCAGGCCGCGGTAGAGATGATGGTCGAGATGGTCGACAGCCAGGCCAAGAGCGTGATCCACAACGCCAAGAGCCGAAAGCTGATCGCACCCCTGGCGCTCACCGTGTTCTGCTGGATCTTTGCCATGAACTTCATGGACATGTTTCCGGTGGACGCGATCCCCCAGATCTGGGCCATGCTCTACGGCGCTGCTGGCCACGATGCCAGCCACGCCTACCTCCGTGTGGTGCCCACCGCCGACCTGTCGACCACGCTGGGTCTGTCGGTCTCCGTGTTGTTGATGTGCGTTTTTTACAACCTCAAGATCAAGGGTCTGGGCGGTTGGGCGCATGAGCTGGTGACGGCGCCGTTTGGCACCAGCAAGAATCCTGTTTGGGCGCTGCTGCTGGGCGTGACCAACTTCCTGATGCAGATGATCGAGTTCGTGGCGAAGACGGTTTCGCACGGCATGCGGTTGTTTGGCAACATGTTCGCGGGTGAACTGGTGTTCATGCTGATCGCGCTGCTGGGCGGCTACGCCACCCTCTCGCTGTCTGGTGGGCTCCTATTCGTCGGACATTTGATCGCGGGCACGGTGTGGACCATTTTTCACATTTTGATCATCACCTTGCAGGCGTTCATCTTCATGATGCTGACCTTGATTTATCTGGGTCAGGCGCATGACGCTCACTGAGTTGCGCGGTTTCACCTCGCTCTGAGTTTTTGGGTTCCGTTTCTTTTTTCTTTTCAATTTTTCGTCCATTTAAGGAGTCATCATGGAAAACGTTCTGGGTCTCGTCGCGCTGGCTTGCGGTCTTATTGTGGGTCTGGGTGCCATTGGCGCCTCTATCGGCATCGCCTTGATGGGTGGCAAGTTCCTTGAGTCGTCGGCCCGTCAGCCTGAGCTGATGAACGACCTGCAGACCAAGATGTTCATCTTGGCCGGTCTGATCGACGCTGCGTTCCTGATCGGCGTGGCCATCGCGCTGCTGTTCGCATTCGCCAACCCCTTCACGCTGTAATCGGGTTTGCTGTTCATGGCAGCGTGTCCGGTCGGCGTGTGTCGGGGCACTGACCCTGCCCACGTCGCCGGGAAGTCGCCGTCAGCAGCAGGTGCGTCCTCAGTCTTGTCAACACACAGAAAGGCGTTGCGATGAACATCAATGCAACCCTCTTCGCGCAGGCCATCGTCTTTGCGATCCTGGTGTGGTTCACGATGAAATTCGTGTGGCCACCCATCGCCAAGGCGCTCGATGAGCGTGCGATGAAGATTTCCGAAGGCCTGGCCTCCGCCGAGAAGGCCAAGTCAGAACTGGCCGTGGCCAACAAGCGCGTGGAAGAAGAGTTGAGCCAGTCGCGCAACGAATCCGCCACCCGTCTGGCCGACGCCGAGCGCCGTGCCCAGACAGTGATCGAAGAGGCCAAGGCGCGCGCCACCGACGAGGCGTCCAAGATCGTGGCCAGTGCCCGCCAAGAGGCGGAGCAGCAGGTGATCAAGGCGCGCGAATCGTTGCGCGAAGAAGTGGCGGCGCTGGCTGTCAAAGGCGCAGAGCAGATTTTGAAGCGCGAAGTCAACGCCGGCGTCCATGCCGAGTTGCTGGGCCGCCTCAAAACCGAGCTCTGATCCGCGGCTGTTGCCCGATTGATTGAACCCTCAGGCTTTCACAGGTAGACCATGGCCGAACTAGCAACCATTGCCCGTCCGTACGCCGAAGCGCTGTTCAAGGCGGTCGGTGCCGATGCCGCCAGCGCCTCCGGCTGGCTGGACGAACTGGCCGCCGTGGCTGCCAACGAGCAGCTGCGCCAGTTCGCGGACAGCCCCAAATCGACGCCCGTGCAGGTGTACGGTGTGATCGCCGGCGTGCTGAAGAGCAAGCTGCCGACCATGGGCGAGAATTTTCTGCGCACGGTGATCGACAACGGCCGGCTTGCGGTCTTGCCCGAGATCGCGCAGCAATTCCGCGAACTGAAAAACGCCAAGCTGGGCGCGTTTGACGCCACCGTCTACAGCGCGTTCGAGATGGACAGTGCGGCCCTGGCCGACCTCTCCGGTGTGCTGGAGAAACGGTTTGCGCGCAAGCTCAACCTGCAGATCGAACTGCAGCCCGAGCTGATCGGCGGTATCCGTGTGGTGGTCGGCGACGAGGTGCTCGACACCTCGGTCAAGGCCCGTCTCCAACAAATGAAAGTTGCCCTGACGGCTTGACAGCCTCAGGCTGACTGCACGGGCGCGCCCTCATCCCATTTAACGAAAGAAGGAAAGAGTCATGCAACTCAATCCCGCCGAAATCTCTGAATTGATCAAGTCCCGCATCGAGGGCCTGGGCGCTGCCAGCGATGTGCGCAACCAGGGCACCGTGGTGTCGGTGACCGACGGTATCGTCCGCGTGCACGGCCTGTCCGACGTGATGCAGGGCGAGATGCTGGAATTCCCGGCCAACGCCGAGGGTGTGCCTTCGTTCGGTCTGGCGCTGAACCTCGAGCGCGACTCGGTGGGCTCCGTGATCCTGGGTGAGTACGAGCACATCTCCGAAGGCGACACCGTCAAGTGCACGGGCCGCATTCTGGAAGTGCCGGTGGGTCCGGAGCTGATCGGCCGCGTCGTGAACGCGCTGGGTCAGCCGATCGACGGCAAGGGCCCGATCAACGCCAAGCTGACCGACGTGATCGAGAAGGTTGCGCCCGGTGTGATCGCCCGCAAATCGGTGGACCAGCCGGTGCAGACCGGTCTGAAGTCGATCGACTCGATGGTGCCGGTGGGTCGTGGCCAGCGCGAGCTGATCATTGGCGACCGCCAGACCGGCAAGACGGCGGTGGCGATCGACGCCATCATCAACCAGAAGGGTCAGAACATGACCTGCGTTTACGTCGCGATCGGCCAGAAGGCCTCGTCGATCAAGAACGTGGTGCGTGCCCTCGAGCAGGCCGGTGCGATGGACTACACCATCGTCGTGGCCGCCTCGGCGTCTGAATCCGCCGCCATGCAGTACCTGTCAGCCTACTCCGGCTGCACCATGGGTGAGTATTTCCGCGACCGCGGTCAGGACGCCCTGATCGTGTACGACGACCTGTCCAAGCAGGCCGTGGCCTACCGCCAAGTCTCATTGTTGCTGCGCCGTCCGCCAGGCCGCGAAGCCTACCCTGGCGACGTGTTCTATCTGCACAGCCGCCTGCTGGAGCGCGCTGCCCGCGTGAACGCCGACTATGTCGAAGCCTTCACCAAGGGTGAAGTCAAAGGCAAGACCGGCTCGCTGACGGCGTTGCCGATCATCGAAACGCAGGCCGGTGACGTGTCCGCTTTCGTTCCGACCAACGTGATCTCGATCACCGATGGCCAGATCTTCCTGGAAACCAGCCTGTTCAACGCCGGTATCCGCCCCGCCATCAACGCCGGTATTTCGGTGTCGCGCGTCGGTGGTGCTGCCCAGACCAAGCTGATCAAGTCGCTCTCCGGCGGTATCCGTACCGACCTGGCCCAGTACCGTGAACTGGCTGCATTTGCGCAGTTCGCCTCCGACCTGGACGAAGCCACCCGCAAGCAGCTCGACCGCGGTGCCCGGGTGACCGAATTGCTCAAGCAGGCTCAGTACAGCCCGCAGTCCATCAGCCTGATGGCCGCCACGCTGTTTGCGGTCAACAAGGGCTACCTGGACGACATCGAGGTCAAGAAGGTGTTGCCCTTCGAGGCTGGCATGCACGCCCACCTGAAGGACAAGCACGCTGCGCTGCTGACCAAGCTCGAGAACGACCGCGCGATGGACAAGGACGCGGAAGCCCAGTTGGCCGCTGCGATCGCCGAATTCAAGAAGACCGGCACGTACTGAGCCACTGACCCGACCAAGGAGCAGCTATGGCAGCAGGCAAGGAAATACGCGGCAAGATCAAATCGGTGGAAAACACCAAGAAGATCACCAAAGCCATGGAAATGGTCGCCGCTTCCAAGATGCGCAAGGCGCAGGATCGCATGCGTGCGGCCCGGCCTTACGCGGAGAAGGTGCGTCAGATCACCGGCAACCTGAGCCGGGCCAACCCGGAGTACACACATCCGTTCATGCAGACCAACGACGCCAAGGTCGCTGGGTTTGTCGTCGTGACGACCGACAAAGGTCTGTGCGGTGGCATGAACACCAACGTGTTGCGCGCTCTCACCGCCCACCTCAAGGATCTACAGGCCAAGGGCATGAGCGCCGAGACGGTGGCTATCGGCAACAAGGGCCTGGGCTTCTTGAACCGCATCGGCGCCAAGGTGCTCTCCAGCGCCACCGGTCTGGGGGACACGCCGCACCTCGACAAGCTGATCGGCCCGGTCAAGTCCCTGCTCGACGCGTACACCGAAGGGCGTGTCAACGCGGTCTATGTCTGCTACACCAAATTCATCAACACGATGAAGCAGGAAGCGGTGATTGAGCAGCTGCTGCCGCTCAATGCCGGTGACCTGCAAGACGATGCCGGCGGCCGCGACTGGGACTATATCTACGAACCCGACGCCGCTTCCGTCATCGACGATCTGCTGTTGCGTTACATCGAAGCCCAGGTCTACCAGGCTGTGGCCGAGAACATGGCGTCGGAGCAGTCGGCCCGCATGGTGGCCATGAAGGCCGCCACCGACAACGCCGGCAGCGTCATCGATGAACTCAAGCTGGTCTACAACAAGACCCGCCAGGCCGCGATCACGAAAGAGCTTTCGGAAATTGTCGCCGGCGCCGCCGCGGTGTGATGTTCAACAGAATTTAGAGATTAAGAAAAGGTATTCCTCATGTCTCAAGCACAAGGCAAGATCGTCCAATGTATCGGCGCCGT
Organism: uncultured Hydrogenophaga sp.; assembly: GCA_964424415.1. Classification (GTDB taxonomy): domain Bacteria; phylum Pseudomonadota; class Gammaproteobacteria; order Burkholderiales; family Burkholderiaceae_C; genus Hydrogenophaga. Next base: position 33,353 of record CAYRIT010000008.1, read on the forward strand.
CGTGGACGTGGAGTTTCCGCGTGACCAGATGCCTCGTATCTATGACGCACTGAAAATGGAAGGCTCGGCGCTGACGCTGGAAGTGCAGCAGCAGCTGGGTGACGGCGTGGTGCGTACCATCGCCCTGGGTTCGTCCGACGGCCTGCGCCGCGGCATGGTGGTCAGCAACACCAACCACCCCATCATGGTGCCGGTGGGCAAGGCCACGCTGGGCCGCATCATGGACGTGCTGGGCACGCCGATCGACGAGCGCGGCCCGGTCGATCAGGCGCTGACCGCCTCCATCCACCGCAAGGCACCCGCCTACGACGAGCTGTCGCCTTCGCAGGAATTGCTGGAAACCGGCATCAAGGTGATCGACCTGGTGTGCCCGTTTGCCAAGGGCGGCAAGGTGGGTCTGTTCGGTGGCGCCGGTGTGGGCAAGACCGTGAACATGATGGAACTCATCAACAACATCGCCAAGGCGCACTCGGGTCTGTCCGTGTTTGCCGGCGTGGGGGAGCGGACCCGTGAGGGCAACGACTTCTACCACGAGATGGCCGATTCCGGCGTCGTGAACCTGGAGAACCTGGGCGAGTCCAAGGTGGCCATGGTTTACGGTCAGATGAACGAGCCCCCGGGCAACCGCCTGCGTGTGGCACTGACCGGCCTGACCATTGCCGAGTCGTTCCGCGACGAAGGCAAGGATGTGCTGTTCTTCGTGGACAACATCTACCGCTACACGCTGGCCGGTACAGAAGTGTCCGCCCTGCTGGGCCGCATGCCTTCCGCCGTGGGCTATCAGCCGACGCTGGCCGAAGAAATGGGCCGTCTGCAGGAACGCATCACCTCCACCAAGGTCGGCTCCATCACCTCGATCCAGGCCGTGTACGTGCCAGCGGATGACTTGACCGACCCTTCACCCGCAACGACGTTTGCCCACCTGGATTCCACCGTCGTGCTGTCGCGTGACATTGCCTCGCTGGGTATCTACCCGGCCGTGGACCCGCTGGACTCCACCAGCCGCCAGCTCGACCCGCTGGTCGTGGGCCAGGAGCACTACGAAACCGCCCGTGCAGTGCAGGGCACGCTGCAGCGCTACAAGGAACTGCGCGACATCATCGCCATTCTGGGTATGGACGAACTGGCTCCAGAAGACAAGCTGGCCGTGGCCCGCGCGCGCAAGATCCAGCGTTTCCTGTCGCAGCCGTTCCACGTGGCCGAGGTGTTCACCGGCTCGCCCGGCAAGTACGTGCCGCTGAGCGAGACCATCCGCGGTTTCAAGATGATTGCCAACGGCGAGTGCGATCACCTGCCCGAGCAGGCGTTCTACATGGTCGGCACCATCGACGAAGCCTTCGAAAAGGCCAAAAAAGTCGCGTAAGGCGGCGTACTCGGGCGCCCGGCGATGTTGGTGTGCGCAATGTGCAAAACACATTTCCGCGCACCGCTTAGCCGGACACCCGATGACTTGCTTTCCTTCGACTTTTTACAGGAGTACATATGAGCACCATCCGCGTCGATGTGGTCAGCGCCGAGGAGTCCATCTTCTCGGGAGACGCCAAGTTCGTGGCGCTGCCGGGCGAGGCCGGTGAGCTCGGCATCCTGCCTGGCCACATTCCCCTGATCACGCGCATCAAGCCCGGCGCCGTGCGCATCGAGAAGGCCGAGGGCGGTGAAGAGTTTGTGTTCGTGGCCGGTGGCATTCTGGAAGTGCAGCCCAACCACATCACCGTGCTGTCGGACACGGCCATCCGTGGCAACGACCTCGACGAGGCCAAGGCCATTGAGGCGCGCCGGCAGGCCGAAGAAGCGGTGAAGAACGCCGCCAGCGATATCGATCTGGCCAAGGCCACGTCGGAGCTGGCTGTGATGGCGGCGCAGATCGCTGCCTTGCGCAAATACCGCCAGAAAAAGTGAGACGGGCGGTGGATCGCCTGTCTGCGTCGAATCCGGCCTTGTGCCGGATTTTTTTCGTGCTGCCGCTGCGCTTTCTCTGCCTTCCGCTGAAAGGGCAGGGTTCTTCATGAGCCACTCGGTCTCATCGATCTTTGAGAGCCCGGACATGGCGCCCGAAGAGGTCGCTGCACGTTTGCTCGTGACCACCAGCGCGCTCGACGATCTCACCCTTGCCGACGCCTTCAAGGTGGTGGCCTACATGCGGCCCAAGCGCATCGCCGCCGGCACCGTCTTCATTCAGGAAGGCGAGGTCAAGCAGAACGATTACATGCTGCTCGTGCTGGAAGGCGACATCGCGGTGGAGAACGAGCTGCCAGGGCTGCAGGAGTCCATGGTGGTCAATGTCATTGGCCCGGGACACCTGATCGGCGAGATGGGCGTGCTCGACGGCTCGCCGCGCTCGGCCACCTGCACCGCCACCACGCAGATTTACGCCGCCGTCTTGTCGCGCACCGCCCTCATGCGTCTGCTCAAGGACGAGCCACGCGTGGGCGCGCGCCTGTTGCTGGCGATCTCCAAGCGCATGGCCGACCGCCTTCGCGACACCACCCGCAAGCTGCGCACCTTCGCCCAGATGAACAAGGCCTTGCAGCAGGAGCTGCAGGTGGTGATGAACAGCCGCACCCCCCACAAACCGCCGCCGCGCTGAGCAAGGGGCAGGGCGCCGCGGGTGCTAGACCCGCACCACGCAGTCGGGCAGTTCGTTGGCGCGTTGCCAGCCTTCGGGCGCAGGGAAGTGCGCCACCAGAACCGCCGACACCGCTTCCAGGGCCTGGGTCAGGCCGCCTTCCACGTCACCCGCGCGCAGGCAGTCCCCAAGCCCGGTGACCATCGCCTGCCACTGGGCCGGCGCCACACGCTGCGTGAGCGCTCGATCGGCCACGACTTCGATCGCCCGCTCGGCCAGCAGCAGATAGATCAGCACACCGTTGTTGTGTTCCGTGTCCCAGATGCCCAGGCGACCGAACCAGCCCAGCGCGCGCTCCCGCACCCGAAGCGGCAGAGACTCGGTTGAGCCGGTCTGCCAGACCTCGCCCGCGGGCAGTGACGCTTCGACACACAGCCGAACTTCCCCGGTGTGGCGGCACTCGCTGGCCGCGACCCGACGCGCCAGGCGCTGGGCCATGTCGTCGGGCACCACGCGGCGCACATCGCCCACGTCGAACCACAAGTGGCGAACAAGCCGACCCACATTCACCATCGCGCGCGCTCCTTCACCAGCTGCCGGAGGCACCGCCGCCGCCGAAATTGCCACCGCCACCGGAGCTGAACCCCCCGCCGCCGCCGAATCCACCGCCCCCTCGGCCGCCGAATCCGCCGCCGCCCCAGGGGCCACCCCGGCCGCCGCGCCCAGAGCTGCTCTGCGCCGGCAGGTGTTGCATGAACAAGGCCGCGACCATGCCGAGCAGACCCGCGCCTACCGCGATCCAGAACACGGTGGTCAGTGCATAGGCCAGGCCACCGGCGCCCAGGCCGGTGAGCAGCGTACCCAGCTTGTTGCCAAAAATACCGCGCAACACGGCGGCCGCCATGGGCACCGCAAAAGCCAGAAAGATCAACAAATCGGGCCAGCTCAGATCACCGGTCGTGCCGGGTTGCTGTGTCGCGTCGGGCAGCGGCAGATCCTCGCCACGGATGCGGGCCAGGATCTGGTCCACGCCGGCATCGATGCCGCCGGCGTAGTCACCCTGACGGAACGCGGGTGTGACCACCTGGTCCAGAATGCGCCGTGCCAGCAGATCGGGAATGGCACCTTCCAGTGTCTTGGCGGTGGCGATGCGCAGGCGCCGGTCGTCCTTGGCTATCACGAACAGCACGCCGTCACCCACGTTCTTGCGCCCGATCTTCCAGGCGTCGCCCAGGCGCTGGGTGTAGTCGGCGATGTCTTCCGGCGCGGTGGTCTCGACCATCAGCACCACCACCTGAGAACCCAGCTCCTGCTCGAACGCAGCGAGCTTGGCTTCCAGTGACGCGACACTCGCCGCGTCCAGTGTCCCGGTCTGGTCGATGACGCGGCCACTCAGTGCGGGCAAGGCCTGCACCCCTTGCGCACCGGCCAGCACACACGCGGTGCCCAGCAGCCCGGCCAGCACGACCGCGCGCCACCCGTGGGCCAGGCGCGCCAACCGACGGACCAGCGGATGCGCGTGGGCCGGGAGACTCATTTCTTGTTGAAATCCACTGTGGGCGGGACCGAGATCGCGGCTTCATTCTCCACCCGGAAGTTGGCCTTGGCCGGGTAGCTGAACACCATGGCGGTGAGGTTGGTCGGGAAGCTGCGTTGCAGCACGTTGTATTCCTGAATGGTCTGGATGTAGCGGTTGCGCGCCACGGTGATGCGGTTCTCGGTGCCCTCGAGCTGCACCCGCAGGTCGCTGAACGCCTGGTTGGCCTTGAGGTTGGGGTACTGCTCCACCACCACCATCAGGCGGCTGAGTGCGCTGCTCACCTCACCCTGTGCGGCCTGGAATTTCGCCATCGCGGCCGGGTCGTTGACCATCTCAGGCGTCACCTGGATCGCGGTCGCCTTGCTGCGCGCCTCGATCACCTTGGTCAGCGTTTCCTGCTCGAAATTGGCCTCGCCCTTGACCGTGGCGACGATATTGGGAATCAGGTCGGCGCGACGCTGGTACTGGTTGAGCACCTCCGACCAGGCCGACTTGCTCTGCTCGTCGAGGCGCTGGAAATCGTTGTAGCCACAGCCAGTGAGGCTGGTGGCCAGCAGCAGGGCGCTAACCCAGGTGAAACAACGGGAAATCAAGGGGTGCATGGAATCCTCCTGTGGCCGGTGCGGCGGTGATTGGACGGGGTGCGGCAATGCCTTCGCCCGAAACTATACCCCCGGCATCCCCGGCACCCGGGGCAAAGACGGGCCCATACCGCGCCGAGGTGGC